>JBJETX010000170.1:0-2718 GCA_051883535.1 Christensenellales bacterium | reverse complement strand
GACGGGAAAGGAGGATGTGCTCCTTGGTCTGGGGCATGGGACCGTCGGTTGCAGCAACTACGAGGATAGCGCCGTCCATCTGAGCGGCACCGGTGATCATGTTCTTAACGTAGTCAGCGTGTCCGGGGCAGTCAACGTGCGCATAGTGACGGGTAGCCGTCTGATATTCAACGTGCGCGGTGTTTATCGTTATACCTCTTGCTTTTTCTTCGGGCGCTTTGTCAATTTCATCATAACGCATAACTTCTGCGTTACCGGCAGCCGCGGCTACCATCGTGATAGCGGCAGTCAAGGTCGTCTTACCGTGGTCAACGTGACCGATGGTACCGATATTAACGTGCGGCTTACTTCTTTCAAATTTAGCTTTTGCCATTTTTAGAATATCCTCCCAATTAGATATATTTGTTTTGAGTCTTTATTGATTATAATATATTTTTTTTTACTTGTCACGCGTTTTTTTCAATCTTTTTCAAAATTAGAAAAAAATCGAAAATAAACGCGTTTTCGGGATTTTTTCCCTTATCCGTTGGTCTTGATTCCTTCAAGCAGACGCTTCTTTTCGCTCGTAGGCACTTCCATATAGCAATTAAGTTGCATATTGTAGTTTCCTCTGCCCTGCGTCGCGCTTCTCAGAACGTTTGCGTAACCGAACATTTCGCTCAGCGGAATATCGCAATCGATGATTTTCACGCCGTTTCTGTCCTGCATTTCCTTAATCGTACCTCTGCGCGAGTTGACGGTGTTGAACACGTCTCCGAGGTATTCGCTCGGCACGGTTATTTCAACGCTCATAACAGGTTCGAGTATGGTCGGATCGGCTTTCTTCGCCGCGTCTTTGTACGCCATGCTTCCCGCAATCTTAAAACTCATTTCCGAAGAGTCTACGTCGTGGAAACTACCGTCGACGAGCCTGATCTTGAAGTCAACCATTTCATAACCGCACAGAACGCCGCCTTTCGCCGCTTCGCGTATTCCGTCTTCGATAGGTTTGATAAATTCCTTGGGAATTACGCCGCCGACGATTTCGTCGATAAACTCGATGCCTTTGCCGGGTTCGTTGGGTTCCATTTCGATGATACAGTGACCGTATTGTCCTTTACCGCCGCTCTGTCTGACGTATCTTCCTTCGCCGCGCGCCGCTTTCTTGATCGCCTCACGATACGCAACCTGCGGTTTACCGATGTTCGCTTCGACTTTGAACTCTCTGAGAAGTCTGTCTACTATGATTTCAAGATGCAGTTCTCCCATACCCGCGATAATCGTCTGTCCGGTTTCTTTGTCAGTATAGGTACGGAACGTCGGGTCTTCTTCGGCAAGTTTCACAAGCGCGAGACTCATCTTTTCCTGTCCGATTTTGGTCTTGGGTTCGATTGCGAGTCTTACGACGGGTTCGGGGAATACCATGCTGTCGAGGATAATCGGCTTCGCCTGATCGCAAAGCGTTTCGCCCGTGGTCGTGTCGCGCAATCCGATAATCGCAACGATATCTCCCGCGTACGCCTCGTCGATATCTATTCTGTCGTTGGCGAACATTCTTATAAGTCTGCCCACTCTCTCTTTGCATTTCTTGTTGGAATTGTAAACGCTCATTCCCTTCGTCAGCACGCCGCTGTAAATACGGAAGAACGTAAGTTTTCCGACGAACGGGTCTACCGCGATTTTGAACGCAAGACCGCAAAGAGGTTCTTTGTCGCTCGGATGTCTTTCGATTTCGTTTCCTTTTTCGTCCGTTCCCTTAACCGCGGCGATATCCACGGGAGAGGGCAACAGCCATACTACGTAGTCGAGCAGTTTCTGCACGCCTTTGTTTCTGTACGAACTTCCGCAAAGCACGGGCGTAACTTTCATCGCTATGGTAGCCTTTCTGAGCGCGGGGATTATTTCTTCTTCGCTCACTTCTTCGTCTTCGAGAACTTTCATCATTATCTCGTCGTCGTAATCCGCGCAGACTTCGACGATGTTTCTTCTCGCTTCCTCGGTCTGCTCTTTCATATCGGCGGGAACTTCGGTAATCGCAAAGTTCTTACCCGTCTTGTCCTCGTTGTAAATAAGGGCCTGTCTTCTCACGACGTCCACGATTCCGATAAAGTCGTTCTCTTTGCCGATAGGCAGAACGAGCGGCACGGGAATAGTGTGAAGTCTGCTCTTCATCATCTCCACGACGTTGTAGAAATTCGCGCCGAGTATGTCCATTTTGTTTACGAACGCAATTCTCGGAACGTTGTATTTGTCCGCCTGACGCCATACGGTTTCGCTCTGAGGCTCTACGCCGCCCTTGGCGCAGAAGACGGCGACCGCTCCGTCGAGAACGCGAAGACTTCTTTCGACTTCCACCGTAAAGTCAACGTGTCCGGGGGTGTCGATGATGTTGATCGTGTGTCCGAGCCAATGCGTGGTGACCGCCGCGCTCGTTATCGTAATTCCTCTTTCCTGTTCCTGAACCATCCAGTCCGTCGTCGCCGCGCCCTCGTGCGTTTCGCCGAGTTTATGCGTAAGTCCCGTATAATAAAGGATACGCTCCGTCGTGGTGGTCTTTCCGGCGTCGATGTGCGCCATGATCCCGATGTTCCTGAATTTCTCTAAGGGTACTTCTCTTCCCATTGATTTCTCCTTGCTTAATATTGGTTGCTTGTATTTTTTTAACGGGTTCCGCGCTAAGAAAAGCAATCGCTTTCCGTCGCCTTGCACCCGATAAACAAAGCGAGCAGACTACTATGA
>JBJETX010000169.1:0-11988 GCA_051883535.1 Christensenellales bacterium | reverse complement strand
TGCACCGATCCCGTCTGTGACGCGGACAAGGCGGAATTTGCGCCCGATTACGGAGATAACGAGTATTATCTGAAAATAACGGACAGCGATATGACGGCAATCGCCGTGATAAAATTCAACGTGCGGAGAAACCGCATTTTCAGCGTATCGTTCTTCGATTCGGAAGGCGCGTTGCTCGGCAGAAAAGACTGCGAAGAAGGAACCGCGCTCGATTCGCCCGTGGATTATTCGCTTACGGGATACGACGTCGAGTGGTCGGACGGAACGGCAAAATGGGCTTTCGGCGCGAACGGAACGACCGTTGAAAACGACGTCGCGTTGTACGCCGTGCCGTCGGTAAAATACTATACCGTCACTCTCGACGCAGACGGGGGAGAGATACAAAATGCGAAAATCAAAGTCGCGTTCGGCGAAAACGCGTTGTTTCCCGCTCCCTCAAGATACGGGTTCGGATTCCTCGGTTGGTTTACCGCCGACGGAACCAAAGTAACGGGAAGTAACGGAGCCGCGATTTCCGGCTGGAACATTCCCGACGACGTTACTCTTATCGCAAAATGGGACAGTAACGCCGAAGACTTCATTCTTTTGAGAACTCTTTCCGGAGAAGTAAAGAACAGAGAACAGTTTACCGTCGCGCACGGTGAAAGCGCGTATCTGACCGCGTCGTCGGCCTATTCGGGAATAAAGGAAAACGACGGAACGTATACGTTGTACGTTTTCGGCGGTTGGTATTCGGGAGAAAGATTGCTTTCCGCGGAAAGGAACTACGCTACCGAAGCGGTGACGGGAAGCACCACGGTAACGGAAAGATGGTACGAGTATACGATAGTTGCGACCGACGATTACGGGGTTGGCGTGGATCAGAAACTTACGTTTGCAGGCAGCGAAAACCTTGAAAAATACGGTAACGTCAGCGCGGGAGAAACGGTGGCGGTTACGGCGGATTGCGATTGCGGCAAGCACACTTTCGACGGTTGGAGCACGGGGGAGAGAACGGCTACGGTTTATCTCGGGATAACCGCCGCTTCCGTGGAAACGGGAACGCTCTGGAAAAAATTTACGGTAAGCGCAGTCGTTTATCTCGACGGAGTAACGTCGGAGAACGCGGTTCTTTCCGCCGCTCTCGCAGGACTCGGAGCGGCGAGAAAAGGCAATACGGTTACGGTTTCGGCAACTCCGCTCGCGGAGTATACTTTCGACGGTTGGTACGTCGGAGGAACGAAGGAGTCGGACGGATTCGGATACGGTTTCGTTATGGAAAACAGCGTAACGCTGCAAGCGAAATGGCTCACGACCGCCGACTTATATAAAATCGTCAGCGAGGACGAAGCGAAAGGAAAGGTTTCGGTAAAAGTCAGACCGGAAAACAACTTCGTGGGCGGTTACGCGTCCCTCGTACCCGAAATAGGAAAAGGATATATTCTTGACGGGCTTTACGACGGAGAAGGCGACAAGGTTGACGGCGTGGAAAGCGGCGCGCTTACGAGAACTATTCCCGCAGAGCCCGTTCTTCTCACGGCAAAATTCAAAGAAAACAACATTGCGGTTACGTCGAACGTATTCGACGCGGGTTCCGTCGCTTATAAAATCAACGACGGGAGAAAACGCATAGGAACGACATACGGCGGCGCGTTCGAATTTGACGGAATGATATCGGGCGATACGTTGCGCATAAGCGCGGAAACGTACGACGGATACGTATGGCTCGGGTGGTATAAAGACGACGAACTGATTACCGTAGGGGAAGAGTTTACCATTTCTTCCGTGGACGCGGACGAGGCGGAAGTCGGACGGGAGTATATCGCGTGCTGGAAACCCGCGGCATACTCGGTAAACGTAACGGCAGGCGTTTTCGCGGCAAGTTCTCCGACTTATATTACCGCGAATAAATACTATACGTACGTCGACGGACTGTTCGTTCTATGTCCCGCGGGAGCGGTGGAAACGGGCGTGAAGTATTATACTTTCGCCGCCGACACGTATACGGGCGGAACGCAGAAAGTCACCGCCGCGCCGTCGGACGGGAAACCCGGCGAAGACGTGTCGCTGACGGCTACGGTAAACGACGGATACAGGTTCGAAGGCTGGTACGACGACAAGAACGAACTCATTACCTTCGATTTGGTATACACGTTCAACGTAAACGGGCTGGGCAGAGAATACAAAGCGTGGTACACGCATCTGGACGACGATTACGAAATCTCCGTGGCGGCGTACGGCGGAACTTCGACCGAACCCGCGGTCGCCGTGGCGAACGCAGGTATCGGTTTTTACGCGTATAAAAAGGTTTCCGGCGGAAAAGCGGAGGAAATTTGCGTCGTTACGGTTAAGACGAAAAAAGAAGCCGTCACCAAAAACGCGGCGGGAGAGAGCGAATACAGGGGATTCAACTATCTCGGGCTTTACAAAGGTTCGCAGGATATGAACTGGAACTCGCTAACCAATCCTCTTATGCCTACGGGCGGAGCGAGCGGTTTCAACGGCAAAGATTTTTCGTATACGTACGAAATCAACGTTACCGAAATAAGATACAGCGGCGGAGAAAAACAGAATTTGCTCGCCGTATGGAGAAAGAGCAGCGGTACGAGCATTTATTACGTCACCGCGGACATAATCAACGCCGACGAAGGCGCGGGTTCGGTATATTACGTAGCGTACAACGGTTCGATAATTCTCGTAGCCGAACCGAATAACGGATATATATTCAGAGGTTGGTACGACGCAAGCGGCGCGGTTGCGTCAACCGAAACGGTTTACGCAACCGGAGGAAACGGACGAGGAAAAACATATACGGCGAGGTGGAAGACCGTAAACGGAACTACCGACGTGCACAGAATTACGATAAAAGGCGCGGCGGAATCCGCGGAAGGCGGCTATGTTCTCAACGGAACGGAAACGGCGGTCGGAGACAGTATCCGCGTCGAAGCGTATACGAACGACGGATACGCGTTCCTCGGTTGGTATAACGGCGGAAAACTTTTAACTCCGTCGTCGGGATTCGAACTCGTCAGAAAAGTCGTTTCGGAAGACGGCGCGGAAAAAGAAGTGCTCGTTCTTTACGACGAACGCGGAAACGAGATATGTCGCCCGGAAAGCGACGTATTCGAGCCGCGCTGGAAGAAAACCGACGCGCGCGTAGTCGTCGATTCGGTGGGAGACGCAACGATTACGGGATTCAGCGCGGAAGACGAAAGCGGACTGCTTCGCAATTATTACAGACTGAAAGTATCGTCTGAGGTCGAATTCGGCGTACGCGGAGCGGCGTGGTACGAAGGCTGGTTCTTCGACGGTTGGTACGACGCCGACGGGACTCTCCTCGGAACGGATTACGAACTGATAGTTCCTTCGGGAATGTTGAAGACCTATTACAAGGCGGTATGGAGCAAAATCAATCTCAAAGTAACGATAAACAGTAACGGCGAGGCTATGGGAGGAAGTACGGCTACTTATTCGTACTATCTCGACGGGAACAACCTTTATCTCGTGCTTAACGCTGCGCCCGCTTCGGGATATTCGTTTGCCGGCTGGGATCTTGAAGAAGACGGAACCGTGACCACGCTCAGCCGTGCGTTACAGTATTCGATAAACCTCGGCGTGTTCGACAGAGACAAGATTACGGGCGATTTCGTATATAACGCGCTGTTTGCGGAAATAGCGGAACAATATAAACCCGTTGCGAGAACGGCGGACGGTTCGTCGCTCGCGTCTCCCGTTATAATCGGATACCGCCCCGCGACGACGGAAGGCACGGAATACAGGGTTACCGCAAGGGATATAAACGGATACGTTTTCCTCGGCTGGCAGGAAAAAGACGCTCCCGGGACGGACTATTTCTCCACAGAAAGAACGGTTACTTACACGACGCAATATACCGCGCTTGCAGCGGTTTACGCCTCGGTTACCTCGCTTGACGGATATTACGGATTTTACATGAACGCAGGCGACGGATACGAGGACAACGTAGCGTATTACGCTTATTATTCCGGCGATGAAATCGTTATGGAAATCGCGGTCGCGTTGCCCGCGGGGTTTGCGTATACGGTTACGGACGAAAGGGGAACGCGTTTCGGAGCGGATCCGGCAAACCCGTATATAGTCAGAATTCCCGACGGCGCGGCGGTCGGCGGACTTACGGTCGGATTTTCGAGGATAAGCGAAATTAACGGATACCATACCGCGGTCGAACAACAACTCGATAACGTGGTGTTCGGAATGAACGGTAAATACGAAATCAGAACGGGAAGCGCGGACGGCAGAATTTATTACGAAGAAGTCTGGAAGATGAACGCTTCGTTCGGAGACGACGATTATTCGTTTATAGGCTGGTACGACGAAGACGGTACGTTGCTCGGTATTTACGACGATTACGTTACTTCGGCGTACGGCAAAGATAAAGCGATAATAACGAGGTTCGGAAAATATCAGATACACATAGTCAATACGGAAGAAGAAGCGGGAAGAGTGTATGCGGACGGATACGACGTTACGGTTTCCTTCGATATAAACACCGACGACGAAGCGTTAAGAGCGGTTTTTGCCGCGGGCGTGCCTTCGCAGGAACTTAACGCCGGAGATAAGATAACTTATCCTACGCAATATGCCGATAAACCCGCCGCGGGCTATATGTTCGGCGGCTGGTACGCCGACCCCGATTGCGAGGGAGAACAATACGATTTCGACGCGGCAATCAAGAGCGATCTGATTCTTTACGCGCGTTGGATTTCTTTGGCGGATTATAACGCGACGAAAGGCGACGTTCTGTATGCCGACGGGAACAGGCAATCGCTGAAAGTATCTTTATCGGCGCACGACTATTACTTTACCGCGGTGGTTACCGGCGAATATTTGCTTAAAATCAAGAACACGTCGGAAGGACAGAACACCGCCGTTACTTACGGAGAAGCGCGGGTATCCGGCGGACCCGTAAACGGGAATAACGCGTCGGCAACCTCTACCGAAGAAAAAACGATTTCAATTTCCGTCGCAGCGGGTAAAACTTATTGCGTCAGACTGTCTTCGGATTCCGAAGCGGACAAAACCGTTCTGGTACAACTTACGAGACCGACAATCGAAGCGAACGGCAGACGCGACGCGACGATTGCGTACGGCGGAAGCGTAACGGTTATCGCCGTTCCGAGAGGATTTACCGAAAACGTGCCGTCGGGATACGTTTTCGCGGGCTGGAAAGCGGCGGACGGAACCCTCGTCACCGCCGTAAGAGAAATAAATATGCAGGACGGAGTTTTCAGCGTATATCCCGAGACGGCGACGATTTCATACGAAGATTACGCTGCCTATGCGAACGACGACGGAGTAATCGAACTGACGGCGTACTGGAAAAAATACGAGATAGAAATAATCCATTCCGACCTTGACGGCGGAAGCGCGGGCGTATATATGACCACGGTCGAGGGCGACCCCGCATTCGTCGAAAACGCGGGAGCAAGGAAATGGACTCTCGGGGCAATGGCGCAGAATAACTATTCGTTCGGCGGCTGGTATCTGTACGATACCGTCAACGAAAAGTTCGAAGACGAGCCGTTCTCGTTAAGCGAATCTTTCGATTATTACGTCTACGACGGCAGCGAGAGCCTGATTATAAAATGCGAATGGATTTATAATACGGAAAGCGGCAAATATACGATAACGTATAATCTCAATATGAGCGACGCGGTCAACTCGCCTTACAACGTTGCCGGGTACAATTCGCAAAGCACTACGACCATACTTCTGTACAATCCGCACAAGTATTATAAAGATTCTTCGGGAAAAACGGTAGGGTATTACGTTTTCGAAGGTTGGTATACCGACAGAGAGTTCAAAAACAGAATAACGGAAATCAATCCGCTTGAAACGAAGGCGAACGTTACGGTTTACGCAAAATGGGGCGACCCCGTCAAAAACGTCGATATTCTTACGGACGCAGACGGAAGCAGGTATTTCTATCTCGGAATTTATCCGCAGACGAGAATAACTTCATCCGCCGTCATATCCGCTTTGCAGATCGATTCCGCGTCTTATCCGCAGGGAGATTACCGCGCGTTGTATAAATACTTTACGCCGTCTGACGGAACGAGGTATATGAAAGTGAACGATTCGTTGTTCTATCGTTGCGACCCGATAAGATGGGATATCCGTTTCGATAACGACGGAACGGCGTACGCGCAGTCGTCGGTGGTTCTCGACGCGATGAAATTCAATCTCACTACGAACAACCTTTCGGGAACGTACGCCAACGACTGGAGCGCAAGCAAGTTGCGCGAATGGCTTGCAAACGAATTCTACGCGGTGCATTTTACCGAAGCGGAGAAAAATCTGCTTAACAAAGCCGCCCTTACGGTTTCCAACGGCGAATCCACGGGTTATACGAGTTACCGCGACGCGGACAGATTCCCCTGGGCAAAACAATCCGACACGACGGACGTGGCGTTTGCGCCCTCGTATGCGGAGATTACCGACGCGACGGCGGGATTTATCGATAACGCTTCGAGAATAGCGGAATATTCCGATTATGCGGCGGACAAATTCGCGGTAAGCGGAATTAAAGGATATTGGCTGCGTTCGTGGGGAGAAACGGCGTCGAAAGCGTTTGCCGTCGGAGAAAACGGAGAACTCGTACGGCTGTCCGTCGATTCGGAATGCGGAGTCCGTCCGATAATCAGACTGAACACTTACTATTGCGCAAATGAACGGTAAATTCAAAGAAATAATAGATAAGAGCAGGAACGTCGTTCTTATGAGCGGCGCGGGAATAAGTTGCGGAAGCGGAATACCCGATTTTCGTTCGGCAGGCGGGCTTTATTCGGAAAAATCCCGCGTCGGATATACTCCCGAAGAAATCGTGTCGCACGACTTTCTGTTCGGGCATACCGAAGCGTTTTACGATTTTTATAAATCGAAAATGGTGTACCCGAGCGCAAAGCCGAATACGGCGCATCTCTACTTCGCGCGGCTGGAAAGGGAGAAAAAGTTGACCGCCGTAATAACGCAGAATATCGACGGATTGCATTATGTGGCGGGAAGCGAAAACGTATTCGAACTGCACGGAAGCGTGTATCGCAATTATTGCGTAAGATGCGGAAAGAAATTCGGTCTCGAATACGTAATGAAGCATAGCGGCGTACCGAAATGCGATAAATGCGGCGGTCTCGTTCGTCCTGACGTAGTGCTGTACGGCGAACCGCTGGACGAAGACATATGGAACGGAGCGGCGCAGGCGGTGAGTAAAGCGGATTGCCTGGTTATCGTAGGCACTTCGCTTACGGTATATCCCGCGGCAAATATGAGCGCGTATTTCAACGGAGAAAACGTCGTGCTTATCAATAAGGACGTTACGCCTTACGACGGAATGGCTTCGCTGGTTATACACGACGATATAGAGAAAGTAATCGGAGGAAACGGAACGTGAAAAAAGGTATTGCGGTTTCGGAGAAAGTTCGGATTGTCATCGCCGCCGTAGCGGCGTTTTGCGGAGTAGCCGTTTTTGCGGTTGCGATAGCCTTTGCAGCCATAGAGGAAAAATCGAAAGGACCTACGGTTATCGTGACGTCGGATATACACGTCGTCGCTACGAATACCTTGACGGAGGAACTGTATAACTCGTATTCGGAAAGCGAAAAAGCAAAACAGGTGTCCGAGGCGGTGTTCAGAACGCTCGGAGACGATATAGCAAAGCGCGGAGCGGAGTATCTGTTAATAAGCGGAGACCTGACCGAGTACGGCGACGAAGCGTCGCACAGAGCGGTTGCCGACGCGCTTAAAATTGCGGAGTCAAGAGGAATAAAAGTTTTCGTTATCAACGGAAATCACGACGTTGACGTCGCGGGGAACGGAAAACGTCTTTCGCAGACGAAATTCAGGGAGATTTACGAGAACTTCGGTTACGGCGAAGCGACGGATACGTATGAGGGAACGCTCAGTTATACCGCGGAACTCGACGAAAAACATACGATAATTGCCATAGACAATATAGGGTATTATCGGGAAGACGGTACTTTCAAACCCGAAATGGACGACGAGCACCGCTTGTGGATTTACGAAAAGACGGACGAATGCGTCAATTCGGGAAAAGAACCGATTATTATCGCGCATAAGCCGTTTATGAATCATTTTCCCGACATTGCGGAGGCGTTCTCGGCGAAAGGGCAGAACAACGCTCTTCTTGAATATTTTGCGAAAAAAGGAGTAAACCTCGTTTTCGTCGGACATATGCATTTCAACGATATAAAGAAAAAAACGTATGGTTCGGACGAAACGGAATACGACGTTTACGAGGTTATGACGTCCTGTCTCGCTATGTATAACGGGTCGTACCGCGAAGTTGCGCTCGGCGAAAAAACGATATCGATAAACAGCGCGGAGGTAAAACGCGTCGACAAGAGGTATCTGCCGTCGTTCTGCCCTGAAGAGGACGTTGCTTTGCTTACCGAAGATTTCCCCGAGTACGCGCGCAGACAGTTGTATTTATATATGGATAGGATGTATTGCGGAATAGCGGACGAAGGAGGGTTGCTGGACTTCGTTTTGCCGAACGCCCTCAGCGAACTGGAACCCGTGTGGGAGATAGTTAAGAACGACGTGGTAAAGCGTTGCGTAAAAACGCCGTATTATATCTCGGACGAAAAAGAAGGGGATACGAGTTTGCAACGCATATTGGAAAGTTACGGATTGACGATGCCGGAGACGGAATACGGAAGTTTTTCCGATTACGCCAACGACGCGCTCGGCGAGACGATTGACGGAGACAGGAATTTTACCGACGAAAACTTCGTGGAGTTGTTCAAATACACGATATACGAAGTCGTTTGGATGCTTGACGACGCGTCCGACGAAATAAACGCTTTGCTCGAAGAAACCGGATACGAGGAAAGACTTAATATCGATTGCGAAAGACTGTTTTGCGAAGGAGAACTGGAACTATACGACAGCGGAGTAATGCCGCTCCTCGTTTCGGCGGCGAAACGGGCGTTAAGCGGCGCGCCGGATATCGTTATCAATATAATCGACAGTCTCGGCGAAGATATGAACGTTCTTACCAACGCGTTGGTAAGCAGTCTCGCGAGCGGATTTACCAACGGGATAGTGGTCGGGTACGAACAGTACGTAGGCGCGAAATATATCGACCTCGACGGATTGCTGACGGAGGGCGTTCTCGGGACGTATCTTGCGGATTTCATAGTTGCTCCGCAGATAAAAGGAAACTATGCTTTAATAACGAAATAACCGAACGCGGTTTATCCGCGCCGACAACCAAAGAGAGTGTCCGCGAAGGACAAAAAAACAAAATGGAGATATAAAATGGACGTTTTACTCATCGGCTCGCGTGGGCGTGAACACGCATTGGCAATCGCACTTAAAAAGGATGAAAGAGTCAACAACATCTTTTGTATTCCCGGTAACGGCGGACTTGCCGGAATAGCCACCTGCATCAAAATGGACATATTCGATTTCGACGGCATAGTGGAATTCCTCGACGCAAACCCGACAATCGGATTGACTATCGTGAGTCCCGACGAGTTGCTCGCTATGGGGTTGACAGATTTGCTGAACTCAAAAGGACACAGGGCGTTCGGTTGCAGCGCGAAAGCGGCAAAAGTGGAGAGCAGTAAGGAATTTTCGGGAAAACTGTGCGAAAAATACGGAATTCCCGCTCCGAAGTTCAGAATTTTCGACGACTACACGAGAGCGAAAAAATATCTGAAAACGCAGGAGTTTCCGTTGGTCGTCAAGACGGACGGAAGAACGGGCGGTAAAGGTATCGTGTTCTGCCGCAATATGCGCGAGGCGGAAAACGCGACGTACGATATAATGGTAGCGAAACTGTTCGGTTCGTCGGGGGATAAAATCGACGTGGAAGAGTTCGTTAAAGGCGATATCGTGACGGTTATGGCTTTTTCGGACGGGAAAACCGTAGTTCCTCTTCCCGCCGTCGAAAACTACCGCAGGGTATACGACGGCAATCTCGGTATGAGTACCGCGGGAATGGGCGCGAGTATGCCCGCTTCGGCGTATACGCCCGAAGTAAAGCAGGCGGTGTACGAAAAAATAATCATTCCCACGATTGAAGCGTTGAGAAAGGAAGGAAGCGAATATAAAGGAGTAATCGGATTCAGCGTCATTATCGGGGAGAACGGGGCGGTTAAAGTCGTCGACTTCGTTTCGAGGTTCTGCGACGTTGAAGGACAGGTTATCATTCCTCTTATCGAAACCCCGATTCTCGATATCATCAACGCGGTTATCGACGGCAAACTCGACGAAGTGGAAGTCAAAGTGAAAGAATGCAGCGGCGTGTGCGTCGTGGCGACGAGCGGCGGATACCCGTTGGAATACGTCAAGAATATGAAAATAACCATATCGGACAACGTTGACGAGGACGTTTCGCTGTTCCATTCGGGAACGAAAATCGCAGACGGCGAATTGAGAACTTCGGGCGGAAGGGTAATAGGCGTGGCGAGTTTCGGCGAGACGAAAGAAGAATGCGCCGCAAAGGTATATGCGAACATCGGAAAAATCAATTTCGACGGAATGCATTATCGCAAAGATATTGCAAAAAATTGAGAAAAAAGTAAAGGAAATTAAAGAAAAAAGAATAAACGCAGGCTACGGACAATAAGTTTTAACGTAAGTTTTCGCCGTCGGGGATATAAATCGCGTAAATGTGACGGGATTTTTCATAATCCGACAGGGAAACGGTTCTAAAATGTAGGAGAGTCGAATGTTCGTAGTTCTTAAAAAAAGCCGTGTGGTAATCGCCCTGACGCTCGTTGCGTTGATTGCCTGCGCGTCCGTACTTACCTGGTACGGAGTAACGACGGCGCAGACCGTAAACGCGGAAAGCGGGAACAAAAGGAAAATTCCCGTGTATAACGTGGATACGGAGGAAAAAGTCGTCGCGCTCAGTTTCGACGCGGCGTGGGGCGGAGACAAAACGCTGAAAATTCTCGATATTCTCGACGAATACGGCGTTAAAGCAACGTTTTTCCTCGTGGGGTTCTGGATAGACGCGTTTCCGGACCTCGTCAAGGAAATCGCGGACAGAGGACATCTTATCGGTAATCACAGCGCAAACCATCCTCACTTCAATAAACTTTCCGAAGCGGAGATGGAAAAGGAAATTTCCGAGGTATCCGATAAGGTGAAAGAGATTACGGGACAGACCGTTACTTATTTCCGCGCTCCGTTCGGAGAGTACAACGACGCTCTGATGACGGAACTGGAAAAGAAAAAAATAACGGGTGTACAATGGGACGTCGACAGCCTTGACTGGAAAGGTCTGAGCGGAGGACAGATAGCCGACAGGATACTGCCGAAGGTAAAAAACGGTTCTATTGTGCTTTGCCACAACAACAGCGACCACATACTCGACGCATTGCCGATAGTTCTTCTCGGATTGAAGAACAAGGGAATGAAGTGCGTGAGAATGGACGAACTGGTGCTGACTGAAGATTACTACGTTGACAACAACGGAACGCAGCATTCGGCAACTACTTAATTATGGGAGTACGGGAGTATGAATTATGAAATGATGAACAATAACGCCGCTACGCTGTGCGGCGTGGTGCAAAGCAAGCCGGTATTTTCGCATCAGATGTACGGCGAGGGGTTTTACGAAAGCACGTTGAGCGTTCCGAGACTGAGCGAACAACTCGACGTAATACCTTTTACCATAAGCGAAAGGCTGCTGGACGGTTCGGGAATAGAAGAGGGAAGCCTCGTTACGTTCGCCGGGCAGTTGAGAAGTTATAACAAAATGGTGGACGGGAAAAGCAAATTGCTGCTCACGCTGTTCGTAAGAGAAATTCTCGATAACGACGAAACGCGCAATCCCAATACCATAGACATAACGGGTTACGTCTGCAAAGAACCGATTTACAGAATGACGCCGTTCAAGAGGGAAATATGCGACGTTCTGCTTGCGGTGAACCGCGCGTATAACAAAAGCGATTATCTGCCCTGCATAGCCTGGGGAAGAAACGCGAGGTTCGTAAA
>JBJETX010000168.1:0-12053 GCA_051883535.1 Christensenellales bacterium | reverse complement strand
ACTGAATAATTGGGCTTTGCAAAATTGAATAAGTATTCTCCGTCGCCGTCGATAGCGTAAATTTCACGACCGCGTACTGCAAGCAAAATTGGAACGCATTTCAAAACTTTCGGATATTCAGCCACGAGTTTTTTGAAATCGTTTTCAATATTTTTCGAGCCGATAAGCGAATTAAGTATGTTTAATTCGACTTTTATTTTATCGACATTGCCGTAAACTTTTTCAAAGTCTACGTAAAATTTATAATTGCAAATACTGTTTCTGAACGAACCGAGCCATTCGTTAAAATCTCTTTTCATTTGTTTTCTCCTATTATATCAAATCAACGATTATTATATCGTTATCTATTTTCCATTTCGCTTTTTTACTAATGAATACACCGTCACTTGTTAATAAATCAAATTGTTTATACAAATCAGTAACACCGCCAAAATATCGGCGTGATTTATCAATATTAAGCTGTTTCTTAATTCCGTTAAACAGAACGTTAAACTTTTCTTTATCTATGGGAAGTTCATTTTTAACGATCTGCGGAATAATCAAAATTCTTGCTCTTATGTCATTTTTCGTTATCTCTCTTTCGACTAAGTATTCTGATTCAGACACAACAAAATTATCAGTTGGTTGTCCATAATTGGTTAATGAAAAGATGTCGTTTTTTGAGAAAACCGGCTTGTAATTGAATCCGATGCCGTGTTCAATGCAATATTGAATAAGTTGTGTACCGTCGATGGTAATAACCGGCATATTTGGATTATCATTTGCTTCTTCTAAAGCTGCTTTTGTAAAAGTAGACGTAGTGATAAACACATTGATATAATTGCTATTCAAAATATTTCCGTTTTTGTCACGTTTGGTTGTTCCTTTTAAATCGCGGACTTCTTTAGGTTGTACTTTATTGCTACGAGCATATCGTTTTGCTTGAACATAGTAATTGATTGTATCTGTACCATTTTTAGTGTCAAGACCAGTTTTAGTACAAGTTAAATCAATTCCTTTATCACCAACATATTGAGTCGTAACTACTTCTTCGAAGCCAAGTGCACTTAAAAAAGAATTAAGAAAAATTTCAAATTCACGACCTGTAGGAAAACAAGAATACAGCTCATCAATATATTTATCAATTTCTTCTTTAGTAAGTTCAAGAATAGTCATATTGGTTCTCCTCAGTTGCAAATAAGTAATTCGTTTATTTTACCGCGTTTGTCGCCCTTGCTATTGATAGCACGGCTTGCTTCAACGCGGTTGATTTTGTAATTTTTGTACAAATCGTCGAAGAAATTGTCTTCTTTGTTCACATTCTTCGGGTCGGAATTACTCAATACGATTTTTGCACCCGAAAGATTGATTTCGTCAATAAATTCTGCAAGTCTTATCTGCTCGTTATCGTCAAAGACTTCCGTATTGTATGATGTGAAACCCGAGGTTTCCGAAATAGGGCGATACGGGGGATCAAGGTATACAAACGTATTCTTATCTATAAACGACTTCGAAAGAGTGTAATCTCCGCAAACGACGGTTACGTTTTTGAGTGCCTCATGAATATTGCGCAAATTTTCATCATCGCAAATCGTAGGATTTTTGTACGCGCCCATCGGGACATTGAATTGCCCTTTACGGTTTACTCTGTAAAGTCCGTTAAAGCAAGTTTTATTAAGGAAAATAAACTGCGCCGCTTTGTCCGTTGCCGTTTTTTGCGATAAAGCGGTAGAGTTAAACTTTTCGCGAATATTGTAGTAGAAATATTTTCTGCCGTTTTCGTCCATAGGCAAAAACAACATTTGCATTTCGTTAAGTTTTGTTATCAGGTTTTCAACATCGGTTTGTATGACTTGATATGCGTTTATAAGTTCTGCGTTGATATCGCTGATATAAAGTTCTTCAAAATCATATTTCGATAAAATACTGAAAAACAATGCCCCACCGCCTACCATAGGTTCGGCATATTTTGTCAGCATTTTTTCGCCGTCCGACGGAAGTATTTTTTCAATTTGTTCGACAAGTTGACTTTTCCCACCGACCCACTTAACAAACGGTTTAAGCGATACTGTTTTAGTTTTTTCGTACCGAACAGTCCTTTTATCTATCGGTTTTTCGGCATTTGCCGGAATAATCCACATATTCCCCACCATCATTGCTCCCTTTATTCTGTTTTCGCTTGCAAGAACGGAAACACGTCTTTGAGAAATATTCCATTTTTCGGCGGCTTCTTTTGCGGATATAAAACTTAACATACTACACCTTGAATTTTTTTGTTTATATTATATTCCAAATCGCGAATAATAGCAAGCGAAAATTTGTTATACTGCAATAGATGTTAATATCTAATTAAATCAAAATCACATAAACCCGTTATGCTTGCCTTACTGAAAGCCCTGCGCAAACGTAGTTTGCTTGCGTTCAAAACGCGCCTATCTCGCCCGGGCGGAGCGACAATTCACCGGATTGTCGCTTTACCGCCCGTTCGAATCCCTCGTGTTCCTCGATTAAAGCAGAAAACAACCGCTTTGGGTTGTTTTCTGTTTAATGGCGGAGGCGGAGGGATTCGAACCCCCGGGGGCTGTTAACCCAAACGGTTTTCAAGACCGCCGCGTTGTGACCGCTTCGCTACGCCTCCTTTTTGTTTTCCCTCTTATCTTTTCCCTTACGCTTTTTCGTAAGTATTATATATTATGGACGCTTTTCTGCGTTTTGTCAATCGTTTTTCCCTTCTCCTTTTTCCCTGCAAACCTTTCGTTTCTTCGTCCGTTCATTCGCCCTCCCTTATCAATCTCCGCAACTTTCTGCGCCGTTTGTATTGACTTTATCTTGCGTTCGGTGTTACACTTATCGCAAAAACGAGAGGTATCTTTTATGCAACGCAGAAATATCGTTTCCGTCATTCTTCTTTCCATCGTTACTTGCGGCATTTACGCTCTTTACTGGCAAGTAGTTGTCACCAACGAGATAGAATACTCCCTCGCGGAGAAAAGCGACGGCAGTTGCCGCAGCGGCGGTCTTGCCCTTCTCTTTTCCATTCTCACCTGCGGTATCTATATGATTTACTGGTACTATAAAGAAGCCAAGCGTCTTGAAATTCTCGCCGCCGACCTCGGCGTCCGCGTATCCAACGAGGCGTGGCTGTACGTTCTTCTCTGCATTTTCGGTCTGGAAATCGTAAACATCGCTCTCATGCAGGACGACATGAACAAACTCGCAGATGCGCTGCAAAACCAATAAAATCAACAAAACGAGCCGCTTTATGTCTTCTCTGTTTTCAAAAAGAACCGCTCGTCTGTTTATCTTCTTACTTTTATTCGGTATTTACAGCGTGACCGCAACTCTGTTGCTCGGTCACGCTTGTCCGATAAATCTTATATTCGGAGTTCCCTGCCCGGGTTGCGGTCTTACGCGCGCGGTTTTACTCTTCTTTCGCGGCGACTTTGCAGGCGCGTTCGCCATGCACCCGTTATTCGTCGTTCTGCCCCTCGCCGCCGCTCTTTGCTTTGCCGCTTTTCTTTGCCCTCGCTTTGAGCGTTCCCGCGTTTTTATCGTCTTATGCGCGTTAATCGTCGCCGCTTTTATCGGCGTATATATCTACCGTATGGTAACGCTTTTCCCCGCGCAAGAGCCCCTCGCCTACAATCGCCGTTCTCTTCTCTTTATTCTGATTGATTTGTTCAAAAAAATCTTCGTCTGACTAACCTTTTACAAACCGCTTTTATCTGTAATGTCTGACGTAATCGACGACAAAATCGGCAGAATCCGACCAATCGTTAAGTTCGTCGTCGGGTGATTTGAACAATACCGGATTGCCCCACGCCACCCCGGGAACGGGTTCTCCGCCGACGGTTTTTCCGCCGACTTCCGTCGATATAATCATATATTGAGAAAGCGTGGACACGTTATCGGATACGTCGGTTTTCCATACCGCTTCCCCGTCCACGTAGAAAATATAAATATCCTTATTCCAATACACCCCGTAAGTGTGAAACTCGTTATACAAATCTCCGAAATCCGCCACGAGCCATTTTACGTTGAACACGGATTTATGATTTTTGCCGTAACCGCCGATATGTACCGCCTGCTGAACCGTTTCTTTGGGATACGCGGGGGCTTCGAAAACATCGATTTCCGCGCCCGCCACGGTGGCGTCGGGATTTTCCGTATCGAACGCTCCGTCGGAAGGCATCAGCCAGAACGCCGACCATATCCCGTAAGCGGAAGGGAGTTTGCACCTGATTTCGTAATACCCGAAGCGGTTTTCATATTTGTCTTCGCTCGTAAGCGACCCGGTATAATAATGCCCGTCTTCGGCTTTGTACGTTTTTATGGTGAGATTGCCGTCCTTGACGGAAACGGCTTCATCGGTCCAGTATCCGCCGCGCCTCGGTATTCTTCCGCCTTCCGCGTCTTTCCCTTCCACCGTCCAGTTCGCCTCGTTTACGGCGTTTCCGTCAAATTCGTCGCAGAAAACGAGTTCTGCCGTTTTAAGATAATGTTCGAGATCGAAAAAATAAGACGCGTCCGCGAACAACCCGAAATACACGCCGAGCGCGGTTCCGACAACGCACAGTATAACGGCGCAGGCAATAACCGCTTTCCACTTTTTCGACAGTTTTTTACGACGCTTTACGGAAGTATCCGTAGTTTTGTCGGCTTTCGTTCTTTTTCTCATTTATTCCCGTTAAAAATTCGCGTTTCTGCGTATTCAGGCGTTATATCCGTACTCAAAGGCTTTGTCGTTGATTTCCGTCAATTTTTGCGGAATCGAAGCCATCAACGCGCTCTTCATTTTGTCCTTATCCAATCCCATAAGTTTAGTAAACGCGCCTATCATAACCGAATTCGCCGCTTTGCTGTTACCCGCTTTTTCCGCGAGTCCGAGCGCGTCCACGGCGTACTTCTTGGCAGGCAATCTGTCCTCTATATCGTCGGGATAGCCGCACGCCCCGATAACCACGGGCATCGGCATTATCTCCTGCGTGCTGTAAAGCATAATTCCGTCTTTCTTGAGATAATGAGCGTACCTTAACGCCTCGAGTTTTTCAAAAGAAATGATTACGTCGGCGTTTCCCGCGTCGATAACGGGCGAATAAATATCTTTTCCTATTCTTACGAAGGTAATCACGCTACCGCCTCTCTGGCTCATTCCGTGAACTTCGCTCAGTTTGCAATCCAGTCTGTTGTCAAGCGCGTATTTCCCGAGCACCCTGCTTGCGAGAAGCGTTCCCTGTCCGCCGACTCCGGTAATAAGTATATCCATAGTTATTTATCCTCCCTGTTCTTTATCGCGCCGAAACGGCACACCTTCATACAAAGTCCGCATTCCGTGCAAAGCGAAGCGTCGATTTTTATTCCGTCCACGTTGCTGATTGCGGGACATCCGAGTTGCATACAAGCCTTGCAATGCCTGCATTCGTCGGTGACGGTAAATCCGCGATAGAGTTTCTTCGTAAGCAGAACGCAGGGACGCTTGGAAATAATAACCGATACGCCCTCGGATCCCAACCCTTCTTTAACCGCCGCGCCGAACGCGTCGAGATCGTAAGGGTCAACCGTACGTACGGAATTCGCGCCCACCGCCTTGCATACGGTTTCGAGGTTCAACTCGAAAGTTTCTTCACCTTTTATCGTCTTTCCGTTCGCCGGGTTGTTCTGATGTCCCGTCATGCCCGTCGTCCTGTTGTCGAGTATAATAACGGTAACGTTGGCTTTGTTGTAAACCGCGTCTATAAGTCCCGTGATTCCGCTGTGAATAAACGTCGAATCTCCGATAACGGCAACCGTCTTCTTGTGCGCTTCGGGGTCGGCTTTATCCGCGCCTATCGCCATTCCTATACTCGCGCCCATACAAACGGTGGTATCTATTGCGCCGAGAGGAGGTATCGCTCCGAGAGTATAACAGCCTATATCTCCCATTACGTCGAGTTTCATCTTTTTGAGCGTAAAGAACACGCCTCTGTGCGGACAACCGGCGCAAAGTACGGGCGGGCGGGCGGGAACTTGCGCCGGAACCGCGTCGCTCTTTACTCCGAGCAGTTTTTCTCTAATCATATTGACGGAAAATTCGCCTTGTCTCGAAAAGATATTCTTGCCTTCGACGTCGATTCCGTGAAGTTTTATAAGACCTTCTATATGCGGTTCGAGTTCTTCCGCCACTATGCAACGGTCGACCTTGGAAACGAATTCTTCAATCAGTTTGTAAGGCAGCGGATAAACCGTACCGAGTTTCAGCACGCTCGCTTCGGGAACCGCGTCTCTTACGTATTGATAAACTCCGCCCGCGGTAATAATTCCGAGTTTCGTACTTCTGTATTCCGCTCTGTTGACGGAAAAAGCGTTGCTGTCTTCGGATAATCTGTTAAGTCTGTCTTCCACGATTACGTGCCGTTTAATCGCGTTTGCCGGCATCATAACGTACTTCGCTATGTTCTTTTCGTAAGGAATAACGGGTCTTTCCTCTCTGTCGCACAACTCTACCATGCTTTGGGAATGAGCGACTCTCGTCGTTATACGCAGAATAACGGGAGTATCGTACTTTTCGCTCAACTCAAAAGCGAACTTGGTAAACTCCTTTGCTTCCGCGCTGTCAGACGGTTCGAGAACGGGTACGTTCGCCGCGCGGGCTATGAGACGTGTGTCCTGCTCGTTCTGCGAAGAAAACATCGACGGGTCGTCGGCAACCGCGAACACGAGTCCCGCGTTCACGCCCGTATAAGCGGCGGTAAATAAAGGATCGCTTGCAACGTTGAGTCCGACGTGCTTCATCGAAACGATTGTTCTCGCGCCGTGAATCGAACTTCCTATCGCGACTTCGGCGGCAACCTTCTCGTTCGGCGACCACTCCGAATAAATCTCCGGATACCTCGAAAGTTCTTCGGTTATTTCCGTACTCGGCGTACCGGGGTATGCCGTTGCGACTTTAACTCCGGCTTCGTACGCTCCGCGCGCCACGGCAAAATCGCCCAAAAGTAATTTTTTCATAAATGTATTCCTCCGTTTCCGTTTACAAATAGGTTAATTGAGAGTAAGCGTTTCGTCGGACGCTTTCTTTTCGGGCGGCAAAGGCGGTATTCCGTTTTTGAAGAATACCTTTCCGCCGCGCTTTTTCTTCCTGAGAATCAGCAAAACTATACCCGCTACGCACAAAGCGGCGACGACGAAACATAATACCATAACGCTGTTGAATCCGAGTTTATCGTCGATAACCGACGTTTCCGCGCGGAAAATTTCCATAATTCCGCGAACCGCGCAGTACCAGCCGAAATAAGCGAGCGAGCCGAAACCTTTTACGTCGATTCTTCTTACGAGACAACTCAGCACGATAAAACCTATCAGATTAAGCACCATTTCGTAGAAGAACGTCGCCTGTCTCCATTCCCCTTCGTGCTCGATAAACACGGCGAGCGGAAACCACTGCGCGTTCGGATCGGTAACGGGTTGTCCGTACAGTTCCTGATTGAAAAAGTTGCCCCATCTGCCTATCGCCTGCGCCAACAGAACGGTCGGCAAAACGATATCCGCGACTTTTATCACGTCTTTTTTGTATATTTTCGCCCAGATAAACGCTCCGAGACAGCCGCCGGGGACTCCCCACATTATCGTCAGACCGCCTTTCCATATTGCGATTGTATTGACGAACGCGTCCCAGTCGTAAGGCGAAGTAAAATACACCTTGTAGTTCGATATAACGTATCCGAGACGGGCGAAAATAACCGCCAGAGGAATCGCTATAAGAAACAGCATCAGCATATCGTCGGCTGACACGTTAATACGCTTTACCCTCTTTATGGAAATCACCAGAGCGAGCACCATCGCGCAGGTAATGATGATTCCGTACCACGCAACGGAAAAATTCCCTATCGAAAACGCTATCGGCGTAACTTTTCCCGTCCAATGCATAATAAATCCTCCGCAACCGCCGTTTACGGCGATTGTCAAATTTTATTTTGTATACAGTCCATATAATAATACTATAACGAACGCATTTTAGCAAGCGTCAATACGTTTTTTCTTAAAACCGCAAAAAAGGCGCGCCGTTCTTTTCCTTCCGCGCTGTTGCAATGCTCGCACGAAAATGCTATAATCGGTTTATGAGCCGTAATTTCAGCAGATTCCTTTTATTTTCATGCGTTCTGATTTTTATTTCGTTTTTCCTGTTCGGGTGTTCCGAAAATACCGTTAAAGTATACCAAAACCCGAAAGAATACACTATTCTGCACGCGGAAGGAAAGACGATAAAGAACGCTCTCGGGAGCGAAGTCCGCCTTCGCGGAACCAACGCGGGGAGTTATCTCGTAACCGAAAGTTGGATGTCGCCGATAGAATCGACCTGTCATAAAGAAGCGTACGACGCTCTTTGCGAGAGATTCGGCTACGAAAATACGCGCGCGCTCTTCGATATTTACGAATCGAACTGGTGGACGGAATCCGACTTCGACAATATCAAAAACGTCGGATTCAACGTAATACGCCTGCCTTTTACTTATATGAACCTCACGGACCCCGACGGAAAGTTTTACGAACCGGGTTTCGCGCGGCTTGCGGATTTCGTTAAGCAGTGCCGCAGGCGCGAACTGTACGTTATTCTCGACCTTCACGGCGCGATAGGTTCGCAGAGCGGATACGAACATTCGGGAGACGTTACGCGCGCGGAACTCTTCTCCACTCCCGAATATATGGACGCAACGGTGGCTTTATGGAAAGAAGTCGCTTCGCGGTTCGTCGGCAACGAAGCCGTCGCAGGTTACGACCTTCTCAACGAACCCCTGAGCGGCTATCAGAAAGGCGGCACGGGAAAAACTCAATGGGATTTTTACGACAGGCTTTACGAAGCAATCCGCTCCGTGGACCCTACGCATATGATTTTCCTCGAAGGTATCTGGGGCGCGCACGCGTTGCCCTCTCCCGAGGAATACGGTTGGGAAAACGTGGTTTACGAATTCCATAACTACCAATGGTCGGGAGAGAAAATGCCGCTCGTACAGAAAAACGCCGCGGAAAAATACGTACGCTCTTACGCCGACCTCGGCGTACCGGTTTTAATCGGAGAATTCAACGCCTTTTCCGAAGAAAAAAGTTGGCGGTACGTTCTGAACGCTTACGAAAAAGGCGGTTGCAACTGGACTACGTGGTCTTATAAAATATGCACGGAAACGCTCGACGATAATAATATGTGGGGGCTGTACTGCGGCGCGTTGCCGAAAATCAATCCTCACGAGGATTCCTACGACGAAATAGCGGAAGTCTGGTCCCGTACGCGGACGGAAAACTTCGTTCTCAACGAGAAAGCCGCCGCGATTTTCGCCGATTACTGCAAATAAATTTCGGAAGGTATATATGAAAACGACGCAGAAAATCAAAAACGGCATTTACTCTCTTATCGGAGGCGCGGTCGCGCAGATAACGGGCGGAGAACCTCCGAAAAATCCGTGGACTCCGACGGAAGGTTTAACGGAAGCGTGTTTCGCCGCCGCCGCGGACGGTATAGTGTTGCTCGAAAACGACGGCGTGCTCCCTCTCGGCAAACAAAATCGGATTTCCCTTTTCGGAAGATGTCAGACCGACTATTTTTACGTCGGATACGGCAGCGGCGGAGACGTCCGCGCCCCTTACCGCGTCAATCTCGTCGAGGCAATGAAAAAAAACGGATTTTTACTCAACGAAAACTTACTCGGAATTTACGATTCCTGGCGAAAAGACAATCCGCCTTTCGACGGGTTTTGGGGACATTGGCCGTATAATTACGAAGAAATGCCCGTTACCGCGGAACTCGCGGCGCGCGCAGCCGCCGAGTCCGACGTCGCCGTCGCGGTCGTGGGTCGCGCGGCGGGGGAGGACAGAGAGAACAAACTGAAAGAAGGCAGTTTTTTCCTCACCGAAACGGAAAAACAAATGCTCGAATCGGTAACGAATGCGTTTGAAAAAACCGTGGTCATCCTCGACTGCGGAAACGTAATAGACTTTTCCTGGGTGAAAAAATACAAAATATCCGCGGTTTTACTCGCCTGGCAAGGCGGAATGGAAAGTTGCAACGCTCTCGCCGCGGTTCTCGACGGCAGGGTGAATCCGTCTGCGAGACTTACCGACAGTATAGCAGATTCGTACGCTTCGTATCCGTCGTCGGACGCGTTCGGCAACCCCAAAGCAAACGAGTATTCGGAAGATATTTTCGTGGGTTACCGCTATTTCGAGACTTTCGCGCCGTCGAACGTCCTCTATCCGTTCGGATACGGTCTTTCCTATACGACGTTTACCGTAGTTCCGCAAAGTTTCTTCGCCGACGAAGAGGGAATATCCTTTTCCGCGGAAGTTACGAATACCGGAACGCGTGAAGGACGGGAAGTCGTGCAATGCTATCTCTCCGCGCCCTGCGGAAAACTCGGCAAAGCGGCGAAAAGCCTTATCGCTTTCAAAAAAACTCCCGTACTGAACCCAGGCGAAAGTTGCCGTCTCGGGTTTTCCGTACCCTATTACGCAATGTCGTCCTACGACGAGACGGGCGTAACCGGTTTCCCTTATTCCTACGTTCTCGAAAGCGGAGAATATCGGATTGCCGTCGGTAAGAACGTACGCGAAACGACGGAATGCGGAAAATTTATCGTGGAAAACACCGTATCGACAAAAACCTGCGCGCCCGTTATGCGACCGCAAAAACCTTTTATGCGTATGAAAAAGAAGTATAACGAGAATAAACCCGTCTACGAACCCGCGCCGACGGCGTGCTACTCTCTTAAAGACAGAATTCTCGATTCCGTTCCGAAAGCCGAATCCGCCGCCGACGGAAATATTTCTTTCGACGACGTCGCTACTGGAAAAGCGTCCTTAAACGAGTTCGTCTCTTCGCTCTCCGTCGAAGACCTTGCCGCACTCTCCTGCGGAGAAGGGAAAATGAATTCCCCTCTCGGCTCAGGCGGAAATGCGGGCGCGCTCGGCGGCGTAACCGAATCGCTGAGAAACAAAGGCGTGCCGCCCGTCGTCGTCGCCGACGGTCCGTCGGGCATAAGACTTCACGAATACGCCGCTCTTCTGCCTTGCGGAACCTGTCTCGCTTCCTCGTGGGACTCCGTTTCCGTCGAAAAACTGACGGATCTCGTGGGACGGGAAATGAACCGTCTGTCCGTGCATATGCTGCTTGCTCCGGGTTTGAATATACACAGAAATCCGCTCTGCGGAAGAAACTTCGAGTATTACTCGGAAGACCCCGTTTTAAGCGGCGAAATCGCGGCGGCGTACGTTCGCGGAATACAGAAAAACGGTCTTTCCGCCTGCCCGAAACACTTTGCCTGCAACAATCAGGAAACCAACCGCACGCGCAACGACTCCATAGTAAGCGAGCGCGCTCTGCGGGAGATTTATCTGAAACCCTTCGAAATCTGCATAAGTCAGTCCTCGCCTATGACGATAATGACTTCTTATAATAAAATAAACGGCGTATGGAGCCATTACAACTACGACCTGTGCGTTACCGTGCTGCGGAACGAATTCGGGTTCGACGGAACGGTCATAACCGACTGGTGGATGCGTAAATCCCGAAGCAAGGAATTCCCTCGCCTTAAAAACAACGCCTACCGCGTCCGTTCCGGCGTGGACGTCCTTATGCCCGGCAGCATATCGAGACTGCGCTGTAAACTCGATAACTCCGTCGTCGTTTCTTTTAAGCGCGGCGACCTTAGCCTCGGAGAAATACAGCGCACGGCAAGCAACGTGCTGACGCTTTGCCTGCGCCTGTTTTCAAACTACAAGAACAGAAGATAAAATAAGGATTCAGTATGCCGAACAGTTACAAAAGAATACCCAAAACCTCAGAACTTATGTGGATACTCGGAACGATTTTTATGTCGCTCGGAGTGTGCCTGTGCAAAAAAACGGGATTAGGCGTAAGTATGATAGCCGCGCCTACGTTCATACTTCAGGAATACCTTTCCTCGCTCTCGTCGTTTTTCAGCGTAGGCGTTACCGAATACCTTCTGCAAGGCGTTATACTGATTTTACTCTGTCTGATAGTAAGAAAATTCGATTGGAGATTTTTACTCTGTTTTGCCGCCGCGGTTATTTACGGTTATTGCCTC
>JBJETX010000167.1:0-2778 GCA_051883535.1 Christensenellales bacterium | reverse complement strand
AGAAAAGGAAACCGCGGCTGCGGTCGTCGAAGAAGAACCGAAAGCCGAGCCGAAACCCGCGCGCGCAAAGAAACTCGCCGCGAAAAAAGCGGCTAAACCCGTTGCCGAAGAGAAAAAGGCGGAAGAAGCGAAACCCGAGGCAAAAGAGACCGTCGCGGTAAAAGCGGAAACGGTCGCAGACGAAGTTGCGGAAGAAAAAACCGAAGGAACCGACGCGAAAATATCGGGTAAGTTCGAGATATGCAACTCCGACCTCGGAGGGTACAACTATCTTCTGCGCGCAAACAACGGACAACTTCTGTACGAAAGCAAAGCCTATAAATCGATAGAAAGTTGCCGCGAAGCGATAAACAACTTTATCGAAGCCGTCAAGGTCGGAAGATTCACCGTCCGCGCGGATAAATTCAAGAATTACAAATTCATTCTCAAGAGCCCCACGAGCAACACGCTTTTATACATAGGCGAAAGTTTCTCCACCGAGACTTCCTGCAGGAACAATATCGAAAGCGTTAAGAGATTTGCCGCGGTATCGCCCGTCGTGGACATTACCGAAGAAGATTTCGTGGCGAAGTTCGTCAGATACGAGATACCCGAAGCGGCGGTAAAAGCCGTGGAAGAAGGCACGGGCGCGGTAGGAAAATGGGAGATCGCAAAAGTGGACGAAACCTCGAAAACCTCGCCGTTCGTTTATCTGCTCTTTGCAAACAACGGTCAACTGCTTTACGAGTCCCGCGATTACAAGACGTATAACAGTTGTCTCAACGGACTGAAAACGTTCGTCAATACCGTTAAAAACGGATACTTCGTCATCGACCCCGATAAGTCGGGAAGATATAAATTCGTGCTTCGCAGTCAGTCCGCAAATTCTCCGATGGAATACTACGGACAGAACTACGACACGCAGAGAGCGTGCGCAAGCAGTATAGAGAGCGTATATCACTTTGCTCTCCGTTCGCCCGTGCCGGAAAATTAACGGGAAAGAGGTACTTTTGTTAAGGAAAAGAACGGCGTATTTTGCCATTATACTTATTTTAGTCGTCGCCGCTTTTGCGGCAGGTTGTACGGGCGCGGATACGGAAACGCCCGATTACGACGTTTTCTACGCGCGCAATAACGGCGCGATCGACGAAACCGACTGGTACGCTATAGGCGGAGGAAAATGGGAAGACGCCGCGCGTAACAGAGGAGTTTTCGTCAGGAGCGGAACTGTCGCCGCGTTCTACGACGAGCAAGGAGCGGAACGGCTGTTCGAGGGAACGCTCGACGGAGGCATTCTCTCGGTAAAACGCGACGGCGAAACTAAATATTACTATTCGGCGGATTTTTCCGAAAACAGCGTAATCGGTATCAATACGGTGTACGCGCTTGCGACCGAACTCGGATTCGAGGGGACGTTGCAGGATTTGATTGACGCGTTCAAAGGCGACGACGCATATGCGGTCGCGGTGAAAAACGGTTATACGGGAACGGAAACGGAGTGGCTGGCTTCCCTTATCGGAGCGAAGGGCGACGACGGAACCGCGCCCGAGATTAAAGACGGTTTCTGGTACGTCGGAGACGTAAATACGGGAGTGAAAGCGACGGGAGAGCAAGGTGAAAAGGGCGATACCGGCGTGGGCATAACCGGAATCGAAAAAATATCTTCGGACGGAACGGACGACCTGTACCGCATAACTTATTCGGATAATTCGACTTACAATTTTACGGTTAAAAACGGGCGCGACGGAAAAGACGGCGTTTCCGTGAAAAAAATAGAAAAATCGTACTCGGAAGGCAACGTGGATACCTATACGATTACGATGAGCGACGATACTTTTTATACGTTCGAAGTCACCAACGGGAAAGACGCGGATTACGATCTTACGGTTTCCGAATTGTTTGCGTTTATGCAAAGTAACGGATACGAGGGCGGATACGAGGATTTCATAAAACTGTTCGCGCCGTCGGCGAAAGACCTTACTTTCGTTACTAAAGCGTTGCTGTCTTCGGTAAGCGTTACCGCGAAAGCGACGGTTACTTCTTCCGCGGGATCGGGAATTATTTATTCGATAGATAAGGAAAAAGGCGACGCGATAGTTTTAACCAATTATCACGTTATTTATAACGATTACGCAACCGACGGCGAGGAAGAATACTGTTCGGATATAAAAGTGTATCTGTACGGCAGCGAAGTCACCGCAAACGGGCTCACCGCCGCGCAGGAAATGGGGATTACCGCGGAATTTATAGGCGGAAGCAAGTACTACGACGTGGCGGTACTGAAAATAAGAGAGAGCGAACTGATTAAGAATTCGATTGCCTTGGCGGCGGAATTTACGGACAGCGACAAAATTTACGTCGGACAGGATATTATCGCCGTGGGCAACGCCGAAAACGAGGGAATATCCGTTACCGAAGGCATAGTAAGCCTTGCAAGCGAAAATATCGTGATGCAGGAACTCGGTTCGGGAGATTATATTTCTCGCAGAGTGATAAGGATAGACGCTCCCGTCAGTCCGGGTAACAGCGGCGGCGGCGCGTTCGATACCGACGGAAAACTCGTTGGTCTCGTAGACGCGAAAAGAACGGAAGATATGGACGAAGGCATCGGATACGCCATTCCGTCCAACGTGGTTAAGGCGATAGCGCGGAACATACTTGCGCAGTATGCGGAAAACCCGACGGTAAAACACAGATTATACCGTCCGCTCGTAGGAATGACGATTTTCGTGTATTCCTCGCAGGCGAAGATTGACGAAACGACGGGTATAGTGTATATCGACGAGAAACTCTGCGTGG
>JBJETX010000166.1:0-2802 GCA_051883535.1 Christensenellales bacterium | reverse complement strand
TATAAGATGCTCGGTCTGCCGAGAGAGTTATATACGCCGATATTCGCGGTGGCGAGGAGCGTCGGTTGGAGCGCGCACAGGATAGAGGAACTGCTTAATTCCTGCAAGATAATCCGCCCGTCATATAAGAGCGTGCAGGAAACGAGAGAGTACGTCAAAGAAGAGGAAAGATAAATTAAAACGGAGCCGTTCCCGAATGGAGCGGCTCCGTGTTTTATAGCCGTAATAAAGTTATCTTTTTATGATTTTGATTTCGAAGCCGCCGAATTTTGCGAGAAGGAATATTTCCGAAAGGCGACCTTTTTCCTTTACCGAGCAGGTTTCGTCTACGCAGAATCCGCGGTTACGCAGATAATAAACGCATCTTTCGAGATTCGGCGAAGAATAAACGACGTGCCCGACTGCGTTGCGGTCGGAATTTTTTACCGCTTCCACTCCGAATACCGTAGTTTCGGCGGGGTTGTAATTTTTGCCTGCGAAACGGGCAAACCCTTTGAGCGCGTCTTCCGCGTCGCCCGGGTCGAGATTGAGAGCGACGTGGTCGAGTTTCAGACCGAGGACTTCGTCAACCGCCGCGTGAGCGGTGCGCGTGATTTCCGCAAAAAGTCCCTCGGCGAGGTTTTCTTCGCTTGCTATGAACGTTCCCGCGCAGCACAGAACCTTACCGAACGACAGGTAAGAACTGAGGTTGGAAAGATTGATTCCGCCCGTGGGAATGAATTTCATAAACGGATAAGGTCCGCTCAGGGCTTTCATCATTTCGACGCCGCCGAGAAGTTCGGAGGGGAAGAATTTGACGACGCGCAGCCCGCGCGAATACGCCTGATCGATATCCGAAGCCGTGCTGCAACCGGGGAAAACGGGTATGCCGAGTTCTATACATCTGTCCACTACCGCGGGATTGAACGCGGGGGTAACCACGTATTTCGCGCCGGCGTTGTAAGCCTCCTGTACTTGTTTGAGGTTTATCACCGTGCCCGCGCCGACGATCAGATCGGGGAACCGCGAAGTCAGAAGCCGGATTACGTCCGAAGCGCAGGCGGAACGGAAAGTTATTTCCGCAACCGTCAGATCCGCGCCGAGCAGCGCGCCCGCAAGCGGAAGAGCGTTCTTTACGTCTTCGATTTTTATAAGCGGAATTATGCCGCAAAGGTCCAACTTACGGATAATGTCGTCGTAAGCGCGGTTAAAAACAGGATTATAAGTATTAAGCATAGCACCCCTGTCACGAATTATATTATGGGTGAAGACTTTTTATTTCTTCGTATTCAAGTTTACCATATGGCATAGAAAAAATCAATAGCGAACTTCGCGCGGCTTTGATTACGCTCGCGTTGACATAATCGTATGAAAAAGGTATAATAAATAAAATACGGAGGCCCTTTATGGTTTTACAAAACGTGATTTTTCCGTGCGATTTTGCGCTCGACGCTCCCGGACTTTATTTTCGTTGCGGCGACGGTTCGTTTTTTGAAAACGGAAAAATCGTATTCGAAAAAGGCGCGGAATGCCGTTTCGATACGTATACGGCGAGTTTCTCGGTGGGAAAATGGAGTAAATACGCCGATTTTGACGGAATAAAACTTACTTTAAGAGCGGAAGGCAGGTTTACCGCCTGCGTTTTTCATGCGGTTTCGTCTGGCAACGGCGTTGCCGAAACAAAAGTAGCCGAGACCGTATTTTCCGGGGAAGGAATTATCGGACTTCCCGTAGCAAAAGAAGGTATTTATTATTTCACGCTCAAAGCGGAAACCGACGGCGCGTTTTTCGGCGGAGATTTTTCCACGGATTCTCCCGTAAAACGGGACGTCAACATGCGCGCGGTAGTCTGCACTTACAGAAGAGAAAAGTTCGTCGAATCGAATATGAATCTTCTTAAAAGAGATATTTTCGATAACCCCGATTCTCCGTTGCGCGGGAAACTGAAAGTGTTCGTAGTCGATAACGGTTCGACTATCCCCGAGCAAAACGGCGACGTTACCGTAATTCGTAATAAAAACACGGGCGGCGCGGGCGGTTTTACGCGCGGACTGATAGAAACGATGAAAGTCCGCGAAAAAGAAGGGATTACGCATATTGTGCTTACCGACGACGACGTAAGGTTCGAAAGCGAAAGTTTTTTCCGCACTTTTACCTTGCTGTCGTATCTGAAAGAGGAATACGAGGACGCGTTTATAGGCGGAGCGATGTTCCGCACCGACGAAAAGTACGTTCAGAACGAACGGGCGGACAGATGGGATTACGCCCGTGGCAAAGTCGTGCCGATAGGAAGCCGTATGGATATGTCTGACGCAACCCTTCTTCCGCTCAACGAGGAGGAAGAGGAAATAAACTATCTGTCGTGGTGGTTCTGCGCGATTCCCGCTTCCGTTCCGTCGGAAACTAATCTGCCGCTTCCGATTTTTATCAAGCGCGACGACATAGAATACGGATTGAGAAACGGGAAAAAGTTTATCACGCTGAACGGAATTTTCGTATGGCACGAACCGTTCGAAGCGAAAAGACCCGCTTTTCTCGAATATTATTACAACCGCAATCAATGCATAATGGAATCGGTGCATAAGACCGATTTTACCGCGAAAACGCTGAAAAGACGCGTGATAAAAGAGACCGCGAGAAGCATTCTCACGTTTCGTTACAACGAAGCGGAGAGCGCGCTCAAGGGGGTAAACGATTTTCTCAAAGGAACGGATTTCCTTCGTACGACCGATCCTACGGAACTCAACGCGTCGCTTATGAACTACCACGCCGCAAGCGAAAAAGCGGATCCGCCGACGGATTATAAGGAAACTTATCGCGCCT
>JBJETX010000165.1:0-2808 GCA_051883535.1 Christensenellales bacterium | reverse complement strand
GAACAAACCCTTCGTGCTCAGCGAGTTATACGGCTGCACGGGGTGGGATATGTCTCTGAACGAGTATAAAAGAATCGGGGATTGGCAGGCGCTTTTCGGCGTCAATCTGCGCTGTCCGCACCTTTCCTGGTATTCCATGAAAGGCGAGGCGAAACGCGATTATCCCGCGAGCATTTTACATCAGAACGCCTGGTATCGCGATTGGAAGGAATTGGAAACGTATTTCGGCAGGATCGGGATCATCCTGACCGAAGGGGAAAGAAAATGCGGATTGCTCGTGATTCACCCCGTTGAAAATATGTGGAAACGGGTGCGTCAGGGCTGGCAGAAGAATTATGCGCCGACAGACGGGGAAGCCGTGCGCCTGAACGAGGCTTTTCAGCGGCAATGCCTCGATCTGATCGCAGCGCAGAGGGAGTTCGATTACGGCGACGAAGAACTGATGAAAAAATACGGCTCCGTCGGCAGGGATGAAGGCGGCGCGTTTTTGAAGATCGGCGCGGCGGTTTACCGTACCGTGTTTGTTGCCGAAGGACAGGAGATCCGGGAAAGCACGAGGACTTTGCTCGACGGATTCCGTCAACTCGGCGGTAGCGTCGTTTGCAATATCGACGAACTTGACCGCGGCGAGGTGGTCTCTACGCCCGAAGGCGTCGCTTCGGCGATCAGACGCATCGGGGGAGAGACATGGTTGTTTGCGATGAACCTGAGCGAGACCGGGAAGAGTCGCGGAAAAGTCGAACTGAATGCGGAACTTTCCGCGCTGTACGCCGAAGAATGGGATATGGTTGCCTTCTGTCCGACGGGAAAGGCGGATCTGAACGATTTGTTGTTTGAAGCGGGTGAGATGAAGATTTTTCTCTTAAAGCGGGAAGGGGCGGAAGAAAAAGAGGAGAGGTTCTCCCGCGCCGCGGAAGTCCCCGAAAAAATGTTTTATTCGTTAAGCGAGCCGAACGTGCTCGTGCTGGACCGCGTTCTCTGCCGTGCGGATATCGCGGGATTTGAAGACGAAGAAACCGACGTGCTGCTGCTCGACAGACGCCTGCGCGAGAAATTCGGACTCGAACCGCGGGGCGGGGAAATGATTCAGCCCTGGTTTGCCGAAAAATACGGCGGTTCGGCGGAAGGCGTCTTAACCCGGTTACGGTTGGAATACGTTTTCGAGTCGGAAATCGAAGCGGAAGTCGGCATTGCGGCGGAATACGAATCTTTGTCCGTGAACGGGATCTCTGCTGTGCTTACGGATCGATTCTGGGTGGATCCGAGTTTCAAAGTATTTTCTGCGAAAATCGGGAAAGGCAGAAACGTCGTTTCTGTCTCGCTCGGGTTCCGGCAGAGCGAAAATTTAGAGGCGGTTTACGTTCTCGGCGGGTTCGGGGTAAAATTGCCGAACACGGTAACGGCATTGCCGAAAAAAATATCCTCCGAAGCGATCGAAGGACAAGGCTTTCCGTTTTACGGCGGCGCGATCTCGTTTGCTACCGGAATCCGGGAGGGGAAAGTTTCGGTAACGGTGAAGGAACTGCACGGCGCGGACGTGCATATCTCCGACGGGCGGCAGGAAAAAATAATCGCTTTTCCGCCTTATACGAAGACTTTGAATTTGCAAGGCGAACTGATCGTCACGCTGAATTGCACGAGAAGAAATACGTTCGGACCGCACCATCTCGTCCCCTATCCACAGTACGCTTACGGTCCGGACGCCTGGGTGAGCGAGGGCGAAAACCGTACCGAAGATTATACCGTCACGCAACAGGGCGTCCGGTTTACGGTCAATCGCGTCTGATCTGCGGCGATTTTCTGAGTTGTATCGGCGTAACGTGATAACGTTTTTGAAATTCTCTGTAAAAATAAGGTTTTCCTCCGATTCCGATGTACTCGAGAATATCGGGAATAGACATATCGGTAGAGACGAGTAGCGTATAAGCCGTGGAAAAACGGATCTGATTGATATACTGGGTGATGGTTTTGCCCGTATATTGTGAAAACACCCTGCTGATATAAGCCTGGTTATAAGAAAAATTGTCCAGAAGGGCGAATATTTCCTGCTTTGATTTTTTTAACGAATCGCTGGAATTCAAGATGGACAACAATTGCGTGAGCCAGAAAGGATAATCCTTTTTTTCGTTCCTGGAAATATTACCGGAAATGAGGAAGGAAAACAGATAGCTTAAAAACGAAAGAACGAGGGATTTTTTATCCGGATCGGTATTCGGCATTTTATTGACGTTGTCAATATAATCGTGTAAGATTCTCGCTTCGTGATCGGACAGTTGAATACGGAAAGGCATAGGTCTTCGGAGAAAATCATCCAGTTTTGCGGACGAAAGGAAGTTTTTCACCCGATGGAACAATTCTTCGGTAAAAAGAATGTCGGTATGATAAAAATTATTTAACTCGATATATTTGAACGTGTGTACATCCCGCGGGCGCAGAAAAACGAGATCGTTTTGTTGAACGGTTTCGTTTTTACCGTTTATATTGTGGATCGCTTTTCCGGAATCGACGAAAAAGAGTTCAAAAAAAGTATGCGTATGCAAAAGCGTTTCGTTATATCCTATCGATTGCGTAAAAAACTGCTGATCGGGTAAGAAAAAAGACGTATCGATGACAATCGGTTCCATAAATATCATTCCTTTTCGTTTTAACATTATAAGTTTATCAAAGCAGATCGGTTTTGTCAACTCCATCATACTGCAAAAAAGGGAAAAAGATACAAAAAGGGTACTCGGCAGTAGAATGCGGATATTGACAGAAACTATTCAGTAAAGTATAATTTTAGATGCAAACGGTCTTGCAAGATTTGCA
>JBJETX010000164.1:0-2827 GCA_051883535.1 Christensenellales bacterium | reverse complement strand
AACGAGGAAGTAATCGAACTCGAAGGCGAAAGGCAAAAAGCCAACGCAAGGCGCACCGATATTATCACGAAAGTCAAAAATCTGGAGAACAGAAGCAAGGAACTCGCTAACGGTATAAATACGCTCGATAAAGAAATCGCGCGTCTCGGGAGCGAGATATTGAGCGCGGTTTCCTTGATAAAAATCCGTTCGGCGGAACTTGAAAGAAATCGTGCGCAACTTGAAAAAATGGTGCTTGAAAACAGCGATAACGAACAACTTCAGAAAGAAAAAGAAAAGAGGGACGCTATCACCGAAGAAAAGGCGAGCCTGATCGTCCGGCAGAGTTTACTGTATAACGCGATGCAGACTTGCGCGGATAAAGTAACCGCCGCTAACGAGAGGAAAGCGAGAGCGGAAACGATGATAGAAAACCTGAAAAAGGAAATAGACGGCGCGCGCGAAAAGGTAAAAGAAGAGTACGGATTGGATTACGAAACCGCTTGCGCGATGAAAATAGAAGGTTATTCCGACGCGTCAGGAGTTCAGGAAACGAAGAACCTGAAAAAAGAACTTGCGAAACTCGGAGACGTAAACGAAATGGCGGTCAGCGACCTTGCGACGCTGAAAGAAGAATATGCGGAAGTAAAAATCCATTATGACGACGTCGTAAAAGCGAGAGATATGCTCAACGATACGATTAAGGATCTTACGACCAAGATGGAAACGAATTTTTCCGAAAGTTTTGCAAAAATCAAAGAAAACTTTGCGTCGGTTTTCAGCGAAATGTTCGACGGCGGAAAAGGCAGATTGGATCTTGATACTGCATACGGCGAAAGCGTGCTTGACGCAGGTATAATAATAGAGGCGGAACCGCCGGGCAAAAAACTGCAGAATATCGATCTGCTCAGCGGCGGAGAGAGGGCGCTTACGGCGATAGCGATAATCTTTGCGATAATAAAACTTAATCCCGTGCCTTTCTGTATTCTCGACGAAGTCGACGCGCCGCTCGACGACAGCAACTCGTCGGTTTATGCCAAATATTTGCGTAAATTCAGCAGAAATACGCAGTTTATAATCGTAAGTCACCGCAAGCCTACGATGGAACTTGCCAACGAACTGTACGGAATCACGATGCAGGAAAAAGGCGTCAGCAAGGTGTTCTCGGTTAAACTGAGCGAAGCGTTGCAGATTGCGGAAAAAGCGAATAACGGCGGCTGAGCCGCAGCGGAGGTAATCAATGGGTTTTTTCGATAAAATCAAACAAGGACTGCTTAAAACGAAAGAGAATATCTCAAAAAAGATATTCGAGGCGTTCAAAGCGAAAAATCTCGACGACGAGTTTTACGAAGAACTCGAAAACGCGCTTATCGCCGCGGATATGGGCGTAACCGCGACGGAGAATATCATTGAAGAACTCAGGGACGTGCTTTTCAGAAAGAAAATCACCGAACCCGAAAAAGCGAAAAACGAGTTAAAACGCATTCTGATTGAATCCATAGATTATGAAATTCCCGAATACGAATATCCGCTTGTCATATTGGTAGCGGGCGTAAACGGAGTGGGAAAAACGACCGCGGTGGGCAAACTTGCCAATCTTTTCAAATCGGAAGGGAAAAGCGTAATAGTCGCGGCGGCGGATACTTTCCGCGCGGCGGCAAGCGAACAACTTGAAATCTGGGCGGAGAGAGCGGGAGTAAGGATCGTAAAACACAACGAAGGAAGCGACCCCGCGGCGGTGGTTTTCGACGCGATAGCGTCGATGAAAGCAAAGAATACCGACGTTCTGATTGTCGATACGGCAGGCAGGTTGCACAATAAAAAGAACCTGATGAACGAACTTGAAAAAATCAATAGGGTAATAGACAGAGAATTGCCGGACGCGGACAAGAGGAGTTTTATAGTGCTTGACGCAACGACGGGACAGAACGCGGTAAGTCAGGTGGAAGTGTTCGACGAAGCGATAGATATCGACGGAATAATACTTACGAAACTTGACGGAACGGCAAAGGGCGGAGTAGTTATGGCGATAAGCGCGGAATACGAGATGCCCGTAACGTACATCGGAGTGGGAGAAAAGATAGACGATTTACTGCCGTTTAACGCGGAAGATTTTGTAAACGCGATTTTATAAAGGAATTTTGCCGTCGCCGCCGCGATGAATCGGGCGGCGAGGAAAAAATTTTTCCGCAGAAAGAAATTTTCGCGGTAAAAAGCGTGAAAAATATTTGACAAAGCCGCCTTAATCAATTATACTTATAAGGCACTTTGAAAAGAGGAAAGCATTTTTCACAAATAAAAAGGAGAATATGCGGGTGTAGCTCAATGGTAGAGCCCCAGCCTTCCAAGCTGGTTGCGTGGGTCCGATTCCCATCACCCGCTCCAAGCCGCAAGGCTATACAAAAGATAAAGGTTGGTTTTAGGTGAGGGGAGGTAATTGCAGTAAATGCGGTTATTTCCCTTTGAAACAACCTGACCTAACGGACTTACCTGTATCGGGAACCCAAGTGGACCAGTAGCTCAGCAGGATAGAGCAACGGCCTTCTAAGCCGTAGGTCGGGGGTTCGAATCCCTCCTGGTTCGCCACTGCCATAAAACGTGGTGGATGTAGTTCAGTTGGTTAGAACGCCAGATTGTGGCTCTGGAGGTCGTGGGTTCGACTCCCACCATTCACCCCACAAACCCGTAGGGGTGTCGCCAAGTGGTTAAGGCACGGGACTTTGACTCCCGCATTCGTAGGTTCAAATCCTGCCACCCCTGCCACAAGAATAAAGAATAATAAGCAAATAAGCGTGATCCATTAGCTCAGCCGGCAGAGCACTTGACTTTTAATCAAGGTGTCCGGAGT
>JBJETX010000163.1:0-12508 GCA_051883535.1 Christensenellales bacterium | reverse complement strand
GAACTCGAAACGTACGGAATTATAATAATGGCGGCGTTGGCGCTCGTTATATTTATATTGACCCCGTGCGCGCGTGCGAAGAAAAGAAAGCGCGCATAAAAGAAGAAGTCAAATAACGTAAACATAGATAAACAGGAGTGGTTATGGACAAAAATATCAAAAGGGCGTTGAAAACAGGCGTCGACGAGAATAACAACAAGTTGAGTTATTACTGTCCGCAATGCGGGTGGGAAATTTCGCTTATGCCCAAAAGGTGTCCTAAATGCGGAGCGAAGAGACCCAAGGACGCGTATTTGAGAGCAACCGAATTGCGTGACGCCGCTTCTTCCGCGAACGTCGGCAACGCGGTCTGCGCGGACAGAAGCGCGGACAGAATTCCCTCGCCGAAGGCTCCGTGCTATGCGACCGAGACGATGGCTCAGATGAGGATACCCAAGTATTATACGAGCGACGAGTACGGCAGGGTATTCGAAACGCCCGTGTGCTATAAGACGTTGCCGGGCGGAGGTCCGGTTCCCGTTCCGAAACCGTCGAAGAATATACAGACGGAAGCAATAAAGATACCGCTTGAAATAACGAAATAAATTATCAGGAGAAAAAATTATGGCAAATCCTTACGAAGTAAATCAGCAGATACACAGCGGCACGCTGAACGGCGTGTCGGGAAAGTGGGTGCCCGTTGACGAAAGCGAGGCTCCGGCAGGAGTGAGTTCCGACCCGTCAAGACCGAGCAGAGGAGAAGACGGAGCGTTTTACTATGCGAGCGAAGGAGCAAACTACGGAAATCCCGAGCCGATAGGAGCAAATTACAACAACGCCATACCCACGCCTTCGTCCATAGTGCAGTTACCGCCTATCGTGCAACCGATAGCGATGGTGCCGTACACTACGCAGAATCAACCTCTGTTGCAATACGACCCAAATTATCGTCCGCCGGTGGAACATACCGCCGCGCCCGAGCCCGTATACAAGCCGAAGGCGTATGCCGGAATAAGCGCGTTTATCGCGTTGTTTGCGGTAGCGGTTATAGTGGTGGGAAGTCTTTTGCCCGTGTACGGTAAGTACACCGCCGTGGGAAGTCTGCTCTGGTTGTTTACCGAATCCGAGGCGATCAATCAACTTATCGCGGGCGATATGAGCGTGATACTCAGCGTAATAGTACCCGTTTTATATGCGTTGATTATGGTATTCTGCGTAATAATAACCATAAACGCGCTTGTTAAACTCGGCAAGATGAAACCGCTCGGCAAGTTTAACGTTCTGACGCTGATTGCGTTGTTGCTTGCAATAGCGAACGTGGTTATTATGTTTATAAAGAAAGAAGAGTTTGCCATCGGAATCGGAGCGTACGTTATTGCCGGAATATTGTTGGTGATGATGATACTGCCTCTGTTTATAAATAAGAAAATCCAGGTGCTTGACTACGTTGCGAGCAAGCAGACCTACATAATAAAATAAGCAATCGGGGGTAGAAAATGTTTGAAAAAATACAAAGTCTTATAGCGGAACAACTGTACCTTGACAAGGAACAGATTACCGAAGAGTCGAAGTTCGTGGACGATCTGGGAGCGGACAGTCTCGACATCGTTCAGATGCTTATCTCTATGGAAAAGGAATTCGGAGTGAGTTTTGACGACGACGAAATTACGGAAATCAAGACTGTAAAAGACGCAATTGCGCTTATCGAAAAGAAAAAATAAGTATGATTTGCCGAATAACGATCCGCTTGCTCCTTGACTAAACATACGGCAAGCGGATTTTTGTCTATTTTCAACACGGATACGCAGGGCGTATTCATAAGGAGAAGGAGAAAGGATATGAAATTAAGGAAAATAACGGCGGCGATAGTCCTCGTACTGCTTATGGCGGCGGCTTTATGCGCTTGCAGTTTTAATTTTTCGGGAAATAACGATTCGACTATTACCGTAAATATATATATAGAGCAGTCGTACGGATACAAGGCGAGCGATTTTGTCGATTCGACCGGGAAACTGACGATTCCCGACAGAGAACCCGAAAAGGAAGGTTACGATTTCGTATGCTGGGCGCTCGACGAAAACGGAGAAACGCCGATTGTAAAAGGGAAAAAAGTCAGCGGAATCGTAAATATTTATCCGATATTCAAAACTGCCGTTCTCGACGTCAAGATAATAGACGAATATAACGGTAACGACGTTATCAAAGTCGAATACGGCTCGAAAGCGGAGATCAATCCGCCTAAAGCCGACGGGTACAGTTTCGTAGGTTGGTTTAAGGACAAAGAATGCACCGTTCCGTTCGATACCGAAACGGCAATAAGAGAATATACCGAGATTTACGTCGGCTGGGAACTTGCCGATTATACGATAGAGTACGTGCTTAACGGAGGAAACTTCGTCGGAGAAACGCCCGTTGTTTCGTATAAAATCACCGACGTAATAACGCTTGTCGCTCCGCAGAAAGACGGATACGTTTTCGACGGTTGGTATGAAGAATCGGATTTTACGGGAGAGGCGACGGCTGTTCTCGACGGAGATAGCGGAAACAAAGTGTTTTACGCGAAATACATCTGCAATCTTGCCGAAATCAGCGCAAAAGCGGGATTCAGCGAAAAAACCGGGGAAAACGAGTATAGTTTTTATACCGATTATACAGCGCATGCCGTTACGATTACAGATTATTTCGAATTCAGTCAGAACAGCACCGTCGTGGTTAAGGACGGCGACGAGATATTGATCGGGAACAAAGCCGAATTAGAGGCGAACAGCGGAACGGAAGGGATAAAAACGCACGTTTTCACCCTTAGCGTGACGAGCGAATCGGGCAGCCAAACGAAAGAATATACGATAAAAGTAAATCAGTATGACGAGAGTGTGATTACGGTTACTTATATCGTGGACGGCAGCACCGTTTATAACGAATCTTTCCCGAGGGGCAACAAGATAGCCTCGCCTTACGTCTATACGGGAGAAAAGACGGGATACGACTTTGCTTATTGGGCGAACGGAACGGAAGAATACGACTTCAACGCTCCCGTGAGCGACAACCTTACGCTTACCGCCGTTTTCGCCGCAAAAGAGTATGATATTATTTATAAACTCGGCGTTGCGGAAAACAATCCCGCCAATCCCGACCGCTATACGGTGGAGACGACGGGTTCGCTTGAAGATCCTGCCGTGCCGGAGGGATACACCTTCGACGGATGGTATCTCGACGACGGATACACCGATTTATTCAGCGGATTTACCGGATTTACGGGAGAAAAAACGCTTTACGCGCGGTATTCGAAAACCGCGTACTGGAACTTCGTTAAAACGGGAAGTGAAAGTTTCGTGATAGACGAAGTAACTTACGACGGCGACGTTTACGAAGTAACCAAGGAAGAATATCCGAGATTGCTCGACTACCTTATGTTCTATAAAACGGGTAGCGCGGTTGCCGTGGTAAACGGTCTTACGGGAAGCGAAGAGAGCGGTTTTTATACCACGTCGGCAAAAGAAGTCGAAGTTTCCTGCTCGATTAAGGTGAGTTATTCGAGTAATAAAATTAAACTTATTTTTAACGGTTACGTTACCGAACCCGACCAAAAAACCGTCGGCGGAACGTATACGCAGATTGATTTCGTTAAATACGCAAAGAGCGGAACCCGCGCGGCGGACTTTGACGATTTTGCCATCGAACACGTCGGAGCGACGATGAAAGTAAACGACACGGAACAACTTTGTTTCGCGCTTGAAAACGGTTATCGTCCCGTATTCACGCCGGGCAGCACGGCGGAAACCGTTTATAACGCGATGAAAGATATTCTGCGCGGCATTATCGGAGAAGGATTCAGCGAAAAAGACAAAGCGCTTGCGATAGCGGAATATCTTATCGAAACCGTGGCGTACGACAATAAAGCGTTGGATCTGTTCGAGAGCGTAGAGGATCAGAGCGAACTTAATTCGTACCGTTGTTTCTATCTCGAAGGCGCGATAATCGACAAAGTCGCGGTCTGCGACGGTATAAGCAAGGCGTTCGGAGCGATGTGCGCTATAGAAGGGATAAAGGCGGTTCAGGTGGACGGTAAACACGGTTCGGTAAATCACGCCTGGAACAAAGTATTCCTCGACCTCGACGGAGACGGCGTACGCGAATGGAGCGCGGTTGACTGCACGTCGGCAAACACGCTTTCGTCAACCGGAGTCGGAACGGGAGTGGAGATAATAAATCACTCGTTCATTTTCACGACGGACGATATGCTTATCAATAAGAACGCATACGTTTATAATGTAAAATGGCAGGATAAATTCGTTGCGGAGAAACCTTATGATATTTATAAGGACGTTCAGGTGCCCGAAGCGGGAGTGAGTTATTATGCGGCGAGCGAAGCGGATATGAAGAAGATAATCGCTTATTACAAGTCCTTGTACGACGCGCTTACGACCGGAGAATCTCTTATTATGGATTTCTGCGCGCCTAAATCCCTGATATTGAAGGGCGCGTCAACGTTGTCCGACGAACTTGTAAACGCGATGCGTTCGGCAGGATTCTCCACCGATGATATAAACGCAATGAAAAAATATATCGTAGACGGACGAGAGGACGGAAACAGCGTGTTTGCGTTTTACCTCGTTAAATAATAAAAGCGTTAAGACAGTAAATGGAAGGATATAAGAGAAAACTGCGAGTTTTTAATCTGGGCAAAATCAACGTCGTTGCCGTGGTTTTGTTCTTCGTATTCGCGGCAATCGGGCTTGCGATAAACCTTCTGGCGGCGAAAACGCCGTATCTCGCCACGGGTTCGGTCGCGGGGGATATAGGATTATCCGTCGGTTTGATAGTCGTGGGGTTGTTTGCGCACGAAGGATTGCACGGACTTGCCGCTATGCTTTTCGGCAAGGTCAAGCCGTCGGATATCGCGTTCGGTTTTAAGATAAAAGACGGGTTGCTTTATTGTCATTGCAAAAAACCGCTTGACGGCAAAGCGTACTGTTTAATGCTCGTACTGCCGCTGATTCTTACGGGGCTGGTGCCTTTTGCAATTTGTACCGCGCTTGGCGGATTGATGCAGATATGCGTATTTGCCTTGCTGATTGCCGGCGCGGCGGGGGACGTTATTATGCTTTGCGGCGTAATCTCTAACCGCGATACGCAGAGGACGGTGCTCGACCATCCGGATATGACGGCGTATTACGCTTACTATCCCGAGGGCGATCTGCCCGAAGGTTTTACCGAGACGACGGAAGAAGAGGAAAACCGTATTCTGTCGTCCGCGGAAGTCAGAGACGGCAAAAAACTCGGTATAAAAGTGCTTCTCATCGCGCTTTTCGTCGCGCTTACCGTACTCGGACTTTTCGTAATAGGATTATTTATGGAAATAGTGTAAAAAGGGGATTGATAAATTATGGCTACGGATCTGAAATATCTTGCTTTACTGAAAAAAGACTACCCTACGCAGGAAGCCGTTGCGGCTGAAATTATCAATTTGCAGGCAATTCTCAGTATGCCGAAGGGAACGGAACACTTTGTCAGCGATATTCACGGCGAATACGAAGCGTTCTGTCATCTGCTCAACACCTGTTCGGGCGTTATCCGCGAAAAAGTGGATTTGCTTTATAAAGACGAATTGAGCGAAAAGGAATGCGCGCACATAGCGTCCCTTATAAGTTATCCGAAAGAAACGATAGAACTGTGGGAAGAAAGGAAGGACGTCAGCGACGGGAAATACGAATATTACATAGAAAAACTCGTTCATATTCTGCTCCGCGTTGCGTCCAAATATACGCGCAGTAAAGTATTGAAAGCGGTTCAGCCCGAGTTCCGATACATTATCAACGAACTCATAAACGCAAAACGCGAAGGGTTCGATTATGAAAACTTCTGTAAAGGAGTATATAAAAATATAATAACGTTGAAACGCGCGCCTGCGTTTATCGAATCGCTGTGTACCGCGATAAAAAAACTCGCGGTGGCGAATCTGCATATTATCGGCGATATTTTCGACAGGGGCGAGCATCCCGACCTTATTATGGATCTATTGCTTACCTGCGATAACGTGGACGTGCAATGGGGAAACCACGATATTCAATGGATAGGCGCGTTTCTCGGTAACGCCGCTTGCATAGCGAACGTAATTTATATCGCGCTTAAAGCGGGCAGCGTGGAAGCGATAGAGGACGGCTACGGAATATCCCTCAGGCGGCTTGAAGAATTCGCAAGGAAAAATTACGATTACGACGAGCGTTTCGCTCCTAACAATCCGCTGCTTTCCGACCGCGAGAGAAAGAACTACGCCCGAATGCGTAAGGCGATTTTCTTCATAATGCAGAAAGCGGAAGCGGAAATAATCGCCCGTAATCCCGATTACGGTATGAACGACAGAATTATGCTTGCGCGGCTTGACAGAAAAAACGGCGCCTTCGTCGCCGACGACGGAAAGGTTTTCTATGATTACGACTTCAAAGCGCCATACTCGGAAATTGAGTTTTCGGACGCCGAAAGAGACGTTATGGACCACCTGATAAGGACTTTCAGTTCAAGCGAAAAATTGCAGAAGCATATAGATTTTCTTATGCGTTGCGGCGGACTTTACAAGGTGGTGAACGGGAATCTCCTGTATCACGGTTGCGTGCCGCTCAACGAGGACGGGAGTTACGCCGAGCAGAAACTGCGTTGCGGAACGTTTTCGGGCAAAGCGTATTTCGACGCTTGCGAAAAAATCGTAAGGCGGGCTTATGCGAACAGGTTCGCGGGGATAAAGGACGAAGTCGATCTTGACTTTTTGTGGTATCTCTGGTGCGGAAAACTTTCTCCGCTGTTCGGACGGGACAAGATAGCGACGTTCGAGAGAGTTTATCTTCCCAAAGAGTACGGCGTGGAAAAGAAAAATCCCTGTTACGAGTATACGAAGAAGAAAGAGGTGTGCGAACGCATACTTGCGGATTTCGGGGTGAGCGGCGAGCAGACGCATATTATCAACGGACACGTTCCCGTGAAAGCGAAAGAGGGAGAATCTCCGATAAGAGCGGGGGGCAAACTTCTCGTCATCGACGGCGGGTTCTGTCGCGCGTATCAATCGGCTACGGGTATTGCCGGCTATACGTTGATTTATAATTCGTACGGGCTGAGGCTGTCGGCGCACGAACCTTTCAGTTCCAAGGAAGAGGCTGTGAGAAAATGTTCGGATATTCACTCCAACGTTACGGTTTTCGAGCATACTAAACGGCGGCTCACCGTTGCCGATACCGATAAAGGCAAGGAAATGGCGGACAGAATAGCCGACCTTAAAGCGTTGCTTGAAGCGGGAATCTGAAAAGCGGTAAAAAAACGCTTGTCGGGAGAAAATCACCGGGAAAAAGAACTTTTTGCGTCAGGGCGGGAGCGGCACGGGAATCCGCAAGTTTTTCCATTGAGAAAAAAGAAATAAATAAAAAGAGGGCGTATTCCCCGAATGCGGTTTTACTTGCATACGCGCGGGCGATATGTTAAAATATTAAGATATGAGCGAAAAAACGGTTGCAACCAACAGAAAAGCATATCACGATTACTTTATCGAAGAGACTTTCGAAGCGGGCATAGAACTCGTGGGAAGCGAGGTAAAGAGCGTGCGCGGAGGCGCGGTGAACCTCAAAGACAGTTACGCGGCGGTAAAAGACGGCGAACTGATTTTGTTCAACGCGTTTATCTCTCCGTACGAAAAAGGCAGTTTTTTCAATCCCGATCCGCGCAGAAAGCGCAGATTGCTGATGCACAAGAAAGAAATCGTCAGACTGAAAACGAAAACCGAGCAGAAGGGTTACACCCTGATAGTGACGAGGATATATTTCAAAAACGCTCTTGTCAAGGCGGAAGTCGCGCTTGCCAAGGGTAAAGAATTATACGACAAACGCAAAACTTTGAAAGAGAAACAGGTTAAACGCGACGTTGAGCGCGCGCTTAACGGTTGGAGGTAAAAATGTTCGATATAGATACCAAATGCGTGCAATCGGGTTACGACCCGAAAAACGGAGAATCAAGGGTCGTGCCTCTCGTGCAGAGCACTACTTACGTTTACGATACGCCCGAAGAGATGGGCGATTTGTTCGACCTAAAAAAGAACGGATTTTTTTACGCGAGATTAGGCAGTCCCACGCTTGACGCGCTGGAAAAGAAGATAACCGACCTTGACGGCGGCGCGGGCGCGCTTTGCTGTGCGAGCGGAATGGCGGCTACGACGCTCGCCGCTCTCAATCTTTGCCGCGCGGGAGATAACTTTATCAGTACGTCAACGATATACGGCGGAACTTATAACCTGTTCTGCACGACTCTGCCCAAATACGGTATTACCTGTAAATTCGTCGAGCCCGACGCGTCCGCGGAGGAAATCGCCGCGCTCGTGGACGAAAAAACCAAGTTTTTGTTCTGCGAAACGATTGCAAACCCCGCGATGGCGGTTGCCGATTTCGATAAACTGTCTTCGGTTACGAAAAAATTCGGGATTCCGCTTATGGTGGACAATACTCTCGCTACTCCGATTATATGCCGTCCTTTCGAGCACGGCGCGGATATTATCGTGTATTCTTCCACAAAATACCTCGACGGACACGCGACGAGCCTTGGAGGAATAATCGTGGACAGCGGCAAGTTCCCGTATCTCGGCAATCCGAGATTCCCCGATTTCAACACGCCCGACGAAAGTTATCACGGACTCGTTTACGCGAAAGACTTCGGCAGTATGGCGTTCCTCGTCAAGGCAAGAGGGCAGATGATGAGAGACCTCGGTGCGCAAGCCGCGCCGTTCAACGCGTTTTTAACCGTTCTCGGAATAGACACGTTGCATCTCAGAATGCCGCGCCACAGTTCCAACGCGCTTGCTCTTGCCAAGGCGTTGGAAAAGAACGAGGCGGTGGAATGGGTTAAATACGGCGGATTGGAAAGCGACCCCAACTACGCGCTTACGCAGAAATACTTTACCGACGGAATGGCTTCGGGAATGGTTACGTTCGGAATTAAAGGCGGAAGAGAGGCGGCAATGGCGTTTCAGAAAGCGTTGAAACTGTTCAGGATAGTCACGCACATTGCGGACGCAAGGAGTTGCGTACTTCACCCTGCGAGCACCACTCACCGTCAGTTGTCGGACGCGGATCTCGTCAAGTGCGGAATCAGCAGTAACCTTATCCGACTTTCGGTGGGAATAGAGAGTCCCGCGGATATAATAGCCGACGTGGAAAACGCGCTTGCGGCAAGTCAGAACAAGTAGAAGAAATCGTTTGTTTATACATAAGAGGAGGAGATAAATGCCTATCGTTATACCGAGAGATATACCGGCGTACGACGTCTTGCGGAAAGAGTCTATTTTCGTTATGGGCGACAGGCGTGCGTTATCGCAGGATATTCGTCCTCTCGAAATAGCAATACTCAACCTGATGCCCACGAAGATAGAGACCGAGACGCAGTTGATGAGAATGCTCAGCAACAGTCCGTTGCAGGTCAACGTAACTTTGATAAAAACCGCTACTTACAGCGCGACCAACGTTTCGCAAAAGCATATGGATAGGTTTTACCATACGCTCGAAGAGGTAAAAACGCGTCGGTTCGACGGACTTATCGTGACGGGCGCGCCCGTGGAAACTATGGATTTTCACCTCGTTAAATATTGGGACGAGTTGTGCGAAATACTGGATTTTGCCGATAAATCGGTTACGAGTTCGATATTCATCTGCTGGGGAGCGCAAGCCGCGCTGAGTTATTACTACGGGATAGGCAAGAGAGAACTGGATAAAAAGATGTTCGGGGTTTTCGAAAACGAAATAAAAGTTCCGCTCGACCCGTTGCTCAGGGGGCTTAACGACAAGTTTATGGTGCCGCATTCGAGGCATACGGAAATAGATACCGACGCGCTTGCGCGCGAAGGGCGGCTCGTCGTGCTGGCTTCGGGAGAGGAATGCGGACCGAGCATAATAAAAAGCATAGACAACAGAAGATTCTTCTTCACGGGACATTCCGAATACGACCGCGATACGTTGAAAAACGAATATTTAAGGGATTTGGAAAAGGGAGAGAAAATCGACCGCCCGAAGAACTATTTTATCGGAGAAGGAACGGATGAAATCGATATGAGTTGGCGTTCCACGGGAACGTTGCTGTTCAGTAACTGGCTGAATTATTACGTCTATCAGGTGACGCCTTTCGACATAAAGGGATAATGAAAGTAAATAAGGTTTTTTTGCAGAATTTTCTCAGTTACGGCAGTTTGTTTGCTGAATTCGGCGACGGACTCAACGTATTGGTCGGAAAAAACGCAGCGGGAAAAACCAATCTTATAGAGAGTATTTACTATTCTTCCCTCGGAAAATCCGCGAGAGGACTGAAAGACAAAGAACTCATAAGATGGGGAGCGGAAGGCGGCGCGCGGATAAAACTTTCGGTAGAGAGAAAATATTCCACGCATACGGTGGATATCGCCGTGGACGCGCAAGGAAAAAAACGAATTGCAATCGACGGTCTGCCGATAACGAAAATCGGAGAACTTATGGGCGCGGTGTACGTCGTTTATTTCTCGCCCAACGAGATGAAACTTATCAAGGAATCGCCGTCGGACAGGCGCAGATTCATCGATATAAGTCTTTGCCAACAGGATAAAAATTACTTTTATACTATGGTAAGGTATAATAAACTTTTAGCCCAGCGCAATAAACTTCTCAAAGATTATAAAAATTCTCCTACGCTTGCGGATATGAACGCGATTCTCGTGGAAAAAATGTGTCGCGCGCAGGAGTATATAATCGGGAAAAGAAAGAGTTTTATCGATAAACTCGCGCCGATTGCGGCGGAAAAACATAACGCGCTGACGCAGGGACGGGAAGAACTCCGACTCGTTTACGAAACCGAAGACGTCGATTTCGGCGCGGTTTACGAGGGTCTGACGGAGTTGTACGCCAAGAGTTACGAAAAGGACGCAAGGCTCGAATACACCACGGTGGGCGTTCACCGCGACGATATAAAAATTACGGCCGACGGGGTGGATTTACGTAAATTCGGCTCGCAGGGGCAACAGCGTACGTCCGTTCTCAGTATGAAACTCGCGGAGGCGGAGTTGTTCCGTCTCGAAAGCGGTGAGTACCCCGTTCTGCTGCTTGACGACGTATTGAGCGAACTCGACGAGGACAGAAGAAGCGCGTTGTTCGGGCTTACGCAAGGCTTGCAGACGTTCGTAACCTGTACGGATTACGACGGAGATAAGGGCGGAAAAAACATATACACAATTTGCGACGGGAAGGTGACGAAACAATGAACGAAGATAAAAAGGCGGCGATAGCGAAACTGATAAAGGTGGACGGCGTAAGCGAGAACGAAATCGCGGAACTGATTACCGTTCCTCCGACGAGAGAAAACGGAGATTACGCTTTGCCGTGTTTCCGTTTTGCGAAAGCGTTGAGAAAAAATCCCGCGGCGATTGCTTCCGAACTTGCGGAAAAAATCACCGTTCCGCAAGGAGATATAATTAAAGTTGAAGCGGTGAACGGCTATCTTAACTTCTTTATCGACCGAAAAACCGCTACGAAGAACACGGTGGAGAAAATCTGCCGCGAAAAAAGCGAATACGGAAGCAGCGACGAGGGCAAGGGTAAAACCGTATGCCTCGACTATTCCTCCGTCAATATCGCAAAACCCTTCCATATCGGGCATTTGTTTACCACCGTACTCGGCGGAAGCCTGTGTAAAATTTACGATAAACTTGGCTACAAGAGCGTGGGAATCAATCATCTCGGAGATTGGGGAACGCAGTTCGGAAAACTGATAGTCGCGTACAAAAAGTGGTGCAGCAGAGAAGAACTCGACGCTCGCGGTATGGACGCTTTGACGGAAATATACGTAAGGTATCACGCGGAAGCGGAAATTCATCCCGAAATGGACGACGAGGCGAGGGCGTATTTCAAGAAAATAGAGGACGGAGACGAAGAAGCGACCGAACTTTTCCGCCTGTTCAAAGATATTACGCTTAAAGAAGTGCAGAAAATTTACGATAGACTGCATATCCGTTTCGACAGTTATAACGGCGAATCGTTTTACAACGATAAAATGCAACCCGTGCTTGACGAACTCGAACGCAAAGGACTGCTCGTCGAGAGCGACGGTGCAAAAATCGTGGACCTCGAAAAATACGGAATGCCGCCGTGTCTGCTCGTGAAAAAGGACGGCGCGACTTTGTACGCTACGAGAGACCTCGCCGCGGCGTATTACAGAAAACATACGTACGATTTTTATAAATGCCTGTACGTCGTCGCGTATCAGCAGAATCTGCATTTCAGACAGATATTCAAAGTTCTCGAACTTCTCGGAAAAGATTGGGCGGCGGATATGGTGCACGTCGCGTTCGGAATGGTCAGTCTCGAAGACGGCGCGATGAGCACGAGAAAAGGTAAAGTCGTATTGCTCAGAGACGTTCTTGACAGAGCGGTGGAGAAAAGCCGCGTGCTTATCGAAAACAAAAGCCCGAATCTCGAAAACAAAGATACCGTTGCCGAGCAGGTCGGCGTGGGCGCGGTGATTTTTTATACCCTGTATA
>JBJETX010000162.1:0-2866 GCA_051883535.1 Christensenellales bacterium | reverse complement strand
AGAGCGAGTCGGCGCACCTGATAAAAAACGTTGTATTCGCTTAATCCGACGAAATTCAGTATATTGCATACGAGTATAAGACCGACGAGAACGCACCAGCCGTATCTGAACATAAAAGACGAAAAGCCGTTTCCTCGCGGCAGAAACGTATTGACGAAGTTGAATCCGTCCAGCGGCGCAATTGGCAATACGTTGAAAAACGCCAGCATTATGTTCATTATTACGAAATAAGCGAGAATATAGTAAAAAAGAAAGCCGAGAAGTCTCAGCGCGGACGCCGACGCCATCAACAGAACGAGAGACGGATAAAGCAGATAAAGAAGCAATAATCCTATGCCCGCCATCAGAATATTCGCTATGATGCCCGCGAGCGAAACCATCACGACTCCGACTTTGTAATTTTTGAAATTGTTCGGATTGATCGGAACGGGTTTTGCCCAGCCGAAACCGATTAAAAGCATACAGACAAGACCTACCCAATCGAAATGTACGAGCGGGTTAAAAGCGAGTCTCCCTGCGTTTTTTGCGGTGGGATCTCCGCATAAAAGCGCGACGTATCCGTGCGAAACTTCGTGTCCGACTATTGCCAGAGTCGCGCTTATTGCGACGGCAACAACGAGTATTATAATAACGTCAATCGAATAACCCGACGTAATCAGGGACAGAATCATTTTCGCCTCGTAAAAAAATTTATTTTATAATAATAACATTTTTCGGGATTAAAGTCAAACGGGAAAACGCCCGGTAACGCGCATTTATCGTTGATTTGATTTTTACGAAAGAACCCGACGTATCGACGAATATACGGCGCAACGCAATGCGCAAACCGCAACTTCTACCGAGCAAGTGTTTTTCCGCTCCGCTTGGCGCGGAGCGGAAAATAAAGCTATTTTGCGAAAAGTCTGTTTCTTATGATTTTTTCAAGATAATCTTTGAATCCGAGTTTTTCGATTTTTTCTTTCGTCCTGATGCCTGCGGAAGAAACCACGTTGCCGTCGGCGTCTTTAAGGACTATTTCCCCTATTTTCGCGTCCGCTTCTATAGGCGCTTTGAGGTTATCGTAAACGATTACTTCGGGGGTAAGCGCGGTATCTCCTTTTTTACCGAAAATTTTCACGTCCGCGTCGCAATATACTTCCGTGCAGGGGTTCTTCGCTTGCTTTATATCTCCGAGATTGCACGGCATTATTTCGCCTTTTTTCGCAAAAACTTTGGTTTCGTAATTGGCAAACGCGTATTTAATCATTTCGGAAACCTTGCGGAATCTCGTTTTACTGTCCGAACCGCCGAGCAGAGTCGCAATTACCCTGGTATCTCCCTGTTTCGCCGTAGCGGAAAGACAGAAACCCGCTTCGTTGGTAAAACCGGTTTTTCCTCCGTCGCATTCGTTCATTATACGGATAAGTTTGTTGGTATTGACTATTTCCGTTATTCTTCCGTCGGGGTGTTCATAGTTTTCCATCCATATTTTCGAGTACCGATAGTATTCGGGATGAGCGAGGACTTTTTTCATCATAACGGAAACGTCTCTCGCCGTGGAATATTGTTCTCCGCTGTTCGGAAGTCCGGTCGCGTTGCAGAAAAGCGTATCGTTCATACCTATTTCTTTTGCGTAGGAATTCATTTTGTTTACAAAACTGCTTATATCGCCGCTGATTCGTTCCCCGAGCGCGGTAGCGGCGTCGTTCGCGCTGCATACTATTACGCCCTTAATCAAATCTTTTACCGCATATTCTTCGCCCGCGTCGAGGAATAATTGCGAACCGCCCATTCCTGCGGCATAATCGGAAATTCTTATTTTTTCGTCGAAAGAAAGTCTGCCTTTATCTATTTCGTCGAAAGTAATTGCGAGCGTCATAATTTTTACCATACTCGCTATCGGGTACCGTTCGTCGGCGTTTTCTTCGCAAATGACCGTCCCTGTATCGTAATCCGTAAGAAAAATCGCACGATACGGTTTTTCTTCGGCAAAAGCCGCCGCGCCTACGGGTATAGCGCAGCAAGCGACCGTTATCGCTATCGTCAGAATTAAAAAAACTTTTTTCATAACCATACTCCTTTGGGTTTAGTGTCTGAAAAAAATTATTTTTTATGCGCGGCAACACAAATACATAACGATAACCGCAATATTGGCGTATAAAAACGCGGGCAAAGCAATGCAGAGAAGATATTTTTGTAAAAGTTTTTTCGTCGTTCGGATATAAGTCGAATACGGCGTCAGGTAGAATATTTTTTTACAGGGCGCGAAGCGAATAATCTCGCATAAACTCGCTATAAACAGAATCGTACCGATAAAAACGAGGCAAGCGACGGGCAGTAAGACGAACAAAAAAGAAATCAGCCCGTGCCAAAATCCGCAACAAAAACAGGCGAAAACGAAGCGGAAAAACCAAAATGACGCGAGTCCGATCAGTGGGAAACAGCACAGAAAAAGGTAGTAATTGACTGACAGCAGAAAGCATATAAAAACGGGAAGCGTAATAAAAACGATCAGTTTGAACTCAAAAGAGAAAACGGAAAAATCCCCCGAACAAATCAGAGACAATACGCTTTCTTTCGGGTGTTCTTCCGCATAATCGGTAATGCCGAACAGCGAGATAAGAAGTCCGACGCCAACGAACGCCAGACCGATAAAAAGCAACTTCCGATTATTTCTGAGAGTTGCTTTTATCGTGTCGAAACGCGTTATCAGCGCGTGTTTTACGCTCTTTTTCCGCATATTAAATAATATTCGGAAAGAATTTTATTATGCTTCGTTTATCATCCAATCGATATATATGCCGTATCCAATCGTGGAATCGTTAGTGAATACGTGAGTTACCGCCCCGATGAGTTTGCCGTCCTGAATAATCGGCGAGCCGCTCAT
>JBJETX010000161.1:0-12568 GCA_051883535.1 Christensenellales bacterium | reverse complement strand
GATTTTATCTCCGTTTTTAGCGACCGCGTCCATCATATTGAGCGCGATTATCATCGGCACGTCGATTTCCATAAGTTGCGTCGTAAGATAAAGATTGCGTTCGAGATTGGTCGCGTCCACGACGTTTATTATGCAATCGGGCTTTTCTTCAAGTACGTAATTTCTCGCTATTACTTCCTCGGGCGTGTACGGCGAAAGAGAATATATTCCGGGCAGGTCGATTATCTGTATGGGTTCGGCGCATTTTTTATATACGCCCTCTTTTTTGTCGACGGTAACGCCCGGCCAGTTGCCGACATGCGCCGTAGACCCCGTGAGTCCGTTGAATAACGTCGTTTTGCCGCAATTCGGGTTTCCCGCAAGCGCAAATTTAAGCATCTTTCACCTCCGTAATTATCTTTTCCGCTTCGGCGTTGCGAAGGGTAAGTTCGTATCCGCGCAAAGTAACTTCCAGCGGATCTCCGAGAGGCGCGCGCTTACGCATAGCCACCTCCGCCCCCAGCGTAACGCCCATATCGAGCAATCTGCGGCGCAACAGCCCGTCGCCGCCGACCGACTTTATTATTCCGCGCTGCCCGGGGATAAGTTCGTTCAGTTTCTTTTCCATATATACCTCCTTCTTTTTTACACAACGAGTATTTTCGCCGCAAGAAATCCGTCCAGAGCAAGTCGCCCGTCTTTTACCTTGCAGATAATACTCCCTCCGCTCTTCGAAACGACTTCGATTTTCGAATCCACCGTTATTCCGAGACTTTCGAGATGCTTACGCGTCTTATCGTCCGCAAGCACTTTAACAACCCTGAGCGCCGTCTTTTCCGGCGCGACTCCAATCGGCATACCGTCCTCCTGAATGTGAACTAACATTCATATTTTCGGTTATATTATATGCATGGCAAAAACGAATGTCAAGCGCATTGCGTAAAAATATGAAAAAAATTTCGGATTATTTCAAACGTTCTTTGACAAAGCAAAAACTTACGCGGCGGCGGTTTGCGTATTTTCCGATAATGTTGTATAATAGCGTTAAACGTAGATAAATGCGGAGGAAGTATGGCTGAAACGGTTCGCACGCCGCGACAACAGCGGTCAATCGACAAAAAGAAAAGGATAATAGAAGCGGGTTACGTTCTTTTCGCGCAAAAAGGGTATTACAGCACGAACACCGCCGAGATTGCGAAAGAAGCGGGGGTATCCACGGGTATAGTATACGGATATTTCCGTGACAAACGCGATATACTCATCGAAGTAATGGACATTTACGTCGAGCAGGTATTCCGTCCCATTCTCGAAATGTTCGACAAACTCACTCCTCCCCTCGATTTTGACTTTATTTTGAAACACGCGGTTGACAGCGTGGTAAAAATGCACAAACAAAACGCCGCGATACACGAGGCGTTGCACTCGCTGTCGCATACCGACGAGGCTGTTCGCCTGCGTTTCATCGAACTCGAAGACGAAATGACCGAACGGGTCGCCGAACGTCTGAACGCCTGCGGAATAGCGTTACCCGACGCAAAAGAGAGGGTTCATCTCGCCATAAAAACGGTGGAATCGTACGCTCACGAATGCGTTTACGACAAGCACTCGTATCTCTCCTATCCCGATATGCGGATTCTCGTCGTGGAAATGCTGAAAGGACTTTTCGTCGGCGCGTAAACGTCTACGATTTACGGAAAAGGAGTAAGCATATCAAATGAAAAAAATAGGTTTAATCGGTGGAACGGGTCCCGAATCTACCGTTATGTATTATAAAGAATTGAATTCAAAAATAGATAAGGCTACCGGCGGTAAAGATATGCCGGAGATAGCAATTGAGAGTGTGAATTTCCGTAAGGCATGGGAATTAGTCTCAACGGGACAATATAGGGAATTATCGGAGTATCTTTCCGAAAAAGTAAAGATATTAGAAGATAGCGGAGCCGAAATTATTGCCTTAACGGCAGTCACTATGCATATAGTATATGACGAAGTTGTAAATAATACGGAAGTGTTATTGGTGAGTATTCCGAAAGCCGTATGCGGTGAAGTAATTGACAGGGGATATAAAAAGGTCGGGCTTTTAGGAACTATCTTTACTATGGAACAGGATTTTATGAAAAAGGATTTGTTGCAATCGGGAATAGACGTAGTCGTTCCCGATAAAGCCGACAGAGAACTTATCGCTAAAAGAATATATGAAGAACTTGAATTTGGTATAGTAAAAGAAGCCACGTTAAAAGAGTTCAACGACATAATTCAAAAAATGAAGAGTGCGTATGGAATAGAAGCGGTTATTTTAGGTTGTACGGAATTACCATTGATATTAAAGAATGAAAACTGTATACTTCCGTGTTTAGATAGCGTAGAAATACACATTAAGAAACTAATCGAATCGGCGCAAGCCTGACGTATTATTATTCTTATCCAAAAAAGCGGAACTTTAAGTTTTCCCCGTCGAACGCCCGTTTTACAGGAACAAATCTTTCGCCATACTTTCTCCGCTCGTTTTATCTTTGTCTATGCCGAGATAGTCGAGCAGCGTTGCCGAAATATCCGCAAAGGATGAACGCGTTCCCATATTTACTCCCGATCTGACGGACTTTCCGTAAAACAGCGCGGGCACGCGCTCGCGCGAATGATCCGTAGACGGGGTGGACGGGTCGCACCCGTGGTCGGCGGTAATAACGAGCAAATCTTCATCCTTCATTTTTTCGATTACAAAAGATAATTCCGAGTCGAATTCCGTCATCGCCTTTGCGTATCCGTCCACGTCGTTTCGGTGCCCGTACTTCATATCAAAGTCTACCAAATTGACGAAAATAAGTCCGCTTGTGCATTCGTCCATCGCGCGTAAAGTCTCTTTCATTCCCGACTCGTTCCCGTCCGTATGAACGGCGCGCGTTACGCCTCTGCCCGAAAAAATATCGTTTATCTTGCCTATGGAAACGACTTCTTTCCCCGTTCCCTTTATAAGGTCAAGCATGGTTTTCCCCGTTGGCGGCAAGGAAAAATCCCGTCTGCCCGAAGTTCTTACGAACGGATATTCGCCGCAGAACGGGCGCGCTATTACCCTTGCTACCGCGTGTTCCCCCGAAAGAATTTTTCTTGCTTTAAGGCAATAACCGTAAAGTTCCTCTTCCGTGACGGAATCGGTGTGCGCGGCGATCTGAAATACGCTGTCAGCCGAAGTATACACGATAAGATCTCCGCTTTGCCGTTGTTTTTCTCCGTAATCTTTTATCACTTCCGTTCCCGAATACGGCTTATTGCAGATTGCTTTTTTACCCGTTTCTTTCTCGAATTCCGCAATAACGCTTTCGGGAAAACCGTTCGGATAAACGGGAAACGGTCGGTCGGTAATCAGCCCGGCAATCTCCCAATGCCCCGTTATCGTATCCTTTCCCGCCGAACGTTCGGTAAGCCTAACAAAACCCGCTTTCGGTTTTTCCGCTCCGCCGCCCACTCCGTCGATATTGAATAAACCGAGCGAAGCGAGATTAGGGCAATTAAAAAAACCGCTCTTTCTTATCGCGCCGAGTGTGTTGCTCCCTTCGTCTCCGTAAAGCGCCGCGTCCGGTGCGTCTCCTATTCCCAAACTGTCCGCGACTATGAGGATAACTCTCTTTCCCATACCGATTTTACGCAAGTTCGAGCGCGATTTTTATCATATCGCCGAATCCGCGTTCCCTCTCTTCCGCCGTCAGATTTTCATTCCGATAAACGAAAGAATCGCTTACCGTGCATATACACAACGCTTTTTTTCCTGCCGCCGCGGCGTTGCAGTAAAGCGCGTAGGCTTCCATCTCCACGCCGAGAATTCCCATTGCGTTCCATTTTTCGTACTCGTCGCCGTCGTTATAAAACACGTCGGAAGAAAGCACGCTCCCGACGGCGTACGGCACGCCGTATTTTTCGCATAATGAAGCCGCCCTGACCGCAAGTTCGAAGTCGCCGAGCGGACAATACGTTCCGGGAAGACGATACTGCGCGGCGTAATTGCCGTTCGTACAGGCGTTGAGCGCGATAACGAGGTCTTTCGCGTGCAGTTTCCTGTCGTATCCGCCCATGCTTCCCACTCTTATTATCGTATCCACTCCGTAAAAGTTGAACAATTCGTAGGAATAAATCCCGATAGACGGCTGTCCCATTCCCGAAGCCATTATCGAAACGCGTTTACCGTTATAATAACCCGTATAACCGTGAACGCCCCTTACGTCGTTTACGAGAACGGCGTTTTCGAGAAAATTTTTCGCAATAAACTCCGCCCTCATCGGGTCTCCCGGCATAAGCACCGTTTTTGCAAAATCTCCTTCTTTTGCCGAAATATGCGGCGTAGGTATACTCATATTCCCTCCTTATTCTTTTCCCGTTCGACAGCGATTTTCACTATTCTGCTCGTTCCGAGCCTGTCCGCGCCGAGCGCGATGAACTTTTCCGCGTCCTCAACCGACGATATTCCGCCAGCCGCTTTTATTTTTATTCCCTCGCCTACGTTTTCCTTAAAAAGTTTAACGTCGGCAAACGTCGCGCCTCCCGTGGAAAAACCCGTGGAAGTCTTGATATAATCCGCGCCGGCGTCGGTAACCGCCTTACACGCCGCCTTTTTCTCTTCCTCGGTAAGAAGACAGGTTTCTACTATTACTTTAAGCACCTTGTCTCCGCACGCTTTTTTTACCGCTTTTATCTCGCTCGTCACGTCGGCGAGCGCGCCGCTTTTAAGCGTTCCGATATTGATTACCATATCGATTTCATCCGCGCCGTCGGCAACCGCGCGTTCGGTTTCATAAACCTTGACTTCCGTCGAATTATATCCGTTCGGAAACCCGATTACGGTGCATACGGGAACCCGTCCGCCAGAATACGCTTTCGCTTGTCCGACGAAGCACGGCGGAATGCATACGGACGCCGTACCATATTTTATCCCCTCGTCCACCACCTTTTTCACGTCTTCCCACGTAGCGGTCTGTTTAAGTATCGTATGGTCGCATTTTGCAAGTATTTCTTTAAGTTCCATTTGCTATCTCCGTTCAGTATATTTTTTCGATAATCATTTTCCCGACGATCGGTTTTGTTCGTCCTATTTTCGTCGCGCGCAGTATTCTCTTTTCCGCTTCCGCGAAAAGTTTTTCGTCCGACGCGTACAGCCACGCTATCGTATCTCCCTTCTTTACCGCGTCTCCGACTTTTTTATTCAGTATTATCCCCGCTCCGAGGTCAATCTTATCCCCCGCTTTGTTTCTCCCCGCGCCGAGAGCCACGCTTGCCGCTCCGTATTCTTCCGCGTTCGTCGCGGTTATATATCCGCCGTCCGTTGCTTTCACTTCGCGCGAAAATTTCGCTATCTGCAATTTATCAGGGCAAAAAACCGCGCTTTCGTCTCCGCCCTGCGCCTTTACCGCCGCGGCGAAAGTCTTTAACGCCTTTCCCGATTTTATCGCTTCGGCGGCAAGTTTTTCACACTCGCCGAAACTTCCCTTCCCCGCCATAACGAGCATTTCCGCGGCAAGGGCAACGCAGAAATCGTACAATTCTCCCGTATCCGTTCCGTTGAGAACCCCGAGCGCTTCGCGCATTTCGAGCGCGTTGCCTATCGCGTTTCCGAGAGGTCTGTCCATATCCGTTATAAGCGCGACGGTTTTCTTCCCCGCGCGTTTCCCTATATCCGTCATCACCCGCGCAAGTTTTTCGGCTTCTTCTCTGTTTTTCATAAACGCGCCGCTGCCCGTTTTTACGTCAAGCAGAATACAATCGTCGCCCACGGCGAGTTTCTTGCCCATTATGCTTGCGGCTATAAGAGGTATACTGTCCACCGTGGCGGTTACGTCCCGAAGCGCGTACAGTTTTTTGTCCGCAGGCGCAAGGCGTTCGCTCTGCCCGACGATAGCCATTCCTACGGAGTTGACGACGGAAATAATTTCTTCCGCGGACATTTCCGTCCTGAAATCGGGTATGGATTCCAATTTGTCGATAGTGCCGCCCGTATGCCCGAGTCCCCTGCCGCTCATTTTTGCGACTTTAAGTCCGCAGGCGGCGACCACGGGTATAACTATAAGACTCGTCTTATCGCCCACTCCTCCCGTCGAATGTTTATCTACGCGAATTCCTTTCACGGCGGAAAAATCGGGTTTTTCTCCCGAATCTCTGACGGCAAACGTAAAATCGGCGGTCTCGCGTTCGTTCATTCCCGAAAAATAAACCGCCATACAAAACGCCGCCGCCTGATAATCGGGAATAACCCCCGAAACGTAATTTTCCACAAAAAAGTTGATTTCTTCCGTGGAAAGTTCTTTCCCGTCGCGTTTGTTTCTGATTACGTCGTACGCTCTCATATCCTCTTCCTCTAAGCCGTAGCGGGCGCTTGGTTGTCTTTGAAATTTAATTCATTATAGCATAACCGCGGAAGTTTGTCACTTCTTATCCGTTCGCGGCGTCTTGCGTTATCTTTTTTACTATGATATAATATTATATATTTGCCGCGTAAAGCGGTTGTTAAAGGAGCAATAATATGTTGGGAAAAGAATCTTTTGACTTTTGGTATGCCCACGTTACCGACGCGGAAAAAGCGGAACTCGACGCTATCCGTAACGACCCCGAAGAAATAAAAGACAGGTTCGCCGCGCCCCTCGCGTTCGGCACGGCGGGAATGCGCGGAACGGTCGGACTCGGCACTTTCCGTATGAATTTATACACCGTCGCAAGAGCAACGGGCGGTCTCGCGGAATTTATCTGTTCGCTCGGCGAAGACGCGAAAAACCGCGGCGTGGTAATCAGTTACGACACGCGCCGTTTCAGTCTCGAATTTGCCGAAAAAGCCGCTTGCGTCCTCAGCGCGTACGGAGTAAAAAGTTTTATTTTCGACAACGTTCACCCCGTTCCCATGTGCAGTTACGCCATAAGAAAACTCAACGCGGCGGCAGGTATTATGATAACCGCAAGTCACAATCCCAAAGAATACAACGGCTATAAAGTTTACGGCGCGGACGGCGCGCAGATGAGCCCCGAAGATACCGCGGTCGTAGTCGGCTTTATCGATAAAATAACCGATTACTTCTCCGTTAAAGAAGACGCCGTTCCTTTCCCCGACAGCATAAAAAATCTCGATAACGCGGCTATAAACGAAAACGTCACCGTAATAGGAAAGACGATTGACGAATGTTATTATTCCGAAATAGAGAAACTTTCGCTGTCGCCCGACGCGGTAGCCGAATACGGAGGCAATCTCAAACTCGTTTACACGCCCATTCACGGCTCGGGATACGTTCCCGTAACCACGATTCTTTCGCGGCTCGGCATAAACGTAACATGCGTTGAAGAACAGACCGCGCCCGACACGGAATTTTCCACCGTGCCGATTCCCAACCCCGAAAACCCCGCGGCTCTCGAAATGGGTATTGCCCTCGGTAAAAAAATCGGCGCGGACGTCGTAATCGGCACAGATCCCGACTGCGACCGTATGGGGCTTGCCGTAAAAGATTATTCGGGCAAATTCCGTCTCCTTAACGGCAATCAGATCGGCGCGCTTCTTCTCGACTATATTATCACGCGTCTCAAAGAAACGAACGCTATGCCCGTTAATCCCGCAATCGTAAAAACCATCGTTACGACCACCCTCGCCGACAGAATCGCTCAGGCAAACGGCGTAACCGTTTTCAACGTGCTGACGGGTTTCAAATTCATCGGTGAAAAAATCAAAGAATGGGAAAAGAGCGGCGCGTATACGTTTATATTCGGATACGAAGAAAGTTACGGATACCTGCGCGGCACTCACGCGCGAGACAAAGACGCCGTCGTCGCCTCTATGCTCACCGCGGAAATGGTATGCTACTACGTCTCGAAAGGCAAAGGTCTTTACGAACGCTTGCAGGAACTGTTCGCAAAATACGGATACTACCGCGAAGCGGTTACTTCCGTAGCCTATAAAGGCGTGGACGCTATGAAAAACATGTCCGAAACTATGGCGAAACTCCGCAAAAAAACGATTACCGAAATCGCGGGAGAAAAAGTCCTGTTCACCTCGGACTATCTGTCGAGAAAGAACGCCTATCCGTCCGGCAAGACGACGGATATCGACCTTCCCGTCACCGACGCCATAAAATACAACCTCGACGACGGTCAGTTCGTCTGCATACGCCCGTCCGGCACCGAACCCAAACTCAAAGTTTACGTACTGTGCTACTCGGATTCCGAAGTTACGGCGGAGGAAAAAGCGTCCGCTTTGCTCGAAGGGATAAAAGCCGAACTGTAATGAAACTCAAACACGTTAAACTCGTAAGAAAAGCAATCGTAATAGGCGTTTTTATCGCGCTTATTGCGATTTTTTCTTTGCTTAAACTCAGCGAGGACGTTTCCGAATACTTCTTTGCAAGAGGACTATCCCGAGCGTACGTTTTCGCCGCGGGTCACGTAACCGACCTGTTCGGATTTTCGGTCTTCGGAGTTTTCGTCATTCTGTCCGCGTGTATTCTGATTGCAGGGTTCGTCCGCGTTATTTATCTTCTGAGAAAAAAACGCCGCACGGACGCTTTGTCTCTTGCGGAAACGATAGCGCTTGCCGTATTGCTCGTCGCGTTCGTTTACGTCGCTACGGCGGGCGGTTGTTATAACAGGAAAGAAATGCCCTTGCCAAAATACCAAGGCGAACAACTTTCCGCGGAAAAAACGGCGGAAATCGTATACGCGTACTTCGACGATTTTTCCGCAATAGCGGATTCTCTCGAATACGCCGACGGAAAATCCGTATGTCCGTATTCCTTTGACGAACTCGCGGACGTGCTTATCGACGAATACCGTCGCATAGACGACGATTACTTCTCTTCGTATACGCCGAAAATCAAAAAAGCGATAACGAGCAAACTTATGAGTTATACGGGAACAACCGGCATAACTTTCCAGCCGCTCGGGGAAGCCGTGATAAACTACGAAACTCCGTCCTGTTATCTCGTCGTAACCGCCGCGCACGAACTTGCCCACGCAAAAGGCGTTATGCGTGAACGCGACGCCAATCTGCTCGCATATTACCTGCTCGTCACGAGCGAAAAACCGTATTTAAGATATTGCGGATATATGTATTCTCTGCGCTATCTTACCGCCACGCTTTACGTGCTCGACAATAACCTGTACGAAAGCGCGATGACGGCGTATCCGCAGAAAGCCGCCTACGACCGCGCGCTCGAAAACGCCTTCTGGCAGGAAAAAGAGGGTTGGCTCAACGAGGTGTCGGACTTTTTCAACGACGTGTATCTTAAATTAAGCGGCGTAAAAGACGGCACGGCAAACTACTCCGACCCGTCGCTTATTACCGACAAGGAAATCATCGTGGACGACAAGCCCGTTACCGTAAAACAGATAACTTACTCGGACACCGCGAAAATGCTGATCGAGAACGGCTTGACTCTTTTGGCGTAATCCGTCGGATACCTACGCTATTACAATCAAACAGGCGTCTACGTTGAAAAATCCGACGCCAATAAAAACAGCCCGATTCCTTTATGGCTTGAATCGGGCTGTTTTAGTTGTTTTTTATCGGTAAACCGGCGATATTTTAACTTCTGTCAATATGCTATTCCGCTTCTATCTTTCCACTTAATTGTGGCTCATCATATTGTTGATATATTCGGTCGTCGCAGTCCATTCGGCAACTACGTCGTAGGGTACGTCGGTCGATGCGGGCACTTCATAGTCGTTAAGTTTATCGTCAAGATAAGATGCGACGGCAGAAATGTTTTCACCCGATACGGTATAGCCCGCTCCGTCTTTATATATAAAGTAATAAGAACCACTGCCGCCGATACCGCGTAATAACCACTCGAAACCGATAACTTCACCCGTTGCGAAATCATAATCTATGATTATCGTAAACAAGCCCGTTCCGGTTACTCCGATCGGAAGCATATACATGCTGCCGTACAGACAATCGCCGTCATAATAGACCTGTAATTTACCCGTTGCGACGGCGCTCTCCTCTGCCGCATATACGAACGCTTCGTCCGACATGACGTAATCGTCTTTTTTCAGAATTTCGGAAAAGAAATAGGTAAACGCAATCGAATTGGTGACTCCGATATCGTTTTCGTACGCTTCCAGTTGATCTTCGGATAATCCCAGACCAAAATACCCGACCGTGCCGTCGCCCGCGTTATTCAGCGTTACGATACTCATCGCGCTCGCTCCGTTGTTTCCGTTAAGTATCTCTCTTACGGCGTCGAACGCTTCCGCACAGTCGGCTGCGCTTACCTGCGCGGCGGCGCTTATTGTATTGCCGCACACAGAGCAAACCCCGTTCACCAACGTGTGTTCGCTTTTTTCGGAAACTTCGGCGGTATGTTCACAGGTAGCGGCGTGCCAATGGTACGTCTGATCAAACGACCATTCCGCGGAGTAGGTATGGGTATGCGGTTCGTCTTTGCTGCAAGCGGAAAAAGTCAAACCGCAAGCGAGCAGACACACAATTAAACATATAATTTTTTTCATTTTGTCGTTTCTCCTGTCTGTTTTTATAGTAAATATACCGCAATTATAAATCCTGCCGTTTATCATTGTCAAATATTTATATTAACAACATTAACCCTTGAAAATATTTTACGGACTATGGGTTCCCGTAAAATAATACCCGATCGGATACGGCGAAAATACAGATAAAAACGGCTTGACTCTTTTGTCGTAATCCGTCGGTATGAGCAAAATTACAAAAAAAGAACCCCTGAAAAGAGGTTCTTTTGATTTGCGTTTGCAGGAATCGGATTATTCTCCTTTGAAAGGAAGCAATCCCATAATTCTTGCTCTTTTGATTGCCACGGCAATATCTCTCTGATGCTTTACGCATACTCCGCTGGTACGGCGGGGAATGATTTTACCGTTTTCGGCTACGAAACGCGGACGACGTTCGCCGTTGCGCTCGAAGTTCTTTTCACTGTTCTTTTCAAGGTCTTTAACGAAAGTGATATAATCTACTTCGTCTACCTTATTTACGCAGAAAGGACAAACTTTCCTTCTGGGGACACGCTTGTATCCGCCTCTGTTTTCTTTAATCATTACTCCTCCAAATTAGTTAAATCAGAAAGGCAAGTCATCGTCGCCTTCAACGGGTTTCAGATCGGAGATTTTCTGAGACTTTACGGCAGGCGCGGAATGCGCTTCGGGCAACTCGTTGGTTTCCGTTTCGTTACGCGTGCTCAAAAATTGCACTTCGTCCGCAACGATTTCCACCGAATACCTTTTCACACCGTCGCTCGTCTCGTAGTTTTTGTTCTGAATAGAACCGCATACTCCGACTTTGCTACCCTTTCTCAAATATTTTCCGCAGTTTTCCGCCATACCGCGCCAACAGATTACCGAAAAATAATCGGTCTCTTTCGCTCCGTAGCGACGGGTAACGGCTATGGAAAATTTACAGTTGGTCAAATCGTTTGAAACAACCGAAACTTCAGGGTCCTTGGTCAAATTACCGATAAGGAATACTCTGTTCATTTTGCCTCCTTAAATTCTCGTTATCATCTGACGAACGATGGCGTCGTTGATTCTCATCTGACGGTCAATCTCGGCTGGAACGCCTGCTTCGGCGGAGAATTTTACCAAAACGTAATATCCTTCGGTTTTTCCGGCGATTTCATAGGCGAATTTCTTCGTACCCCATTTATCAATCGCTTCAACCGTACCGCCCAATGACTCGATTAACGCGGAAAACTTGTCTACGATTTCGTTTTTGCTTTCTTCCGCAAGACCGTTATCGATGATATACAATAACTGATATTTGTTCATTGTCGTTTTACCTCCTTCTGGACTATTTTTAGGCCACCGCCGATTACGGTGGCAAGGAAAGGCTAAGCCTGTTGTATGAAATTATACACAATATGCTTTTTTTTGTCAAATATTATTTAATATGTATTTTATTGTTTTTGCACGCGACTAAATCCGACGATACCGACGGCTTAATAAACGTTTCCGCGCCTTCCCCGTCGCGCGATCAATAAAGTTGCTTTATGTATATATCCGTATTTGGGTATCCGTACAGCGCAAAGCAGAACGCTTAAAACGCAATTAAACGAAAACCGTCCTGTCGGCTTTCGCTTAAGGACGGTTTCGTTTGGTTTAGGTGAGAAACTATTTATTCGATTTCTATTTTCTTCGCCTCAATCTGTTTCGGCTTATCTTTGGGCACGCAAATATTGAGCACGCCGTTTTCATACTTCGCTTTTATGTCGTTTTCCGTTACGCCTTCTCCGACGTAATAACTTCTCGAACATTGGATTTTACGCTCTCTTCTGAGGTATTTATCCTTGCCTTTGCCCTCTTCTTCTTTCTCGGTCTTTTTCGCGCTTATCGTAAGATATCCCTTTTCAAGCGAAAGAGCGATTTCCGATTTGTCGAAACCGGGCAACTCGACGTCCAACGCGTATCCGTCGTCGGTCTCCTTAATGTCCGTATTCATTCCGTCGGGTTTGTCCTCGTAAAACATAGGTCTGAAGAAATGGTCGAACGCGTCGTCGAGCATATCGAATCCGTTATTATAATTTCTGATGAGATAGTTTTTCATATTAGCCTCCATTACGATTAACGTTTATTTTTTTTGTTTTTAGCAATCGCTTGTTTT
>JBJETX010000160.1:6155-12576 GCA_051883535.1 Christensenellales bacterium | reverse complement strand
CGTAGGTGTTACCCATATCGTACATAGCGTACAGAATTCTTCTGTGAACGGGTTTAAGTCCGTCTCTTACGTCGGGGATTGCACGGCTTACGTTGACAGCCATAGCGTAACTTATAAAGCATTTGCTCATCTGATCCCGAACGTTTACGGGAATTATTCTCGTTTTGGATAATATCTCCTTGATATTTTCCAGTTCGTTATCTTTCTTTCCTGCCATTTTGTCCTCCTTAAATATCCAGGTCGAGTTCGTTCACGAGCGTGGCGTTCTCTTCGATAAACGCCCTTCTCAGTTCGGGATTTTCTCCCATAAGCACCGTGAATATCTCGTCCGCCGCCACCGCGTCGTCCATAGTAACGCGTAAAAGCGTTCTCGTTTCGGGATTCATCGTGGTCTCGAACAACTGATGCGCGTTCATTTCACCGAGACCTTTGTAACGTTGCAGTTCGCATCTTCCCATCTCTTCCTGAGCCTGTTTGAGTTCGTCGTCGTCATAGCAGTACCTCTCGGTCTTGCCCTTCGTCAGTTTGTAAAGCGGCGGCAACGCGACGTAAACGTGCCCCTGCTCGATAAGAGGACGCATAAAGCGGAAGAAGAACGTGAGGAGCAGTATTCTTATGTGGCTGCCGTCCACGTCCGCGTCGGTCATGCAGATGATTCTGTCGTAACGGAGTTTGGTAATGTCGAACTCCTCTTTGTACCCGCACCCGAACGCCTTGATCATCGCCTTGATTTCGTCGTTGTCGAGAATCTTGTGCAGTCTCGCCTTCTCCACGTTGAGAATTTTACCTTTAAGCGGCAGTATCGCCTGATAATGCCTGTCTCTTCCTTCCTTAGCCGTTCCGCCTGCGGAATCGCCCTCTACGAGGTATATTTCGCAATGCTCGGGATTGGTGTCCGAACAATCGGCAAGTTTTCCCGGAAGGGACGAACCCTCGAACACGCCTTTACGGCGGAAGTTCTCTCTTGCGATTCTCGCCGCCTCACGCGCTCTCTGCGCGTTGACCGACTTCGCTATGAGTTCTTTTGCCACCTTGGGGTTTTCCTCGAAAAATTCGCCTATTTTGTCCGCGACGACCTTGCTTACGAGAGACTTCATATAACTGTTGCCGAGTTTCGTCTTCGTCTGCCCCTCGAACTGCGGATCGGGAAGTTTTACGCTGACTATCGCGGTTATACCCTCGAGAATATCTTCGGTTTTCAACTTCTCGTTGTCTTTGAGGACTTTGAGTTTCTGCCCGTATTCGTTTATAACCTTGGTAAGGCTGAATTTGAATCCGTCGAGATGAGTTCCGCCCTCTTCGGTGTTGATATTGTTGGCGTAAGCGTACACGACGTCGGAGTACGAAGTGTTGTACTGCAACGCGATTTCTATTTCGCAATCGTTTGCTTTCTCGTCAACGTAGATGACCTTGGGAAGTAGCGTTTCCTTACTCTGATTGAGTTGTTCGACGAAGTGAACTATACCGCCTTCGTAATAGAACGTTTCGCTCTGTTCCTGTCCGGGACGAAGGTCGGACAAACTGATGCGCAATCCCTTGTTGAGATAGGCAAGTTCTCTGAGCCTCGTTTTCATCGTGTCGAAGTTGAACGTGACGGACTCGAAAATCGTATCGTCGGGACAAAAATCCACTCTCGTACCCGTTTCTTCGGTTTCTCCGACTACGGTAAGAGAATCGAGAGGAATACCCCTTCTGAAATGCTGAACGTGTATTTTTCCGTTCTGTTTTACGGTAACGGTAAGGCTGTTGCTCAACGCGTTTACGACCGAAACGCCCACGCCGTGAAGTCCGCCGCTGATTTTATATCCGCCGCCGCCGAACTTGCCACCCGCGTGAAGTTTCGTCAAAACGACCTCTACCGCCGATTTGCCTTCCTTTTCGATAATACCCGTGGGAATACCTCTTCCGTTGTCCTGTACGGTAACGCTCCCGTCCGCCTGAATGAATACTTCTATATGCGTGCAGTATCCGGCGAGAGCCTCGTCGATAGAGTTATCGACGACCTCGGTAACAAGGTGGTGCAACCCGTGCAGATCGGTGCTTCCGATATACATACCCGGACGCACGCGAACAGGTTCAAGCCCTTCGAGTACCTGTATGGCGTCCTGATTGTAATTGTTCTGAATCTTCTCCATTACTTGCTCCTTAATATAATATATAATATATTTCTATACTATTATATCAATAGAATAATTAAATGTCAATAATAAAAACGCGTGTACGCGCGCGCAAAGCGACCGTTCCGCTCCCTCGCTTTATTTGCGGAATAAATCCGCAACGGCGCACGGTGCGTTTTCCGTTTCCGTTCTTTTTCGACACTATTCGACTTTTTTTACACAAGTTAGACCTTTTTCTACAAAATATCTTTTGCGTTTATATTGAAAATCAGCCGTAAAAGTCATAAAATGAAAATACACATACGGGGGAAAAATGTGAAATAAAGTACAAACAGAGGCGCATTATGAACAAACAAAACAAGAAATTTACGGACAATTATCTGATTTACGAAGCGGCGGAAAACGAAAGCCGTTTTTCTTCCCGTGATCTGTCGGAAGAACTTTTACCCCTCCTCGACGACTATTTTGTCGGCGATTTTCACCTCAAAGACGACGGAATCGTTGCGTCGTTCCTGAACGGACAGCAATTCATTCTGTCCGTAAACGAACTCTGACGACCGTTTCCGCAACCGTAAAAAAACGGAAATAACCGATAAACTCTTTTTTGTCGCCGCGTCGGTTTTTCGTCGTAATACGAAAAAACCGCCGTGACGGCGGCTTGCTTTTTTGTCGGAATCCGTTATTTATCAAACACTACGGTTATCGGTCCGTCGCTGTAAATATCGAGTTCCATATGTTCGCCGAACATACCCGTTTCGGTATGGACGATAGCGGACATACTTTTTACGAACCTGTCGTACAGAGGGCGGCTGACGTCTCTTTTCGCGGCGCGCGAAAAATCCGGTCTCGTCCCGTGCGAACAGTCCGCGTACAGCGTAAAATTGCTCACTATAAGAACGTCGCCGTTTTCATCGAGAACGGAGCGGTTCAGTTTCCCGTTTTCGTCGGGAAAAATCCTCATTTTCGCAATCCTCGACGCCATAAAATCCGCGGTTTCCGCGGTGTCTCCGTCGGTAAATCCGCACAGCACGAGCAGTCCGTGTCCGGCTTTCCCCACGGTTTTCCCTTCCACTATGACTCTTCCGTCCCTTATCCGCTGTATTACGCAACGCATTTCCTTTCTCCTTTATTTACCTACGCAGAAACGCGAAAAAACTTCGTCTATAACGCTGTCCGACACGTCCTTCCCCGTTATCCTTCCCAAAGCGGAAAGCGCGGCGCGAACGTTCTCGAGAACGCATTCCGACGGCATAAAGTCGAACCCTTCTTCCGCCTCGCGTATCTGCCTGTATGCTTCTTCGAGCGCGTAAATGTGCCTCTCGTTGGTGATTACGCCTTCTTCGTATATTCCGTCTCTGTCCGCTTCTTCGAGCAATCTGTCCACGAGCCCGTTCACGCCCTCTCCCGTCTTTGCGGAGATTTTCATCGCTCCTTCTCTCGGATACGCCTCCCGGTCCGTCTTATTCTGAACGGTTATCGTTTTCTTTCCCGAAACAAGCCCGGCAATCCTTCTCTCGTCGTCGCTTACGGGCACCGTTGCGTCGGTTACGAAAATAATTACGTCCGCGCTTTCTATCGCGTTCAGCGAACGCTCTATCCCGATTTTTTCCACTTTCCCGGCGCCGCCTTCTCTGATCCCGGCGGTATCGAGAAAATTAAACCTGATTCCGTCGTAATCCACGCTTTCCCTGACGACGTCTCTCGTCGTTCCCGCCTCGTCGCTGACAATCGCGCGCTCCTCTCCGAGCAGGGCGTTGAGAAGAGAACTTTTCCCTGCGTTAGGGGTTCCTATTATCGCTATATAGACGCCCTCGTTCAGCGTTTTACGTCTTGCCGAGCAGGCAATCAACCGCGAACAAACGCCTTTCGCCTCGCCGAGTTTCGGCTTTGCGATCAGCCTTGCGTCCTCTTCGAGTTCTTCGGGATAATCGAGTTTTGCCTCAAGCGTCGCCGCCGTTTCCACAAGAAGTTTTTCACATTCTTCTATGCCTCGCGTAAGTTCGCCGTTCATCAGCCTGTAAGCGGTCTTTATCTGACTTTCGCTTGAAGCGTTAATCATATCGATAACGCCTTCGGCTTCGTTAAGCGTCATTTTTCCGTTCAGAAAAGCGCGTTTGGTAAACTCGCCTGCCTCTGCCGGGCGCGCTCCTTTTTCGCGCAACATACGGACTATCGCGGTCGTAACGCCTTTTCCGCCGTGGCAATGGATTTCCACGACGTCCTCTCCCGTATAAGAAAACGGCGATTTGTAGTAAACACAAAACGCCTTTTCGGAAAAGTTTTTTCCGTCTATTCTTCCCAGATACATACGGTTCGGTTCCATTACTCCGTCGGATATTTTTCTGCTGGAAAATATCTCTCCGACCCAGCGCAACGAGTTATCTCCGCTGATACGGATAATATTTATCCCCGCCGATGAAGTCATGGAAGTCGCAACCGCGACTATCGTATCTCTCATTAAAATCTTCTCTTGTTGTAACCGAAACTCTTGGTCTTCTGCGGACCCTTTTTACGGAAATCGCTGCTCGCGTTGCCGTAACTCATCGTGCCGTTTTTCGGAACGATAACGATATGTCTCGCTTTGCCCTCTCCGTCGCTTCTCGTCGTCGCTTCGTCGCTGTTGCTGAGCGCGGCGTGCATTATTCTTCTTTCATAACTGTTCATAGGCTCCAGCGCGATTTCCCTGTGCTGACTGTAAGCCTGTTTTGCAAGTTTCTTCGCAAGCGCGGTCAACGTCTTCTTGCGTCTTTCGCGGTAGAAATCCGCGTCCACCACGACTCTTATTCTGTCGCTTTCGTTTCCTTTGTTGAGATAATAAGAAACGAGCGTCTGCACCGCTTCAAGCGTTTCGCCCTTGTACCCGATAAAGTTTCTTGCGTCCTCTCCTCCGATATAAAGGCATACTTCTTCCTCTCTTACTTTACCCTCAACGGTAACCGCGGAACCGGTAAGAGCGGCAATGGATTTGATATATTCCTTGCCCGCGTCGCGCATCTCTTTCATTTTGCGGAACTTTTCTTCTCTGTCCTCGACCGACGGCGCGTCGTCCTCTTTTACGGAGGTCTCTTCTTCGACTACGGGTTCGGCAGTGACTTCTTCCGTCTTGCTCTCCGCTTCGTCTGCGGTTTCTTCCGTTTCCTGCGCTTTCGGAGTTATTCTCACCACCGCTCTTGAAAAAATTCCACCGTTGGAAACGACCTCGATTTCCGCTTCTTCTTCGGTAATGCCGAGTTCCGCCAGTCCGTTACGCGTAGCCGTTTCCGCTGTTGATGCCTTGAATTCGTAATATTTTTCCATCTCTCCTCCGATTTATTTCTTGAACGTCGTAGACAAAATACGATCTTTTTCCGCTTCGTCTTTCTTCTTTGTCACAACGTTGTACACGAGGTTGATAACCGTTGTAAACAACATATTTACCATCATATAAAGCGTAAACGCCGCCGAATAGAACAACGCGAACCCGAACATCATTACGGGCATAATGAACTGCATTATCTTCGCCTGTGATTTCTGCGCCTTCGCCTGTTCTTCCGTCTGTCCCGGCACCGCAGGCTGCTGCATCTGCTGTTTGTTAAGGAACATAGAAGCGATATTCAGAAGCAGTACGAGTATCGGCAGTATAAGATAACCGTTCCAGCCCTCGTTATATTTTTCGATAAGAGGTCTCATAACGACTTCGTAACGCTTCGTATTAAGATCGGGAATGTTCTTCGCCGCAGTCGCCGCATTGGGGATCGTATCCGCCCAGGTATCCGCGGCAAATATGCTCTTTATCCAGAAAAACGATTCTTTGTATTCTTCTTCGTACGCTTTCAGCACGGCTTCTTCCGCCTTTGCCGTTTTTTCGTCCTCACTCAGCGCCGCGTTTTCGTCCGCTTCGTAAACGGCGGTGTAAACTCTGTCGAGCGCGTTGAACGTTTCTTCGGTATGCTTGGATACCGCCGCGTTATATCCGCCGAAAACTATGAAGAATACGACGAGCGTAACTATCATCGGCAGACAGGAGCCGAACATCGAATATTTGTTTTCCTTATATAAAGCGCGTTGCTTCTGCATAAGGAGTTCGCGGTTACTGCCGCACTGTTTCTGAATTTTTTCCAGCGCGGGGCGCATTTTTTCCATTTTCTTCGCGTTGCGGCGCATCACCTCTTTCTGCCATATGTCGAGAGGGAATACGAGCAGTTTCAAAAACAGCGTAAACATTATGACGGTAACGCTGAACGCGCCTACAATCGACCAGTTATCCGACCAGGTGACTACCCACCCGTACAGATATTTGTAAATCAGGTCGCCGATCGCGCTGT
>JBJETX010000160.1:0-6145 GCA_051883535.1 Christensenellales bacterium | reverse complement strand
GTTAGCGGAAATCAAACTTATAAAGTCCATTTTGCACTTCCTTTCAGATTAGGTTTCACGGGGTCGTAGCCGCCTTTGGAAAACGGATTGCACCTCAACAATCGCCATACGCCCTTCGCCGCGCCGCGGATCACGCCGTACTGCGCTATCGCTTCGCACATATACATCGAACAGGTCGGGACGTAAACGCATCTTTTCCCCAATACGGGAGAAATAAACTTTTTGTAAAAAATTATCAGAGCGGAAACGAATTTTTTCATTCCGCCCCTTCCACGTTATACACGCCGTGCCTGGAAAGCGCGTAAACCAAATCCTTGTTTATCTCCTCGCTCGTAGCCTCCGCGCACGCTGCGCGCGCTACCACGACGAAATTATACCCTTTGGCAACGTTCGGTATAAGCAGACGGAACCGTTCTCCGATTCTCCTCTTTACTCTGCTCCGAACCACGCTGTTCCCCACCTTTTTGCCCACGCTGATTCCGACTTTCAGATTATGCGCCGGAACTTTATAAACCACGATACGCCGTGTGGCGACGCTGTCGCCTTTGCGATAGGCGTACGCAAAACTTCCGCGTTGCGTCAGGCGATAAATTTTCTGCATTACTCAGGCGTGCCGTCAGGCGGTAAGTTCCTTTCTGCCTTTTGCGCGTCTTCTCTTAACGACTCTTCTGCCGTTCGCGGTGGACATTCTCTGTCTGAATCCGTGCACTTTGCTTCTCTGTCTTTTCTTGGGTTGATAAGTTCTTTTCATCTTTATTATCCTCGCTTTATGATTGTTTTTTCGTTATTTGCCCGGCGTACGCCAAAATATCGCGCCGCACCGATGCACAAGTATTATATATTATATAATATCTTTTGTCAAATGTATTTTCGGTGTTTTCGCCCTAAAAAACGCTCTTCGGCTTCAGCGACGCGATTTCCGCAAACCTGCCTTCGGTCACGGCAATCAGATCTCCCGTGGCAAGTTCGATCTGCAACCCTTTCCTTCCGCCGCTCAACATTATCGTGTCGAACAACGTCGCCGTATCGTCTATAACCGTAAAAAACTTCTTTTTCATTCCTATCGGAGAACACCCGCCGTGAACGTATCCCGTGAGCGGAAAGAGTTCTTTCTGCTTAATCATTTCCACGCGCTTTACGTTCGCCGCCTTCGCCGCTTTTTTCAGATCGAGCACGGAATCCACGGGGATTACGAAAACGTAATGTTTCAGATCGTTGCCCTCGGTGACCAGAGTTTTGAAAGTTCTCTCTTTATCCGTTCCCGTCGCCGCCGCAACTTCTTCTCCGTCGGTAATATCGGGAGAATACTCCCTGACGACATACTTTATCCCTGCGGAATCGAGTATTCTCAACGCGTTCGTCTTTTCCATTTTCCCTCAAAGTTTGCCCAGGAGCGACTGAATCGTTCCGTCTTTGAGTCTTGCGAGAACGGTCCCCTCCGCGAACTTTTCGCTCGCCACGATTGACTTTATCAGAGCGAAAACCACTTCCTTTTCCGCTTCTCCTTTATCCGCTCCCTCTTTGCTCTTTGCGATGACTTCTTCGGTTTTCTGACGCTTTCTCTCAACGGTTTCGATAAAACTGCGCGCCGTTTCGGTGTATATCACGAACGGCTTGCCTCCGTTTATTTTCCCTTCGTCGTCGTAAACCCACTCTCCGAACGAATCCCCTTTGAGCAATATCTTGTAAACCGACACGTCGCTGAATTTTTCCATTTTCTTTCCTTTACGCTATTTATTGTTTTAGGCTGTCAAATTGCCGCATACGGTATCCCGTAATGCAATTTTAACACCGATATCCTCCGCGGATTTTCAGAACAGTCCGCTTATTCTGCCGTTCTCGTCGACGTCTATTTTTTCCGCCGCGGGGACTTTGGGAAGCCCGGGCATCGTAAGAATATCGCCCGTATAAACGACTATAAAACCCGCGCCCGTACAAGCCTTGACGTCCCTTACGGTAACGGTAAAGCCTTCGGGCGCGCCGAGAAGCGCGGGGTTGTCGGAAAAACTGTACTGTGTTTTCGCAACGCATACGGGCATTTTGCCGTATCCCGCTTTTTCGAGTTCCGCTATCGCGTCGGAGGCTTTAACGGTAAAGTCCGCGCCTTTGCCGCCGTATACTTTTCTGACGAGTTTGTCGATTTTTTCCTTTATTCCGTCCTCGTCGTCGTAAGCGAAGGTAAATTTACCGCTTTCCTCTTCGCAAAGTTCTATGACTTTTTCCGCAAGAGCCGCCGCGCCCTCTCCGCCTTTTGCCCAGACGTCGGAAAGTACGGCGTTCACGCCGAGAAACGCGCATTCCTTTTCCACCCTTTCGATTTCCGCGTCGGTATCCGTCGGGAATCGGTTTATCGCCACTACGCACGGCAGACCGTACGTTTGTCTGACGTTGGCGACGTGGCGAAGCAGATTGGGAAGCCCCCTGCCGACGGCGTCGACGTCTTCCGTAGCAAGTTCGTTTTTCCCTTTTCCACCGTGCATTTTAAGCGCGCGTACCGTGGCGACTATCACTACCGCCGACGGAGTTAATCCCGCCTTGCGGCACTTGATATCGAAGAATTTTTCCGCGCCGAGGTCCGCGCCGAACCCCGCTTCCGTCACCGCGTAATCGGCGTAATCCAACGCAAGACGCGTGGCGAGTACGGAATTACACCCGTGCGCGATGTTTGCAAACGGTCCGCCGTGTATGAAGGCGGGAGTTCCTTCAAGAGTCTGTACGAGATTGGGTTGCAACGCGTCTTTAAGCAACGCGCACGCCGCGCCCGCGGCTTTTATGTCTCCGCACGTTATCGGTTTCCCGTTAAAATCGTACGCGACGGTAATCGCGGCGAGACGATTTTTCAGATCGGTTATCGAATCCGAAAGGCAAAGAACCGCCATTATCTCCGAAGCGACGGTGATCTCGAACCCGTCCTCGCGCGGAACTCCGTTGGTTTTTCCTCCGAGTCCGTCCACTATGTTACGAAGTTGACGGTCGTTCATATCCACGCACCGTTTCCAGGTGATGCGTTTAACGTCTATACCGAGCGCGTTCCCTTGCTGAATATGATTGTCGAGCATTGCGGCAATCAGGTTGTTCGCCGCGCCTATCGCGTGAAAATCTCCCGTAAAATGAAGATTTATGTCTTCCATAGGAACTACCTGCGCGTAGCCGCCGCCCGCCGCACCGCCTTTAACCCCGAAAACGGGTCCGAGAGAGGGTTCTCTGAGCGCGACGCAGACTTTTTTGCCCGCGCGGCGTAATCCGTCGGCAAGACCTATCGTCGTCGTGGTTTTCCCCTCCCCCGCGGGCGTAGGAGTTATAGCGGTTACGAGAATAAGTTTTCCTTTTCTTCCGCCCCGTCCGAGCGCGGCAAGGTCGATTTTCGCCTTGTAGTTCCCGTAACGGATAAGATGTTCGGGCGCTATTCCCGCTTCTTTGGCGATAACGCCTATATCTTTCATTTTGCAATTCTGCGCGATTTCTATATCGGTAAGCATAAATTTTTCTCCCTTTTTCGTTATATTATCGTTAAAAATCAGTCGCCCGCCATAACGTGCATATTGCGTAAGAACGAATCGCGGATTTTATCGGTGACGGAATACGCGTGCGTGTCGAGATTGTTGCACGTCGCGTCGGTAAGCCCCTGCTTTTTCAACTCGGTTATTATCATCGTCGCCGCGTCCTCGATTATACCCGCTTTGCACTCCGCTGTCTCTTTGTCGTTCGGCGTTTCAAGCAGATAAGTGAGCGGCATTTCGAGTTCGGATAAAATCCCGAGTCCGCGCATTCCGCGGAAAGCCCATTTATAAAACGGACAGTATTTGCCGTTAAGCAGATAAACGGTTTTTACCGCGTTTTTCACGAATTCGAATACGGCAAACTGTGCCGCGCCGCTCTCGTTTCTCGAGACGCAACGAGCGTAATTGTACTGCCCCGACTGCCCCATAAGCGCAAGGCAAGCCGCAATTTTTTTCTTTCGCACGTCCTCGGGGTACCCTCCGAGAAGAACGCGCCGTATCTGCATAAAAAGCCCTTCGCCTTCTTTGAAAATCTCTCCCGAAGACAGCACCGCGAGATATTCCTGCGGAACTCTTAACCAATCGGACGGCGACGACGGCGCGACGGAAGAACCGAGCAATCTGTTATAAAAATCCTCGGTCACGATGACTCCGTGCCTGTTGCCCCCCGCGGGAGACACGACGGAACGCTTTAATCCCATAAATTCCTTGGGAAGTTTCGCGTAAGCGCGTTCGAGACGAAACCCGAATTCGCGTTCGTCCAACGAATCGATCCACAGGCAGAACCCGGGTTCGAAATCGTGGTCGCGGGAAATCTCGTCGTCGAACCCGAGGCACTCCGACCCCTCGCCGACAAGCCCTACCGTTATCCTGTCTTTGACGTCGGCAAACGCCTCGTCAAGCATTTTTTCGCCGTAAGCGCGATAGTACTCGCGCGACAGTTCAAGTCCTTGCATATAACTCCTTCGCGCGCTGTTCGAACTTCTCCTGCGCAAGGAAAAACCCGAAATATCCAATGGACGGCGCGCATTTGGTACAAACGAATGCGTGGTAACCGTTGCGTTCGATACGCGGCGAATCGAGGTATTCGATTGCCTTTTCGATGCACGGATAAATATCCTCGTCCCGCCCTTCTTTTTCGTACAGATGCGCAAGATTGACGTACGTTACGGCAATTTCGTTATCGCTTTTTTCACTGTGAGAAAGAACGTCGAGCGCGGACAAATAACGCTTCTCCGCTTCGTCGTAACGCCCTACGTCCGCGTAAGCGAGCGCGGCGTTGTTGAAAAGTCCCGCGCGTTTGACGTCGTAAGGAGCAAGTTCCTTGTCGTAAATAACGCTTACTTCCTCGTAAAGCGGCAACGCTTCGTCCGCTTTACCGAACGCTTTGAGCGTGGTAGCCGCGTTAAGAATTATCGTCGCGCCCGAAACCGTTGAATCGAGTTTGAGCGAACGTACGAGTTCGAGACCGTCATAAACGCTTTTAAGTCCCTTTTCTTTATTGGAAGTCTTGCGGTATAATCCCATCATCTCGCTGAGAACGGCAAGTTCTCCGCGTTTATCGCGCAACGCGCGCGCTTCGCCGAGCCAGTATTCGAGAAGGCGTTCGCCTTCCGCCATATCGTTACGGGCAAGAACGGAATCCAACTTGTCGGTAACGTGACGAACGGGAACCGTTCCGAGAGGCGCGGACGAGTCGGGATAATAAAACGATTCGCCGCCGCAAACGGCGCACGAAGGCTCTTTGTAATCGAATGCGTCTAACATAAGTAAATACTCCTTTCGGTATATTGTAACACACCGACAGCCGCACTTTCAACCGTATGGCGTATAAGTAAGAAAAAAACTTTACACTATAAAAACGCGGAAGTTACGTGTTTCATAAAAACAAACAAATCGGTTATGCTCCCGCAAGAACGAAACGATAAATGAAAAAAGACGGGACGCCCGTCTTTTTTCGCCGATTAAAATTGCAGATATATAATCTACGCAACTAACAAGCGACACGCGTATGTCGGCACAATCGGATCAAGTCCTGCACCCGTTTATAAACTAAGATTGCCTAATAATCGACCACCGCTTACCGCGCCATTGCAATGGTAAGATTGCCTGCCTTACGAGTCGCAAAAAGTATTTCCCCCCTTATCTTTTTTAACCCGCGAAACACCAGCCATTACGGCTAACGAACACAATCGTACCCTGTCCCGATGCAGCGATGGCCAAACGTTACTTCGTTATATCCCCGTCTGTGCAATGAACGGTATAATCCCCTGTGTTATAATTCCAATCTGCACCTTTATTTATATCATTCCACTGCGCCATTGTTCCGTTATAATTAATTTCTGACAGGTTGTCACAATCCTCAAATGCTCGACTACCGATACTCGTTACGCTGTTTCCTATAGTTATACTCGTTAAGGCATCACAACCATAAAACGCACCATCATCTATGCTTGCCACACTATCCCCCATAGTTACAAACATCAGCCAATTGGCATTTTGAAAAGTGTAAGATTTTATTTGCGTAATAATATCCGGAATATTCAATTCAAAAATATATTCATTATTAACATACCATTCGTCTGCAAAGCATAATGGGTTAGAATGTTCGCCATTAAACTCGATACCACACCATGAAACAATGT
>JBJETX010000159.1:0-2901 GCA_051883535.1 Christensenellales bacterium | reverse complement strand
CGAAAAACAGAATACTTTCACCGACGCGGAATGGTTGGATTACGTCAGCATACAGCGCAATAACTACGTAAAAGCATATCGTTACAGCGAGAATTGCTACACGTCGTTTTACGAATATCACTTCGGTTTCCAGACGGTAATCGAAGATTACGACGCAAGAGTGTACGAAATAAGCAGAATTACGAGAGAAATCGGTTCTACCGCTCCCGGAACGACTTATACTTCGGAAATGAAGAGCGCGATAGCCAAAACCGGTTCGATTAACGGACTCGCGGGACAACTTGCTCTCAGCGACTGGATGTGGTGCTACAGCGCAAGCGAAACTAGAATGAAGGATTACAACTCCGCCAATACGCAGTACGAAGACGGCAAAGCGAGCGGAAACAGCGAGCAGAAATACGAAGGTAAGTTCAACTTCGAAATGCAGCAACTTTATATTGTGAGATATTTGCTTACCAATATGACCGAAGCCGAACTTTCCAGCGCGCTCTACTACAACGTATACGCTTACAGCGCGAGCATGGTCAACAATATGACCGAAGATATCAAAAATATCGTTTATATCAAAGACGACGTGGAAGACGGTTCTTACTACACGAGCATCTCCGCGGACGTATCCAAAGGAAGCGAAGACGTTTACGCGCAGGAAAAGATTAAAGTCATTTACGATCAGACTTACGATTCCTGGAAGAGCGCGGGAGTATCCGGACTTGCAACCAACTCAAGTTCACAGAACTGGAGCAAGATGAAATCCGAAATCCAGGCGGCAATCGACTACGACTACGATAATATGTCGGTTAAGAGCAAAAATACGCAATGGGCTGAACGCACCGAGCGTCTCGAAGACCTCGTTATCGCAAGGGTATGGAGTTGTTGCGATCAGAAAGTGTCCGAAGCCGACGACGCGAAATGTCCGACCGGACACGCCGAGAACTCCGACGGAACCGTCGCTACCAAAGAATATGCGACCGACCATACGATATCGCAGTTCGTTAGCAAATATGAAGTCGTTCTTATGCATATCGGCGGACAGGCGAAAGTATCCTTCCAGGCTGCGAGCAAGGGATACAAGACGCAGGAAGCCTCTGCGCTTACGGGTTCCAAGACTTGGGATGCGGGATATAACGGAACTATCGCCGCTCTCAGAGCGGACAAGACCGCTACCACTCAGTTGATGGCTTGGGGCGAAAAGAAAGCGATTACCATTTCGAGCGGTGCGAAGTTCGTCGAAGAGATGGAAAACAACGACGAATCCGGATGGTGGACGAGCAATAAAGTGAACAGCAAGGACGCCGAATACAAGCCCGAGGAATATGTCGAAACGTACAGCCGCTCGAACATATCCTACACTTACAGTTATGTATTCAAAGGCTGGTACCTCGATAAAGATTGCAGATACGAATTCGACGAGAACGATTCGGTCGGCGTTAATCTGACGGTTTATGCAGGTTACACCGTGACGAAAACGAGAAAATAGTTTTTTCGTAAACAATCATTGACGGAAGCAACGCGCGGTTGCTTCCGTCTTTTCTTGTATCGACAGTGCGAGGAAGCGTTTTTTAGGTATTTTGGGTATTGATTTTTTTTATGAGTTATATTATAATTATAAAATAGGCGGCAGTATGTCGTCGTATGGGAGATATAATGGAAATAAACGCGATTGCGCAGAGAATAAAAGGTATTCGTGAAGATCTGGAAATCTCGGTCGAAAGAATGAGCGAGTTATGCGGATTGACGGAAAAAGAGTATATTGCGCTTGAAAACGGCGAAGTTGATTTTACCTTCAGTTTCCTTAACAGGTGCGCTACGATTTTCGGAGTGGACATCGCGGAACTGCTGACGGGCAGCAACGTTTCCTGTCTGCACGCTTATACGGTTGAGAGGAAGGGCAAAGGACTTAAAGTGGACAGGAGAGAAGATTTTCAGTATCTTCATCTTGCGAGCCGTTTTTACAATCACAAAATCGACCCTCTGTACGTAGAAGTTCCGTTCAGCAAGGAAGCGTTGGAGAACCCTATCGTAACGAACACTCACGAGGGACAGGAGTTCGATTACGTTCTCGAAGGCGGATTAAAGTATATGATTCACGGACAAATCGTTTACCTTAACGAGGGAGACAGCATTATGTTCGATTCTTCGAGTCCGCACGGAATGGTGGCGACGACGGAAAACGGGTGTAAATTCCTTGCCGTGGTAGTAAAAAAATAAACCGGGACGGAGCAATCCGTACGACCAATAAATAAGAGTAGATAAAAGGAAAGCGAAATGACGAGGCTGTTAAAGTATTTGAAGCCGATGCTGAAGATATTCATCGTAGTGGTGGTGCTTCTTGCGTCGGGGGCAATGGCGGAATTATATTTGCCCGGACTGATGGCGGATATAATCAACGACGGAATTTATCTCGACTACGAGAAGGCTTACGTCCATAGAGAAATGGAAAATCCGTTCGGAGACATCGATATCGAATTCGAGAGCCTCGTTTATCACGAAGGATATATACCGGTATTCGAGATGCAGGACGGTTTCTCGACTACGGATATAAAAACCGCCTGGAACGAGAAGTTTACCGGCGGATATATGATTCACTTCAATTTTAAGGATATCCCCGTATCCGACAGCGAAGAACTTTTCAACGAAATACTTATACCGTTTATGAACGCGCTCGAAAGAGTGTCTTTCAAGGAAACGGGACATAAGTCGATAGACGATTACAGCGCGGAAGAACTCGTTGAAGTCGAAGCGGCGTTTTCCATTCTTATCGATTACGGCAGTCTGAGAGCAAACGATAACGCGGATATAAACGTAAATACGTTCCTCGATATGTTCGAAGAAGAAAAAGAAGGGGAAGAAAGCGAAGACGTATGGGACGACGAGAACGCTAAAAAACTTCTTACTTCCTGC
>JBJETX010000158.1:0-12739 GCA_051883535.1 Christensenellales bacterium | reverse complement strand
GGACGCACAGACTTTGCAATCGTATAGGAGACGAACTTGACCGTCGCGGAATCGACTATAAATTCGGAGCGGGCTCTTTCTGGGGGTGGAACGTACTCGGCGCGTTTATAATAGTCGGACCGTTTATTTATCTTCACAAGTTGTTTAAGGCAATGAATCTTCTTTGCGAAGATTATAACGTAAACGGCTGATTGAGCCGGGTCTACAAGCGTTGAACGCCGCTCTTAAGAGGCGGCGTTTTTTCATATAACGGCTTTCTCCGGGACGGAACGGCGCACACACAAGAGATTTATGCAATATATTCCGCATAAAATGCATATCTATGCATAAAAAAGAAAATTTATAAAATTTTTTTGAAAATTTATGCAAAATCGCTTGCGTTATTTTTTTATAGGGTGTATGATGAGTTCACAAAACAAAAATAACAAATCCAAAGGAGATTTACAAAATGAAAAAAGTTATTATTACGTTACTTGCGGTTGTACTTGCGGTAAGTTGTATCGGAATGCTCGTTGCCTGCAACAGCGATAAAGCCGAGAAAGTCGAAGTCAAGGAAATAGAACTTACGGCGGAGAGTTACGCGTTCCTCGTGAAGAAAGGAAACACCGCTATGCAGACTGCGGCGAACGAATTGCTTGCCGAACTTAAAGAAAGCGGAGAACTCGACAACATTATAAACTCGTTCTTTGACGGCACGGCTACGTTCGAATACACCAATCCTGCAAGCAAAGACGGTTGCCTCGTGGTTGCCACCAACGCTTACTTCCCCCCGTTCGAATACTACAACGGAAACAAACTTACCGGCGTAGATATGAAGATCGCTTCTCTGCTTGCTCAGAAACTCAACAAAACGCTCTATATCCTCGACACCGAGTTTGACGCGATATTCACGAGCGTAAACAACAACGAAGCCGACATCGCTATGGCGGGAATCACGGTTACTCCTACCCGTCAGGAACAGTACGATTTTACGACCGAATATTATGAGTCCGCTCAGGTTCTCGTAGTTAAAGAAAGCGACACGACGTTCGACGGCTGCACGACGGCGGAAGAAATCGAAGCGATATTTGCTCAGAAAGGTAAAGACTTTATCATCGGAACGCAGAACGGAACTACCGGATATATGTATTCCGCAGGAGACGAAGATTTCGGATACGACGGATTCGAGAACCTCACCGTAAACGGATACAAGACCGGAGCGCTTGCTATCAAAGACCTGTCCAACGGAAAGATCAACGCTGTTGTACTCGATAAACAGCCTGCCCTGATGATTGCAACCAGCACTAACAGCAACATCAAATAATTCGGAAAGATAAAATGTGGGATATATTTGTAAGACAATTTGTAACGCTCGAAGGCTACAAGATTGTTCTTGAGGGTCTGCTGAACACCGTAGTAATCGCGGTGTTCGGTTTGATTCTCGGATTTCTTCTCGGTAGTCTGATAGCCGTTATAAAAGCCATTCCGGCTTATAAAAACCCGATTGTAGTAGTGTGTCAGAAGGTAGCCGACGTTTACATAACCGTGTTCAGAGGAACGCCTATGGTCGTGCAACTGTTGCTCATACACTTCGTCGTGTTTCCCGTAATCGGGATAGACTTCGGGAATATAATAATCGGCAGTTTCGTAATTCAGGGCGTCGTCATCGAAGCGATTATCGCGTTTGCGCTTAACAGCGCGGCTTATATAAGCGAAATAATGCGCGGCGGAATCAATTCGGTTGACAAAGGGCAACTCGAAGCGGGCAGAGCGCTCGGGATGAGTTATCCTCGCACGATGATAAGCATCGTTCTTCCGCAAGCGTTCAAAAACGTGCTGCCCACTTTGGGAAACGAGTTTATCACCCTTATAAAAGAAACGTCGGTCGCGTCGTTTATCGCAGTGGTCGATTTGACGAAAGCGTTTCAGAACATTGCCAACAGTACGTATGAATTTATCGTGCCGTACCTTGTACTTGCCTTATTCTATCTCGTATTGGTAATACTGATAACGATGCTCATAAAACTGCTTGAAAAGCGCATGAAGAATTCGTAATTCGAGGTAACGATATGATGGAAGATAAAAAACCTTTAATCAAGATAAACAATCTCACCAAAAAATTCGGAGACCTTCTTGTGCTTGACGATATTTCCGAAACGATAAACGAGGGTGAGCGGATAGTGGTAATCGGACCGAGCGGCGGCGGCAAAAGCACGTTTCTGCGTTGTCTGAACGTATTGGAAGACCCGACTGCCGGACAGATCATTTTCGACGGAGAGGACCTCACCGACCTGAAAATAGATATAAACGAGTGCCGTCAGAAAATGGGAATGGTTTTTCAGCAGTTCAATCTGTTCAACAACCTTACCGTAATGAAAAACATTACGCTCGCGCCGATAATCGTCAATACGCAGAAACTTCGCGCGGCGAAGCGGAACAACAAGATTATGCCGCTTTACAACAAATATCTCGAAAAGAACAAGAAGAAGATTTATGCGAAAATCGACGCAAAAATCGCAAAAAACAAAAAAATAATCGAGGAAACGAAAATTCTTCTTCAACCCGTGGAAAAGCAATGGGAAAGCACGAAGACGGTAATCGACAAAGCGGGCAAAAAGATGGTAACTTACGACAAAACGCTTACCAAAAAGAAACTCAAACTCGTGACGAAAATCGAGAACGCCGAGCGCGTAATCGACAGAACGAAGTATCCTCTTCCCAAGGAATACATCAATCCGCCGTATTCCAACAAAGATGAGATAAAAAAGGCGGCGGAAGAAACGGCTATGAAACTTCTTACGAGAATCGGTCTCGCGGAAAAAGCGAACGTCTATCCGTCCACGCTTTCGGGAGGACAGAAACAGCGTATCGCAATAGTCCGCGCTCTCGCAATGAACCCGAAAGTTATGCTTTTCGACGAGCCTACGAGCGCGCTCGACCCCGAAATGGTAGGAGAAGTTCTCGATCTGATAAAACAGATAGCGTCCGAAGGAATGACTATGGTAATCGTAACTCACGAAATGGGATTTGCCAAAGAGGTCGCCACGAGAGTGCTGTTTATGGATCAGGGAAAAATCGCGGAACAGAATACGCCCGAAGAACTTTTCGGAAATCCGCAGAACCCGAGGCTGAAAGAATTCCTCTCGAAAGTTCTGTAAAAAGCGTTTCTAACTCCGACTCCGGTCGGAGTTTTTTATGCGGAAATCCGCCGGTTTAACGGTAAAACGCCCGTGAAAATGCGGTTGCATTTTCACGGGTATTACTTTATAATTATACTTATGAAAAAATTCGTCGTCGGGGCTTTAATAGCGGTTTTTGCGGTCGTATCCGTTTTCGCGTTTTCCTCTTGTGAAAGCGAACGGCAGATGACGTTTACCGACGCGACGCATTTCGGTTCCGCGCTTAAAGTCGTGCTTTACTGCACGGAAGATACGTTTGGGACTTTTTCCGAGAAAGCGGAAAGAACGCTCGACGAACTTTCACGCGCGTTCGACGAAGGCGATCCGCAGTCTTTTCCCGCAAGATTCAACGCGGCGGAGCAAGGAGAAAAAATCGAAATAGACGGCGTTTGTCTCGAAGCGTACGCCGCGGCGGAACAAGCGTTTGCCCTTACCGACGGATACTACGACCCGACGGCGGCGAATCTCGTTGATTTGTGGGGTTTTTCCGCAAGATTTTACAATTCTTCCACGCATACGGAGGATTACGACAGAGAAAGAGACGACGGCGGCGCGTTTTCCCTCCCTTCGGAAGAATACGTTTTGGCGTTCCTCTCTCTTACCGGGCTTACGGAAAAAACGGAACTCGTCGAGGAAAACGGTAAAACTTATCTGCTGAAAAAAGCCGCGCCCGTATCCGTAAACGGAAAAGAATACGGAATAAAAATGGATTTCGGCGGAGTAGTCAAGGGTATAGCCGTGGAAAGGATAGTATCCGTCTGCCGCGAACTCGGGATTAAACGAGGGTACGTAAGTTACGGTACGAGCAGTTTGTTTCTTATGAAAAACGCCTCGGATTCGGAATGGGATTTATTGTTGACCAATCCGAGAAACGACGGTTCGGAGAATGAACCGAAGGCGTATTTCAAGACTGCGCTTGCGGACGTTTCCGCGGCTACGAGCGGCGATTACGAGCGGTATTATACGTTAGACGGGAAGAGATACAGTCATATTATCGACGTTAAAACGGGAAAACCCGTCGATAACGGGGTGTGCGCGGTAACGGTTATCGGCGTTTCGCCCGCCCTCGGGGATTGCCTTGCCACGGGTCTGCTTGCGGCGGGAAAAGGGAAAATAACGGAGTTTGCTTATTCGGATTACGCCGCGGAAAACGGGATAAAAATCGTAGCCGCGTTCGACGACGACGGCGAGATAAAGGTGTTTTCCACGGTGGAAAATTACGAAGTCCTCAAAGGGGAGATTTATGCGTGACAGAGCCGAACGCGTAAGGCAAGGAAAATACTTTGCAAAAAAGGATCTTATTATCTACGCGATAGTCGTCGTATGCGTGCTCGCATTGTTTTTATCCGTATTTTTGGGGCAAAAGAAAGAAACTCTTGAAAGAATAGAGGTATATTATAAAGAAAATCTTATATATATATATGACATTTCCGAAAAAAATGGTATAATAACCGAGTCGGGGGAAGAATTCGTTGAAGAATTTTTGAGTTCGGATGGCGCGACGGTCGTCGTCGTCACTCCCGAGGGACGGAATAAAATAGAATTCGACGGGGAAGGCGCGGCGGTTACCGAAGCCGATTGCAGTCAGAGAGCGGATTGCGTAAACGCTTTCGGAAAAATCACTTCGGGAGGCGACGCGATTTTCTGTATTCCGCATTCGCTCAGAATAATAGGCGTGGGCGAAGGAAACAACGAGGTGCTTTTATGAAACGTCGCTTTACGCTGAAAAGGATAGCGTTGCTTTCTCTGCTTTGCGCCGGAGCGTTGTGCGCTTTCGTGGTGGAAAACCTCGTTCCCGCGTTTATCGTGCCGGGCGCGAAGTTAGGACTGGGCAACGTGTTCACGATGCTCGCGCTCGTATTGCTCGGCAATGCGGAAGGGATAATCCTCGTCGTCGTAAAATCCGTTCTCGGAAGCCTGATAATCGGCAACGTCGGGTCGCTTATTTACAGTTTAAGCGCGGGACTTATTTCCGTAGCGTTCAGCGCGGCGCTTCTCGGGGTAAAGAGAGAAGTATTCACCCTGACGGCAATCAGCGTCGGCGCGGCGGTGTTGCACAACGCGGTTCAGACGGCGGTTTTCTGTCTCGTGACAGAAACGGTTTACGCGATGTCGTTTATGCCGTATCTTGCGCTTACGGGCGTGCTTGGCGGCGCGATAGTCGGGGTGTGTACCACGCTTATAATAAAGAAAACGCCTGCGTCGGTGTTTGAAAAAATAACGGCGGAGAGAAACAAGGAGGATAGATTTGAAACCGAGAAAAGGTAAACTTTTTTTCCGTGGGATACACGTTCCCGACAGGAAAGAACTCGCGCGCGACAGCGCGATAGAGGTGTTCGACGCGCCCGACGTTGCGGTAATCTCGCTTTCGCAACATATCGGTAAACCTGCCGAGCCCGTGGTGGCGCAGGGAGACTACGTGGAAATGGGGCAACTCATCGGCAAGAAAAGCGGCTTTGTCGGAGCGAATATTTTTTCGAGCGTAAGCGGCACGGTAACGGGGATAGAAAAAAGGCGGACGGCGAACGGCGCGCTTAACGATTTCGTCGTAATCGAAAACGACCGCCTTGACAAAAAGAGATTTCTGCCGCCTCTAACGGACAGAGAACCCGAAACGATTAAGGCGCGCATAACCGAAGCGGGTATCGTCGGTATGGGCGGAGCGGGATTCCCCACCGACGTGAAACTTTCGCCGAAAACGCCCGTCGATACGCTTATTATCAACGCGGCGGAGTGCGAACCCTATCTTACCTGCGATTTTCGTCTTATGGTGGAAAAAACCGAGGAAGTCGTCTGCGGCATAAGACTGCTTGCCAAAGCGGTCGGCGTCAGCAATATCGTTATCGGAATCGAAAAGAACAAACCCGAAGCGATCGAGGCGTTTTCCGCTTACGACGATTTACAGGTCGTAATTTTGCGAAAAGCGTACCCGATGGGTAGCGAAAAACATCTTATATATTGTTGCACGGGCAGGAAGGTCGCGCCCGGCAAACTGCCTTCCGACGCGGGATGCGTCGTGCAGAACGTTGCGTCCGCTTACGCGGTTTACGAAGCGGTGGAACTGAACAAGCCTTTGTACGAACGCGTTATGACGGTTTCCGGCGACGGTGCGGTGATGCCGAAAAACCTTCTCGTGAGGACGGGAACGAGTTTTTACGCGCTCAGGCAATATTGCGGAGCGAAGGACGACGTAAAAATGTTCGTATGCGGCGGACCGATGATGGGACCCGCTATGCTCAGTACCGACGTTCTTACGACGAAAACGACTTCGGGATTTCTTATGCTGACCGACAAGGAAGCGGATATAAACGACCCGACGCCCTGTATCAACTGCGGCGCGTGCGCGGACGTATGCCCGATGAAACTTCTTCCGATGCAGATAGATTTTTACACGCAGGCGGGAGATTACGAAAAAGCGGCGGCGATAGGCGGAGTGAAGAACTGTATCAGTTGCGGTTGCTGCGCTTACGTTTGCCCTGCCAAGCGCGCTCTCGTGCAGAGCATAACTTTATGCAAGGCAAAACTTGCAGAAAACAAAGGAGGGAAATAGTATGGATACGGTAGTCATCAGCGACACCCCTCATTTAAGGAAAAAAAGAACGACGAAAGGGATAATGCTCGACGTGCTTATCGCGCTCGTGCCTGCGACCGTAGCCGGACTCGTGTATTTCGGCGGAAGGGCGGCGGTAACCCTCGTTTTGTCGGTTTTTTCCGCCGTGGCGACGGAATTCGTCTGGCTTCTGTGTAAAAAAATGAGTTTTAAGGCGATTTTACGCCAATTCGATTTTACAAGCGCGATTACCGGACTTCTGCTCGGACTTACCCTGCCGCCCCTTGCTTACGAATTCTGGTATATACCCGTTTTAAGCGGTATTTTCGCGGTAGGAGCGGCGAAAATGCTGTTCGGCGGAACGGGAAAGAATATCGTCAACCCCGCAATCGCGGGCAGGGTGTTTGCCTTTATCGCTTTTTCGGGAGCGATGGTATCGGGGTGGATACAGCCTGCTTTCGGCGCGATAGAAGGAAGTAACGCCGTTGCCGGCGGCGCGACGCCCCTTACCGAACTTCTCGGAAACGGCTTGCAGGCGGTAAAGGTAGGCAATCTCGATTTGTTCCTCGGAACGGGCGTGGCGGGGTGCATAGGCGAAACGTGCAAACTCGCGCTTATCGTCGGAGGAATCTACCTCGCGGTGAGAAAAGTTATCAAACCGCAGTATCCGATTATTTACATAGCGGTGACGGGACTTATAAGCGTGTTCACGTCGGGAAACGACTGGAACGTGTTTCTTCCGTCGATACTCAGCGGCGGACTTATTCTCGGAGCGGTATTTATGGCGACGGATTACGTTACGAGTCCGAACAATAAGGTAGCGTCGTACGTATACTTTGCCGTGCTCGGCGTAGTGACGGCCCTTTTAAGGTACGGAACGAAAATCGAAGTGGTAAGTTTTGCAATCCTTCTTATGAATCTCGTCGTGCCTTTGTTCAACGCCTATATCCGTCCGCGTCCGTTCGGCTCGCCTTCGGTCGTTAAAGCGATAAAGGAAAAATCGGCGGCGAAGAAAGCGGCGAAAGCGGCAAAGGAGGAAGCGAAATGACGGTAAAGCAGTTTCTTAAAAGCAAAGCGTTCAAATGCGTAATCGTATTGATGTGCATTGCCCTCGTTTCGGGAGCGTTGCTGTCGATATGCAACGATTTGCTCAGCGTTTCCGACGAAGAACGCGTTTTGCGGACGATAAAAAAGATTTACGGCAAAGAAGTGGCGTACGAGGAAGTCGAGGTGGATTACCGCACGGAAATCGGCAGGATAGACAATATCTATAAACTCGACGACGGCAATTATCTCGTCAAAAGCACGGGTTTCGACGGATATCAGAAAGGAACGGTGTCCGTATGGCTCGTGGCAAAATACGAAGAGGGAGTTTACGTCGGTATAGACGACGTGAGTATTGCGGGAAACGAAAAACAGACGCTTATGAGTAAATTTACTTCGGGCGTTCTGTCGGGATACGAAGGCAAAGAGGAAGATTTCAACACCGTTGTGGGCGGCGCGACGTATTCTTCGCGCGCATTGAACAACGCGGTCAACGTGGCGGCGAAATACTTCGGCGAACGGGCGGAATAAGGAGACTTATATGAAAGCGGAAAGAATAAAAAATATAGGAATCGACGGGTTGCTCAGAAACAACCCCACGTTGCGCCTCGTTCTCGGAACCTGTCCGACGCTTGCGCTTACTACCGCCGCGATGAACGGAATAGGAATGGGGCTTGCCGTTACGTTTATACTGATTTGCAGTAACGTGATAATCTCTTTGCTCAGGAAGGTAATTCCGGGAGAAGTGAGAATACCCGCGTTCGTGCTTATTATAGCGACTTTCGTTACTTTGGTCAGAATGTTGCTCGATAAATTCATACCCGACCTGTACGAGTCGATGGGCGTATATCTGCCGCTTATCGTCGTCAACTGCATAATTCTCGGCAGAGCGGAGAGTTTTGCGAGCAAAAACCCCGTGGCGGATTCGGCGCTGGACGGGTTGTTTACGGGGCTTGGCTTTACCTGGGCGATGACGGCTATAAGCATAATAAGGGAAGTTCTCGGCGCGGGACAACTTTTCGGCGTAACGCTCTGGGATTTCAAAATAGAGTTTTTCACTTCGAGCGCGGGAGCGTTTTTCGTGTACGGTCTCTGCATTGCGTTGTTTAACGGCGCGTATACGAAAATCGAATCGAAAATGAGGAAAAAACGCTTTGAAAAACTGTATCACGCGCCGATGACGGCGGAAACCGTGGAAGCGGTCGCGGCGGCGGAAACGATTAAGGAGGGTAAATAATTATGGGTACTTTTTTAACGGTAATTATTCTCGCCGTTTTCGTAAATAACTTCGTCGTCGTGCAGTTTTTGGGTATCTGCCCGTTTCTCGGGTTGTCGAAGAAAACTTCGAGCGCGGTGGGAATGGGCGTCGCGGTCACCGTGGTAATGGCGATAACCTGCCTTATTACGTATCCGATTTACACATATCTGCTCGTGCCGTACGGTCTGGAGTTTATGGAGATAATCGTCTTTATCTTCGTAATAGCCGCGTTGGTGCAGATGATAGAAAAAGTCATCAAAAAATTCAGTCCGCCGCTTTATAAAGCGATGGGGATATACCTTCCGCTCATTACGACGAACTGCGCCGTTCTCGGCGTGGCGGAAGCGGTGATAGACGAGAGCGCGATGATTGCGTCTTTCGGCGCGTCCAATCTCGGAGTCAGCGTTCTGTACGGCGTTTTCGCCGGAGTCGGATTTACCGTGGCGATAGTAATTCTCAGCGGATTGAGAAGCAAAGTCGATTATCTTAATACGGGAAAGAGTATGAAAGGGTTCCCGATAACGATGATGACGGCTTGCTTTATGGCTATGGCGTTTTACGTCTTCAATATGATTTCTCTGTAAGGAGGTGCGTATGATAGCGGCAACGGTTAATTGGGGAAGGGTCGGCATAGTGCTCGGTATTGTAGCCGCGCTTGCGTTGGTTTTCGCCGTGCTGATACTGATTGTAACCAAAGTTTGCAAAATAAAAGAGGACGAAACCGTCCTTAAAATACTTGAAAATCTCGCGGGCGCGAATTGCGGCGGTTGCGGACATACGGGATGCGAAGGGTTTGCGAAAAGCCTTGCGTGCGGAAAAGGGTGTCTCTCGGATTGCAAGGCGACGAGCAACGAGGCGAAAGCGATAATAGCCAAGATAGCGGGAATTCCCTTTGAAGCGGAAGAACCCACGGTGGCGGTCGTCAAATGCAACGGCGGACAAAACGCCGCGGACAAATTTTCTTACGTCGGAAACGAAGGATGCCTGAACCGCATGGTGTATCAGGGCGGCAATAAAATCTGCGCTACGGCGTGTCTCGGAGGAGGAACGTGCGCAAGCGTATGCCCCGTGGACGCGGTAAAACTTACCGACGGACAGGTGGCGAAAGTGGCGCGCGAGATATGTATTTCCTGCGGAGCGTGTATTATGAACTGTCCGAAAAACTGTATAGAGAGAATACCTGCTTCGGCGAAAATATACGTAGCGTGCAGAACGCATTGCAAAGGAAAGGAGACTATGGCGTTCTGCAAAGCGGGGTGCATAGGATGCGGAATGTGCGCGAAGAAATGTCCCGAAGGCGCGATAACGATGGTGGATAATCTTCCCGTGATAGATTATAAAAAATGCACGGGTTGCTACACCTGCGTGGAAAAATGTCCGAGGAAGATAATTAAGAAAACCGACGAATAATTTAAAAAATAAAGAAAAATCAATATAAAACGCTCTCAACACGAGAGCGTTTTATTATCGTTTGTTATAAATAAGTACGATTAACTTACAGCGCGGCTATATACGAACAGGCGTTCATTGCCGCGTTCGCGCCGTCGCCTACGGCAGTCGTAAGTTGTCGCACTTTCTTTGCGCGACAGTCCCCCGCGGCGTAAACTCCGCTCGTTTTCGTCGTTCCCGTTTCGTCCGCCGCAATATAACCGTTTTCGTCAAGAGCGACGAGATTTTCAAACGCTTTGTTGTCGGGAATCTGTCCGATTGCGATAAAACATCCTTTTACGCTCAATTCGAAAGTCGTGTTATCTTCGCGGCGCGTAAACGTCAGTCCGCTCAGTTCCTCATCGCCGTTGAGAGCGGAAAGGGAAACGTTGGGTATGATTTCCACGTTCGGGATTTTTCTGAGGACTTTAACGAGAGCCTCGTCGCCGAAAAACTTGTCGAACCAGGTGCAGACGTAGACTTTTCTGCAATATTCGGAAAGGAGAATTCCGTATTGGAGCGCGGTGTTTCCGTCTCCGATCAGGGCGACGTCTTCGCCCGTATAGAACGCGCCGTCGCATACCGCGCAGTAAGAAACGCCTTTGCCCGTGAATTCCTCTTCGCGCGGCAGGTTTATGTGCTTGTGTTTAACGCCTGCGGCGATAATCACGCTTTTACCGTAAAAGACGTCACCGTCTTCGGTTTCCAGTCTGAATTTGCCTTCCTCTTCTTTTATTACGCTTTTCACTCTTGCGAGTTCGAGTTCCGCGCCGAGGTCGGTTATCTGATCGTAGAGTTTTTCGCTGAGTTCAAGTCCGCTTATGCGCTTATGCGTGGGAAAATTCTCCACGCGCGGAGAGGAGGCGATTTGTCCGCCTATCGTTTCCTGCTCGAAAACAGTTACGCTTTTGCCGTTCCTTAAAGCGTACAGCGCGGCGGTCATACCCGCCGCGCCTCCGCCGATTATCAATACGTCGGTCATAATTTTTTTAACCCTTTACGCTTTCGATGTATTTTTTGATGTTGCTTGCGTTCTGATATTTTACGACGCTGTCGCCGTTTACGATAACGAGGGTGGGAGCCTGTACGATTCCGAACTCGTTCACCGCGTCTCTGTTGTCTTCGGCGTAGATTTTTTCATATCCGATTCCCGCTTTGTCGAGCATATTCGCGCTCATTTTGCAGTTGGGGCAGGTTTTGGTCGCAAAGAGGTATATTCCGTCTTTGTTTACTTCTTTCTTTTCGACGGGCGCTTCCTCTTTCTTTTCTTCGCAGGCACAGGGCGCGCCGTGACGGAGAACGCTGTTTGCGATGTCGTATTCTTTTCTTTCGTCGTATTCCTGACGTTTGCCGTCGTTCCAGTTCTGTACCGGACGGTAGTAACCCGTTATTCTGCTGTAAACCTCAGCCGTTTCTCCGCAGACGGGGCATTTGAAATGTTCGCCGGGGATATAACCGTGATTCTTGCAGACCGAATAGGTCGGGGAAATCGTGTAATAGGGAAGTTTGTAGTTTTCCGCGATTTTTCTGACGAGGGAAGCCGCCGCTTTCCAGTCGGGAAGTTTCTCGCCGAGGAACGCGTGGAATACCGTACCCGAAGTGTACAGAGTCTGCAGTTCGTCCTGAATGTCGAGCGCATCGAAAATGTCCGAAGTAAAGCCGACAGGCAGGTGAGAAGAGTTGGTATAGTAAGGCGTTTTTCCGTTTTCCGAAGCGGTTATTATATCGGGATAACGCTTTTTGTCGTGTTTTGCAAGACGGTAAGTCGTCGATTCCGCGGGCGTCGCTTCGAGGTTGTAGAGGTCGCCGTACATTTCCTGGTAGTCGCTGAGTTTCTCGCGCATAAAGTTGAGAACTTTCTTGGAGAATTCCTGCGTTTCGGGATGAGTCATATCCTTTTTAATCCACTTCGCGTTGAGACCGACTTCGTTCATACCGATAAGACCGATGGTGGAGAAGTGGTTTGCGAAAGTTCCCAGATATCTCTTCGTATAAGGATACAGTCCCTCGTTCAGGAGCTTGGTGATGACCTTTCTCTTGACGCTCAGCGAACGGGCGGCAATGTCCATCATCCTGTCGAGACGCGCGTAAAAGTCCTGCTCGTCGCTTGCGAGATAAGCGATTCTGGGGATATTGATGGTAACGACGCCGACGGAACCCGTGGATTCGCCGCTTCCGAAGAAGCCGCCGGACTTTTTGCGGAGCTCACGCAGGTCGAGACGCAGTCTGCAGCACATACTGCGGACGTCGCTGGGCTGCATGTCGCTGTTGATGTAGTTGGAGAAATACGGAGTGCCGTAC
>JBJETX010000157.1:0-2938 GCA_051883535.1 Christensenellales bacterium | reverse complement strand
GTTATTTGACACCGCCCACAAACAGCCTGTCAACTCCGCCCATAATTCCGCGTCCGTCTTTTCAAAAGCGGCTTGCATTTTCTCAATCTCTTTTATAATCGTTGCGGGCTTCGGTGCAAATTCGCTGTTTCTGATAGCGTTTTTCACCGCCGACAAAAATACCTCGCGCGGATATTCTTTGAAAATATCAAACCACAACTCATAAAGCATTTGCTCTTCTTCGTCCGTTTTCGTTTGGTATGAGTTCGGATAGGTTATTCTTATAAGCCCAAAGGTTTTTATAATGTCCGCCATTTTAAGCATTTCCGCTTCCCTCCTGCTCGTACATTGCTAAAAATCTATTCGCACGGTCAATCGCGCTTTCTTGCTGCCTTGCTTGCGTTTGTGTTGGAGCGGGTTTGTTGATAGTAGCGTTTAAGTAACTTTCAAACTTCGTTCCGAAAAGCGTTTCGGGACGTAAATACTGTTCCATTTCCGAACCCCTCCACTCTGCAACCTTTTTATCAATAACCGTCTTAAAATCGTCAACTGTATAGCCCTCGGATAAACGGGCTTTTATATGTTTTTGCGTAACTTTGTTATTTACTCTATACCTTGTTTTTAGTACAGAATTAAGATAAGAAATAATTTCAGTTATAGTTTCAGTAATAGAAACAGTATCAGTATCAGTTGTATCGCTATCATATTCATACGGTAGAGATACGGTATCTCTTGAATTATACAAATCTATTATTTCATTACGAAAAGCGTCATTCTTAACGCCTTTAATTGCTGTTAAAAGCGGCTGGTCTAACTTCGGCGAATTTGTCCAATTATACTTGTACCAATTCTTAATAAACAATTCTTTCGTTTCAAAATCGTAATCTATAATTTTATGGTGTTCCTTAAACCGCTTTAAAAGGCTTTCTACCGCGTCCCGCGAATAGCCCATATCGTTTGCAATCTGCCTTATGCTTATTTCGTAACAACCAATTATGTTTGTGTACGGGTTTGTTAGACAATAAAGCATAAAGTATTTATCTTCGGGCGAAAAATCGTCCGCTATCTTTGTATCAGTCCAAAACGTTGTATGTACACTCCTATATATTGCCATTGTTTAACCTCGCTTACTTCCTGTGATTATTTGCCGTCGGACAAGTCGCCCAATGCGGTATATATCCGATACCCGTTGCTTTGTTTATATCGCCCGTCAGATCGGCGCGGTATGTTTCCCCGTTCTGCGTAATTACGGTTGCTTTCCCTTTTGAGTTTTTCCAATACGTTACGGGTGCGGAGTCGCACGGCATTTTCTTTCCGTTGACCGTTTCAATCCAAATAATCGACGCTCCGCAACTTTTACACTTTGCCATTGTTTAATCCTCCTTTTTTAATAAAAATACCCTGCAAGGCGGGGTGACAGCCCCGAACCCTACAAGGTATAGTGATTGATAGTATTCAGTTTCGCCGATAGCGTCTGTCACCACTACCAACCGAATACAATTTACAATATTTGTAATTGTTTTGTCAAGCGTTTTGACGCACTTTCTAACAAAGCGGCGCAATAAATTTACGACTATTTGTTTTTGTCGTCTTTTATTAAGTCAACAATCTTTCCGACAACCGCAATAAGTGCGACCGTACCGAATATAACCGCCGCCGCGATTAAGAAAACCGTCACAACGATTCCAAGCAATATTAAACAGTTTATTAAAAAATTAAGCATTTTCTACTCCTTTGACGGTTTCGTTCCGTCCGATTTTTTCTTCCTGACTAACTCGTTAAACAACTCCGCTTTGTATTTTTTTAACGCGGCGAGTTTGTCGCACTTTTCCGCTTTCATAATTCTTTTTGTTTCAGCCGATATAAGGTTTTGCGTTAGACGCTCTTTTTCGGCGTTTACGCGCCCCAACTTGACAAGCAAATTGAAACAAATAGTTTCATAGTCTTTAATTCGGTAATCTGCCATTTACGCCCCCTTTATTCGGCTTGCAAGTCGGCATTTTCGCCCGTTTCCGTTTCGGTGGATAAATTCCCCGTCAAGAGATATTCTGGCGTTACGGCGTAAATTACGGCGAGATTACGCAATGTCGATTTATTCGGCATACAATACCCGTTTTCAAACCTTGAAAGCATAGGCGCGTCGAAACTCTTATCGTATTCGTGCATTGCTGCCACGGCTTGCGCCTGTGATAAATTCGCTCTCAATCTTGCAATCTTCAAGCGTTCGCCGAAATGTTTATCGCTGTCGATAAAGGCTTTTACCGTGTCGCGCTCTGATCCGAACGTTATTCGCATTTGCCCGTCGCGGCTGCCCTTTTCCGCTTTGCGTTTTGCCCGCATAAGACGGCGGACGGCTGCCATAATCTCTTTGCGTATGTAACGGTCAAATTCTTCGGAGTTTGCAAGTTTAATTCCTTTCGAGCTGGATATGATAATCTTTTGAATTACGCCGCTGTCGTTTATCGCTCGAATATCAGCGGTCATTAAGTGGCGCGCCGCGCTGTCGTGGAATAACGAAAAATCTTCGTTGCCGTCGTAATTGTACTCGTCTATCTCGGCGGCGGCGGTCGCTTGATACGTCCATTCGTCGCCGCGCTCTTTGAGGTAGTTATACAACGCCCAGCACCTACTGTTTAACTCGCTTTTCATTTTATGCCTCCTTTTACGGGCAAAGACAATGATTTTTCTACGCTCCACTTGTAAACAAATAGCCGTGCATACAAAGTATCTCGTTTAATATCTAACACGTCCGCCCATTCTGTAACCGTTTTTGTTGCTCCGTTATAAGTAATTAAATGATTGCTTCGCTGATTATTTGCTTGTTCTTTCATATCAACCCACCTACAATTTGTCGGTTCGTAATTTCCGTTTACGTCGATTCGGTCGATTGTCAGATCGTCGGCGTAACCGTGCGACATTGCCCAATCGTAAAACGCTTGAAAATCGTTGCGCCATTCGT
>JBJETX010000156.1:0-2940 GCA_051883535.1 Christensenellales bacterium | reverse complement strand
TCGATTATAACTGCGCGCTTGCGGACATTGCCCCGGGAGACGAAGCGGAAATAGAAGTTTATCGCGGTACGGTAACCTCGAACATCTTCGGCAGCAGCATTTCTTTCGAGTCCGAAAGCACGACTTTCACTATCGTCGCTTCGCAGTACGGCGCGTAATACGACGTATATAGTATTATTGATTTATTAATATATATATGTTATAATAAAAAAGTATGGATAAAAGGTTCGTAAAAAAATTTATTCTCGTGGGCATCCAATTCGTAGTGGTTGCGTTAGTGCTGATACTCGTCGTCGGCACTTTCGCGTGGTTCGTCTCGAACAGTCGCGCCGACTCCACGGAGACCACCATTACCGCCGCGCCCCTCGAACCCATGGAAATATCCTTTTCTCCCGACGATCTTGACAACTACAAAGGGCAAACCGGCGAAGGCGGACTGGACGCGCCTTTCTTTGCAAGCCGCACCGTCGATTTTTCCTATCGCTCCACCAAAATAAACGATTGCGTTATTTGCTCTGTCTCCGATATAACGGTAACTCTATCCGATTCGTACGCCGAAATATTCGGCGCGCCTTCTATTACCGAAAGCACCGAAGGATACGAGAATATTGCAAGTTTGTTCACCTGGCGAATCGAAGTGCTCGACGCGGATGAAAACGTAATCGGCACGTTTATGGCGCCCGAAAGCGGAGAAAGAGTCGTGGACTCTGAAGGCAACGTGCTGAAAGTCAGAGACAGCAAATATTTTGACAAAAAGTTAAGCGGAACGGCATATAACTGCTCGGCTAAACTACGCGTAAAAATTATTTTCCTCGACGAGGAATCGTATAAGAACTACCTGAACGGCAATACGGGCGGCATTACGCCTTTTGCTTTCAGCGACAAGAATTTTATGGGCTGCAGTTTTTCCATCGGCATAAACCTCGGCGTAGAACAAGTTGGATTAACGGACTGATTATGAGTAAAATGAAACAAATGTGGCTTGTAATACTTAACTGCGTTATGGCGATCGTACTCGCCGTAACTCTTGTCGTATCCACTTACGCGTGGTACTGCACGACCTTAAAATCCAACGATACCGTAGTCATCCCCGCCGACGGAGTTTTCATCGTCGGTTTCGACGACACCGTTGTTACCATAGGCACTTCCCTTTATCCCGCCGTGCTTATGGAAAACACTATAAGGGATAATCTTTTTTACGATATTCATCGGGAATACAATCCCGCCGACGAAAATCCCTCTTACGTAAGCCGCGCCGCGAATACGTTTACTTACCGGCCTACGATTAACTTTACGGAAAATCCCGCCGACGCGTCGATAACTTCGTATTCGTTTTTGTTGAGCGCAACGGCTTTCGTCAAAGATAAAGACGGCAATCCGATTGAAATAAATATACGCGAATTGGGATTTGAAATAACCGCAGATATAGACTACCTTTCCGAGTCTAACGCGGATCAGACGAATCTGTCTTTTAACCTGAACGACAGTTTTACCGTTTACGGCACGTCTACGATAAATTTGAACGTAGAATCCTGGATTGCTCTTCCCGACGAACTTTGCGACAGCGCGCTTATTGAATGGCCGTTGTATATAAATCTCGCCATAAGCGTTTCGCCAAACCGTTAAAACATATTTTTCAAAAAATCACAGTCCCGTCGATAAAAAACAGGTAGACGTATCGCCCGTCAGCGCACGCGCGCTTTCAAAAGTAGTAAGATTCAGACACCCGGCAAAAGCGCAACTGCCCATTTCAAGGCTTCCCGTCGTTCCTTTCACGATAACCTTAGTGAGATTTATCATATTGGAGCAAGCCCCTCCGCCGATTTTTACGACCGACGACGGAATAATCAGAGTGGTGATTATAAGATTGTTATTAAAAGCGTATTGAACGCCTTCCTCGGTCGGAGCGAGTATGCAGGTAACGCTTTTTCCGTTATGCGTATCGGGAACGGACACCTCGCCCACGAGACCGTTATACCCGACTACGGCGTACGCTTCCGCGCTGCCGTCCTCGACGAAATTCCCTTCGCCGTCTATACCCTGAAAAATAATGTGTTTTAACGACGGATTATAGTCTTCGTCGAGAGGAACTTCCAATTCCGCTATGTCCTCCGTCTTTTCCGTCCAATACGCATACGTTTTTACTATATAAAAACAGGATACGCCGAGAACGGCAACGATCAGCGTTATTATAATTGCCGTTACCGCGATTTTAGCGTTCTTAGTCGTTTTATTCACCGTCGTTATCTCCTTTATCCGTATCTATATCCCGTATTTCGTCCGATTGGGGTATTGCGTCGTTCACTTTTCCCGTGACGTTTGCGGCGGCGCGGGCGGTCGCCTTTTTCCTTTTAATCAGAACAACGGCTACGACAGCCAATCCTCCCGCGACGATCGCGCAACTCAAACCTATTATTAACCATACCCACCATTGCGCGATTTTCTCGTCGTTTCCGTCGGTTTCCCCTACGTAAATATCGAATTTGCCCAATTTATTTACCGACAACCACAGATATCCGTCTTCTTCCTTTGCGTCGCACGCGATTCTTTTTCCGTCGGTTGTCACGTAGTCCACTTTGACGTCTTTACCTCTGAACGCCTCGGGAATTTCGATTTTAATACCGAATAATCCTTCCTGTTCTTTCCCGTTAAGCAGCAGCGTCACCGTCATGGATTTCTCCGCGCTCTCGGATTCTACCGTAAGCGTTCCGGACTGCGCGGAATTCAGGTCGTAAACGCTGACTATCGACTCTTTTTCGCTTTCTATTTCATAGCCGATAATATCGAAATCAACGGTTATCTCCCCTCTCAGGTAATTCATACTTTCATTGGTATAGAATTTTACTTTATACCTTCCGAAATCGCTATACCCGTCGTTCGCGTCGGCGAAAACGGTTTGTTCGTCGTTGTTCACGCTCATGCGGGGTTTTTTATTCGTGC
>JBJETX010000155.1:0-2962 GCA_051883535.1 Christensenellales bacterium | reverse complement strand
GAGCGCAAGCACGGGAAGCACCTGATCGTCGTTTCCGCTGTATAAATCGAGTTTGTCCCCGACGAGAGACATCGTATCCATAAGTTTGCTTATGTTTCCGCTCGCTTCCTTTATTCCCGCGATATTGGGATGGTCGCTGAGCGCGAGATAAGTGGACGGTTCTATGTTAATACCCGTTCTGCTCGGCACGTTGTAAAGAATTATCGGCACCGTGCTGTAATCGGCTATCTGGGTAAACATTTTGATAAGACCGCTCTGCGTGCCCTTGTTGTAATAAGGCGTAACGCACAGCAACGCGTCCGCGCCCGCTTCACAGGCGCATCTGGCAAGGTCGAGAGCGTAAACCGTATCGTTACTTCCCGCTCCCGCGATAACGGGAACTCTGCCGTTGACTTTTTTTACCGCGTAAGCGATGGTGTCTCTGTGCTCGTCGTCGGTAAGCGTGGAGGATTCTCCCGTCGTTCCGCACACGACGAGCGCGTTCACGCCGCTTTCGATTTGCCAATCTATCAATTTGCCGAATTTTTCATAATCGACCCCATTCTCGTTAAAAGGCGTAATAAGCGCAGTCGCCACGCCCTGAAAAACAGTCTTTCTCTCTTTCACGATAACCTCCGAAACATTCTGCAACTTTTTTATATTTTTATTCTCACAAATAATACTCTATGCGGTCGTTTTTGTCAAACGAATGACCGCTCTTACGTAGTTATTTCAGCGAAAATCGCTCTTACTTCGACGCGTCCCTACAATATATGACGGCATCGGGTATTTTTGTTACCGTATCCGCGCTCGTCATACATATATCCGTCTTTTCGCGCTGCGCCATTTCACCCGCTAAACCGTTAATAAATGTAGCGTTCGCTACGGATAAAAGCAAATTATCAGGTTTTTGAGCAACAATACCGACGATAATTCCGCTGAGAACGTCGCCGCTTCCGGCAGTCGCCATTCCCGCGCATCCGCGGTTGACCAGATACGTTTTTTCTCCGTCGGTTACCACCGTGGTCGGTCCTTTCAACACCACCGCAACGCCGTAATTTTTGGCAAAATCCTCCGCACACTTTATCGGAGAGGACGCGATTTCCTTCGCGCTCAACCCGGTAAGTCTCGACATTTCCCCTATATGCGGAGTAAGGATAACTTGCGCTTTTTTGTTGCGTAGGATACTTTTATCCCTTGATAAAGCGTTAAGTCCGTCCGCGTCTATTATTACGGGAACGTCGTAATTTTCGATTAGGAATTTAAGAATCGCTTCGTTGCGTTTTCCTTCTCCCCATCCCATTCCCACGGCTATCGCCGTTACTTTATCCATCGCCTTCCGCCACTCGGCGGCACGGAAGTTCATTCCGCCTTTTCGTCCGCTTATTCCGAAAAGGGTGCTTTCCTTTATTTCTTTCATAAGCGGAAGCAATACCGAACGCGGCGCGATTATCCTCGAAACGCCGCAACCCGCTCTGAGCGCGGCAAGAGACGAGGAAGCAAGTTTTATCGCTCCGCAATAATTTTCGCATCCGCCCGCAATCGCGGCGAATCCGTAATCTCCTTTATGCGAAAAGTTTTTCCTTTCGCGTACGAATTCGCAAAAATCTCTTTCTTCGACCAAAGCGTACTTCTCCCCTCGTACGGGAATTCCTATATCCGCGTTGACGAGGCGTTTTATCGCGTCTTTCGCCTTGCCGAGAAAGTGTCCGCTTTTATACGTTCCTATGCTTACCGTCAGGTCGCTTATTACGAATTTGTCTCCGAGTCCGTTGTCTCCGTTAAGTCCGCTGTTTATATCGACGGACAGAACGAACGCGCCCGAAGCGTTTATTTTGTCGATGACCCGCGCCGTTTTTTCGTCGGGAGTCCCTTTATATCCCGTTCCGAAAATACAATCTACCACCGTATCGAATTCCGAAAAGTCTTCGCTGCCGTCGATAACGCGGTATTCTATTCCCGCTTTGCGGCATAAATCGAAATAGTACGCGCCGTCTTCGGAAAATTTTTCTTTCAGTAAAAACAGCACGCATTGCCGCGTGCCGTCGTTAATTTCGAGCGCGATAACGTATCCGTCTCCCGCGTTGTTACCCGTGCCGCACACTATCGCGGTTCTCCCGTTGAAATCGTGAGACGAAGCGACCGCTTTGCCCGCACGAAGCATAAGAGTCCGCGACGGCGTACCGTTTTCTATCTCTTCCTTGTCCGAACGACGCATAACCGCCGTGCCGACAACGTCTTTCATTATTTCTTTCTCCCGAGAAGTTTGCGAGCCATCACTACGCCCATAACCGACGCCATCATAAGACCGCGCGTCCAACCGCTGGAATCTCCGAGGCAATGCAGATTTGCGATATTCGTATTGAAATCGGAATCCATTTTTATCCTGTTGGAATAGAATTTTATTTCGGGCGCGTAAAGCAGAGTTTCGCTTCCGGCAAAACCGGGTACGACCTTATCCACCTGATCGATAAACCCGAGTATGCTCGTCATGGTTCTGTAAGGAATCGCGCTGGTAATGTCTCCCGCTACCGCGTCTTTAAGCGTAGGCGTGACGTTTCCTCTCGACAATTCTTTTTCCCACGTCCGTTTTCCCGCTCTTATATCGCCGAGCCTCTGAACGAGTATCTGTCCGCCGCCGAGCATATTGAGAAGTTGTCCGATATTCTGCGCGTACAGAATGGGTTCGTTGAACGGAACGCTGAAGTGATGCGAACAGAGAATGGCAAGGTTGGTGTTTTCCGACTTTCTGTCCTTGAACGAGTGTCCGTTTACCAAAGCGAGGTCGTTTTCGTAATTTTCCTGCGCGACGTATCCGCCGGGGTTCTGACAGAACGTACGCACTTTGTTTTTGAACGGCTTGGGATAACCGATAAGTTTGGATTCGTAAAGAGCCTTGTTCACCGTTTCCATAACTTCGTTACGAAGTTCGACTCTGACTCCGATGTCGACGCGGTTTGATTTTGTCTCGATATTGAGCTCG
>JBJETX010000154.1:0-12915 GCA_051883535.1 Christensenellales bacterium | reverse complement strand
TTCCTCTCAAAGGTTCGATTACAAGCGTTCCGTAATTGCCCTGAAACAGTTTGACAAAAAGACTCTGCGTTCCCGCAAGGATACTTGCTCCTTCGAGTTCCTCGAAAGTCATTACTCTTTCGTTTTTGCCGTGTATGTACAACTTTCCGCGGTCGGCTTCTATCAGCACTTCGGGCATTTTTCTGTGCAGCAGAAAACGCCCTATCAGCCACAAACCGCCGAGAAAACATATAGCGAACGCTATTGCAAGAATCACTATCGCGGTAATATCGTTTTCTTCAAAAATCGTGCGGAAATCTTCCGCTTTTACGCACAGTACGCACAAAACCACACCGAGCGCGAGGCAGAACACTCCCATAATTACGTCAACGACGAACACCGCCGTTTTATCCGTTTTTTTCGCAATAATTTCCATTTGTCACTTACTCCTTTTCTTCTCTTATAAATTCAAGCACGTCCTGCGCCGTTCTTTCTCCTTCGTCGTACAGAAAAATATGTCCGGAATCTTCGTACGTAATCAGTTTCGTCTGCTTGCATACTTCGAGCAGTCGCGTATGTTGATAATACGGCATAGTTCTGTCCTTCGTTCCCCATATGCACAATACGGGAACGTCGCTTTCCCCCACGACTCTGTACCCTTTCATCGCTTCGTCGGTTCTGAGTATCGTATTTCTGAGCGAGGAAAGCGTGCATTTTAGAAACCCTTTATATTTTGCCGCGTCAGCGAATTTACGCATATAATCGTCCCTCGCTTCCTGCGAAGAGCGGTACATTTCCGACGCGCATTTTTTAAGCAGCAGTTTTCCTGCGATATTGTAGAAAAGCATCTCTCCCACGCCTTTTACGCGGCACATTTTCATATATGCGGGGGCTTTGAACGTGTCCATTCCCGCCGGCGCGAGCAAAACGAGTTTTTTTACCTTTTCGGGTCTCATTGCGAAATAAGTCGAACATATCGTGCCGCCCATACTCGTTCCCACGAGAACGAATTTTTCCTCTCCGAGTATCGCGCTCGTAATTTCGTCAAGATTGCGTGCGAAAAATCCGGGCGTATAATCCGTCTCCGTTCTTTCGGAATATCCCCTGCCCGGAAGGTCGTATCTGAGCACGCGATATCCTTCGTTTACGAACTTTTCAAACAGTTTGTCGTAAATAAAATACGGCGTCGCGTATCCGTGTACGAGTACGATGTTTTCCCCTTCGCCCTTGATTTCGTAATGCGTAATTCCGCTCGGAAGTTTAATAAAACCGCCGCTTTGCTTTGCCCGTTCCTCGTCGGTAAGAACCGCCGTTTCCATATTCCCGAGAGCCTCTTTAAGTTCCTGTTTCGTCATTTTCCTTTCTCCTCACATATGATTTGTAATAACTTTTTCGCCGCAATATTCGCGTATTTTTTCGCGTTTTTAATCGATTCTTCAACCGAACCCGCGTTTTCAAGCAACGTTTCTATATGCCTTATTCCTATTTTGCCGTAGCGGTCTTTGCTTAAATCCGTATATCCCGCCATGGCGTAGACGGGTACGTTGAGTTTTGCCGCGGCTTTGCATACGCCGTAAACCGCTTTGCCGTGAAGGGACTGTTCGTCAATCCTTCCTTCGCCCGTGATTACCGCGTCTTTCCCTTCGAGCGTTTTCTCAAAACCTATGATTTCGAGAACGGTTTCTATTCCGCTTCTTACTTCCGCTCCGAGATAGGCAATGAGTCCGCCGGCAAGTCCGCCCGCCGCGCCCGCGCTTTTCATATCGTGCAGCCGCACTCCCGTGAATTTTTCGGTAATATCGGCAAAATTCTTCATTCCGCTTTCCAATATTTCAAAATCTTCTCCGACCGCGCCTTTTTGCTTGCCGTAAAACATCGTCGCGCCCGTTTCACCGAGCAGCGGATTATCTACGTCTGCGATGACCGTGAACCGTACTCCGTCAAAGTCAATACTCCCGTCCTTCTTCACGCCGCGTATCTTTCCCAGAGTTCCGCCCGTAGGAATAAAACTTCTGCCGTTTTCGTCGAAAAAGGAAAACCCGAGCGCGTTCAGCGCGCCCGCTCCTCCGTCGTTCGTCGCGCTCCCTCCAACGCATACGTAAATGCGTTTCGCGCCTTTTTTAATTGCGTCGGCAATGAGTTCTCCCGTTCCGTAAGTCGTCGTTTTCAGCGCGTTGCCGTCGGCGTAATCTATAAGCGTAAGCCCCGACGCTTCCGCCATTTCCACCACCGCTTCGCCCTCTCCGAGCGCGTACCTTGCGGTTATCCGTTCAAACAGCGGATTCGCGCATACCGTCTTCACTTCCTCGTACTTTCCGCACGACAAAACCGCGTCAAGCGTGCCTTCTCCGCCGTCCGCGACGCACGCCCCCGTAACGGTTGCTTCGGGAAACCCGATTTTTCCCTGTTCAATGAAAATATCCGCAATATCAGCCGAAGACAGCGACCCCTTGAACGAATCCGCCGCCACAAGAATTTTTTTCATTATCCCTCCGAACGCGTTTATTTTTATATTGTAACATAAAATACGCCTGCGCGAAAGAGTTTTTTTAATCACGCTTGCAAATAAGCGCGAAGAGGTTGATCCGTCCGCTTTTCACGCCGAACCGCATCTTTCGTCGGGTTTGACACGGCAAATATTTTTTGCTACAATTTGCACGGAGAAAATAGCACGGAGGAAATATGTCGGACGTAAAAAGCATTGAAAAAAGCATAATCACGAATTTCCGTTCGCGTTTGTGGTCGAAGTTTACGAAAGCGGTTAAAGAATACGAACTCGTCGAGGAAAACGACCGTATCTGCGTTTGCATTTCGGGCGGCAAAGACTCTATGCTGCTCGCAAAACTCTTTCAGGAACTCCACCGCCACTCGGATATTCCTTTCGACGTGACGTACCTCGTTATGAACCCCGGTTACAACGAAGAAAACCTCAATCTTATAAAAAGCAATCTTTCCCTGCTCGGTATTCCCGCAGAAATACGCGACAGCAATATTTTCGAAGTAACTTCCACGCAAGGGCGAATCGCCTGTTATTTATGCGCGAAAATGCGCCGGGGCGCTTTATATTCCCTCGCTCGGGACCTGGGTTGTAATAAAATCGCTCTCGGGCATCACTTCGACGACGTTATAGAAACCACTTTGTTAAGCGTGCTGAACGCGGGCGCGTTTCAGACTATGTTACCCAAACTCAGAAGTAAAAATTTCGCGGGAATGGAACTCGTCCGACCGATGTACCTTATAAGAGAAAAAGATATTATCGCGTGGGCGGAATACCACGAACTGCGGTTCCTGCAATGCGCGTGCAGATTTACCGAAAAAGACGCCCAATCCAACCCCGAAACCGTTTCTCAGCGCAAAAAGACCAAAGAACTTATTAAAATCCTCACGGAATACAATCCCGTGGCGGAGAAAAACATTTTTACCGCGGCAAACAACGTCGTTATCGACAAAATACTCGGGTACAAACATAACGGCGTAAAACGTTCTTTCAACGAACTGTACCGCGACGACCCGTCCGTATAAAGATACGGATTTCCGCAGAAAAAAATTTTCGGCAAAGGCTTGCAAAAGCGGTTTTGCGGTGATATAATTATTCCATTATTTTCGGAGGTAGCGTAATGGACCCTGACCCTTACAGTCGATATTGTTTAGGTTGATACGCCCGATGTAGCCTTCTTACGGCGCGCGTCGGGTTGATGCGTACTGCCATTAGGAGGTGTTTTTATGATTTGTGTATGTTACACAGATACCAATTCCGGTAGAGTAACAAAAGTTCCCAAGGAACTCATAAACGAGAGTTCCGATTTTTCCAATAAATGGATTCAACTTATCAATCCGGACGAACGGGAAATCGATTTCATCGCCAGCAAGACGGGTATTTTCCCCGATTTTCTCAAAGCGGCTTTGGACGAAGAAGAACGTTCCCGTATCGAAAAAGAAGACGACTGCCTGTTGATAGTAGTCGATATTCCGACCGTGATTATGGACGAGAAAAAATCGTACTGCACCTATTCGACCATTCCTATGGGTATAATAATGCGCGATAACTTCTTCGTAACGGTCTGCCTCGAAGATACGCCGATTTTACAGGAATTCGGACAAGGCGTGAGCAAATTGAAAGGCGTAAACCTTCAGATGCACAGCCGCACGACTTTCCAACTTCTTTTCCAGATAGCGACCAAATACCTGTTCTATCTCCGCCGCATCGACAAGAGCAGCCAACGTATTCAGACAGAACTTCATAAATCGATGAAGAATAAGGAACTTATCGAACTGCTCGACATAGAAAACTCTCTCGTATACTTTTCGACGTCGCTGAGGGCAAACGCCGCGATTATCGACAAACTTACGAGGACGAGCCTGATAAAGAAACACGAAGAAGATCAGGACCTTATAGAAGACGTCGCAATCGAAAACAGTCAGGCAATAGAAATGTGTAACATTTACCGTGACATTTTAAGCGGAACGATGGACGCGTACGCCTCGGTTATCAGCAACAATCTGAACATAGTAATGAAAGTGCTTACGAGCATAACGCTTATTATCTCCGTACCTACTTTGATAGCGAGCCTGTTCGGAATGAACCTCGACGGAATTCCCGGCGCAAGCAACGCGCCCTGGGCGTTCGGCGTGGTAACCAGCGTATCTATGATAATCGCCGTAGTGATTGCCTGGATACTCAAACGCAAAAAACTTATGTAAAAAACCTGAAAACGCGGCGAACTCGCCGCGTTTTCAATAATTTCTTTATTGCCCGCATTTTCGGCTTTTTCATCTTTACGCGTCGCGGAAAACGAATCGCTTTGCTCGCCGATTAGGTTGTTCAAACTATTATCTAAAAAAATATACCCTTGTTGAATTGTAATTTTTCAATAATGAACATTAGTCTTATACCGATTTCCATATTTTTATATCGTTGTAGTCATGAATAACGAATTTTACTCCGTCAATAACTTCATCGTATAATACGTCTAACGAATGTTTATTATCGTTATCGACGATTACGACAGCGATTGCGCCGTTGTATGTCCCGTTATAGCGTACCGAGAGGTTATTTGGCGATGTGTATTTTACAATTTCAGAGTTACTCGCTTCGCAATTTTTTTCATATGCCCATGTCTGCTTTATTTTATTTTCCGTACTTTCACTTAACTTCTCGGGATAAAGAGGTGTGGGGATAAAACCCTCTTCCAAGTATCCGCTATGATAATAAGCGATACTTTTCAAATCGTCTTTCGTTAGCAATCCGTTATCGTAGGCTTCTTGTAAAGAATAAAACTCGCCGTATTTTTTTGGCAGACAAGCGGCGAGTGTTCCCATAGAACAAACGATAAAAACGCATACCATAACCATAAAAATAAGTCTAAAACGTAGTCTGCTTTCTGTCTTCATAAATCCTACCTATTATAAAACACCCACTCACAAATTATAAAGAAATGCTTTTTTCAAATTCGTTTTTCGATTAGTATACTATTTTTCGACATCTCCTTTATAATATTGCATATGTCGGTATTGTATTATTTGATGGTCTCACTAATAATACAATAAATGCCAATAAAACTATTCCAAAACTTACTATGCCTATTTTTTTAATAATTTCTTTTTTATAAATTTCTCCTTGTCCTATGCTCTTAACTGATTTTAATAATCTCAATATTATCCGCGTTTACCTTGTCGACTTTTATGACTAAATACTTGGAACTCGACATAGTCGCACCGGGGTCATACGAGGTTTTGTTTTCTTCGAAATCAAAGTAAATCCTTAAAACCCCGTTTTGTAAATTTGATTTTTTAATTAAACAGTTTCGGTAAATTGTTGTCGTAAATACGTAAACGCATGCAGTATGTTTTTCGAAATCTTTATCTTCGGGAAACTCTGAAAATACAGCGTCCGCTTCTTCCTTAGTTTGTATAACGTGAAGTATTGACTCGGGCAAATCTTCTCGGTTCGATACTTCGACCTTAAATTGCTCTCCGTTTTCATCCCAACCGAAAACACTACCTTTACCGCTGCTATGAAATGCACGAGTAACATTTTCTTGAAGAAAACCTTCTCGGAATTTATATCCGGAATTCAAAATAACCGCATTGTATTTATTATTGTATTGATTTCCGCACCCGACAAAGGAAAACGCACAGGTTACCGATAGTAATGACGTTAAGAAAAAAGACAAAACAATCCTTTTTGTCCGTTTGAGGATATCTAAACTTGCCTTTCTTTTTCTCTCTTTTGTTTGAAAATGACTTTGATTCATAATAAAATCCCACCCCTTTTATGACATATAAAAGTTTGAAATGTATTTTCAAAACGTTATAAATTGCACATCGATATCACCCCCCTTATCGAAATACTACTAACATATGTTCGTTAAAGTTCTTTTGTACGGGAGCGGTTATATAACCTTTCTTTAATAATAATAAGCGACAAAAGAATTCCTGTCAATACGGACAAAAACTTACGCGTCGCGGAAAACGAACCGCGGTTTGCGGCGGTATTCGAGCGGCGTACAGCCGACGTGCTTTTTGAAAAGTTTATTGAAATATCCGCAATCGACGTAGCCCACTTCGAACGCGATCGACACTACGGAATTATCGGTCTTTTCCAACAACCGACACGCTTCGTCCATACGGAGATTGATTACGTACGCCGCCACGCCTATCCCGTACGCTTCCTTGAACAGCCTGCAAAAATAACTCTTCGATACGTCGCAAAGCCCCGCAAGCATATCCAGTCTTATTTCCTTATTGTAATGCTCGTGAACGTATTTTAACGCAGGTCTGATAATTTCGCGGTTTTTTGGCAAAATTTCAATTTTTTTTACATTTATTTCACTTATGGGCAAAATCGGGTTTCCGTCGTCGTCAACCTCGAAAATTGCCATTTTTTTTCGCTTTTCAATCGCCTCAAACACCTCGTCGGGGCGTGTTAAAAAAATTTTTTCCATAAATCAACCTTAAAGAATTTTTCTTAATGTCAATATTATACAATAATAAAATAAGATTGTCCAATGAAATGAGCATATGCGATAAGTTATAATGAATTTAACGGCTCGATGCCGTCAAAAAAGAAAAAATTTATCAAAAAGGAGATTTGATTTATGAGAAAAGCGTTTATCTGTCCGTCCAAGTATGTTCAGGGTGAGGACGAATTACTGAATCTGGGTTATTTTGTTAAGACCTTCGGAAAAAAGGCACTTCTTATAGCCGACCCGTTCGCTTACAACCTCGTCAAGGACAAACTCGACGCGACCGCTGCGAAATACGGCGTTGAATTCTACCCCTGCGGAGACATCTTCAAAGGCGAATGCTCGCGTAACGTAGTTAAAGCATTGCAGACTTTTGCAAAAGAAAACAAATGCGCCTGCACCATCGGTCTCGGCGGCGGAAAGGCTATCGATACCGCAAAATGCGTCGCACAGGGAAGCAACCTGATTATCTGCCCGACCATCGCGGCTACCGACGCTCCCACTTCTCACAGCGCGGTTCTTTATACCGACGACCATCATTTTGACGATTACGCTTACTTCCGTCAGAACCCCAGCGTGGTTCTCATCGATACGAAAGTTATCGCCAACGCTCCCGCTCGCTTCCTCATAAGCGGTATGGGCGACGCTCTCAGCACTTATTTCGAAGCGCGCGCCAACGAAAGATCTTTCAGCAACGTAAACGCGGGTCTTCCCTGCGGCGCTAACCGTGCGAAAGGAACTCTTCTCGGCTACGGCACGATGGCGGCTATGTCCCTCGCTACTCTCTGCTATCAGACCTTGTTGTCCGACGGCGCGAAAGCGGTTGCGGCATGCGAAAACAAAGTCGTTACTCCCGCGCTTGAAAAAATCATCGAAACCAACATTCTTCTTTCCGGTCTCGGATTCGAAAGCGGCGGTCTCGCGGCTGCGCACGCTATCCACGACGGTCTGACTCTTCTTCCTTCGCACACCAAATACTTCCACGGCGAAATGGTTGCGTTCGGAACAATCTGCCAACTCGTACTCGAAAACGCTCCCGAAGAAGAACTTTACGAAGTTCTCGACTTCTGCCTGACGGTCGGACTTCCCGTATGTCTTAAAGATATCGGAACCGAATCCATCGACGACGAAATGCTCCGCGCTATAGCCGAAAAGACCTGCATACCCGAAGAGTCCATCCATAATATGCCCTTCCCCGTAACGGTCGATATGGTTGCCGCGGCTATCAAGACTGCCGACAAGATCGGTTACGACTACAAATACGGCGAATAAGCCTCTATAAAAAAGTTTTTAACGTTACGACCGAGGATTTCCTTGGCCGTAACGTTATTTTCGCAATAAAGGAGATTCTGAAATGAAAAAAATAATGAACACCCCCGAAACTTTCGTATACGATATGTGTCACGGTCTTGCGAAAGCGCATCCCGAACTCGAATTCGTAGAAAAGTTCAAAATCGTTAAAAAGGTAGAAATCAACGACGATAAAGTCAGCCTTATATCCGGCGGCGGTTCGGGACACGAACCTGCTCACGCGGGCTTCGTGGGAAAAGGAATGCTTGACTGCGCCGTATGCGGCGACGTCTTCGCTTCTCCCAGCCAGGTTCAGGTTTACAACGCAATCAAAAAATGCGCTACCGACAAAGGCGTTCTCCTTATCATAAAGAACTATTCCGGCGACTGCATGAACTTCAACAACGCAATGGCGGACGCTCAGGAAGACGGTATCAAAGTAGACGCGGTTTACGTCAACGACGATATAGCGGTTAAAGACAGCCTTTACACCGTAGGTCGCCGCGGCGTTGCGGGTACCGTTCTCGTTCATAAATGCGCAGGCGCGGCGGCGGAACAGGGCAAAGAACTCGAAGAAGTCAAAGCCGTTGCCAACAAGGTTATCGAAAACGTAAGAAGTTTCGGTTTCGCGTTCACTTCCTGCACCGTTCCCGCGGCGGGACATCCGACTTTTGAAATCGGCGACGACGAAATGGAATTCGGCGTAGGTATCCACGGCGAACCCGGACGTTTCCGTGAAAAAATCGATTACTCGAAAGGCACGTTCTGCGACGATCTTTCCCGCAGAATCGTAACCGACCTCGAAGAAGACCTCAAACTCAAAAAAGACGAAGAAGTCGTTCTTCTCATCAACGGTTTCGGCGGAAGCCCGTTGCAGGAACTCTATATCCTCAACAATTCCGTTACCAAGGCTCTCGAAGCGGACGGCGTCAAGATTCACCGCACCATCGTAGGAAACTATATGACTTCCATCGACATGGCGGGCGCGTCGGTTACCGTACTCCGCGTGGACGACGAACTCAAAAAACTCGTAGATTATCCCGTAAGCACTCCCGCTCTTACCTGGGGCGCGGCTATGGGAGCGCAGGCGGAAGCCGCTGTAGAAGCGATGAACGCCATCGCAAAAGCCCTTAACATCACGCCCGGAGCAGTTGCTCCCGCGGCTAAAAAAGCCAAGAAAGCGGCTGCGGAAGAAGACGACGCCAACGCCGTTTACGAAGTTGAAGGCACTCCCGTTATCGGAGAAACCATCAACACCGCCGCGTTTGTAAAAATCGTGGAAAAAATGGCTGACGTAATCATCGAAAACGAAGTTCCTTTCTGCGAAGCGGACAAGATGGGCGACGGAGACTTCGGTATGAGTATCGCCAAAGGTTTCAAACAACTTAAAGCCGACTGGGCTACGAGAAAGAAAGGCGACATCGGTCAGTTCCTCGTAAGTTGTTCGGAAATTATCAAAGAATACTGCGGCGGCGCGTCCGGTCCTATCTGGGGTTCGGCGTTCAAGTACGCAGGAAAAGCGATGCTCGGCAAGAAAGAAGTCAACCTCACCGACGTTGCGTTCCTCTTCACGGAAGCCAACAGAGGCGTTTACGAAACCGGCAAGAAGAGTTTCGGCAAAGGCGCGGACATCGGCGACAAGACGCTCGTAGACGCGTTGAAACCCTGCGCTATCGCTCTTACCAAAGCGGCTGAAGAAGGCAAGAAACTTCAGGAAGGTCTCGACCTCGGCGCGAAAGCGGCTCACGAAGGCGCGGAAGCGACTAAATCCCACGTCGCTACCCTCGGCAGAGCGGGCACCGTAGGCGAACGCAGTATCGGTTATCCCGACGCAGGCGCGCACGGTCTCGACGTTATCTTCAACGAACTCGCCGCTTATATCAAAAACTTCTGAGAACATAACTCTCACTTATAACCAACATAAAACGGTTACGGCGTAAATGCCGTAACCGTTTTACTTTACCTGAAAGAAAAGGCATTGCCCGTATATAGGCAATGCCTTTTCCGTTACGAATACCGCGCCTGACGCGTCATTCGCTTTCCATCGTATCTCTATTCGCTTAGTGTAATCTCGAAAGTCTGCGTTCCGAAATCTTCGTCTTCAAACTCTACGATATACCGTGCTTTCTTCGTCGTTCCTTCAAGGTCTACCGCAACGAACCTGCCGTTTTTGGTTTCGGTAACCGTTTCTCCGCACTCCGAACAAGTTTTGCTCGCTTCGCATTTAAGAACGTCGTTCTCCCAGAAATATCTGTAAACGGGCGTTTCAAACGTATGCGGCACGGTCAGTTCAACTGTTTTGTAACTTATTAAATCCGCGCGGTCAAATCTCGCGGTATAACGGCGCGTTCCGTTTCTCGAGCAAGTCGGCTGCAGGATTATCTCGTTCCGTATGCTCACAGACTCGTGCTCTTCATATACTTCTCCGCATTCCGAACAATAAATTTTCGCCGTGCAAACGGTATATTCCGAATTCCATTCGTATACGATTGCCCCTTCTTTGTGTCCGTGCGCGATAGTTTCTTCAAATATTTGCGCCGAGAACGCCGTGTTTACGAAAGTCGCTTTGTATTCCTTTGTTCCGTCTGTCGTGCAAGTCGCCTCGACAGTAATTCTCACTACCGAAACGGCAGTTTCTTCAATCACGTCGCCGCATTCCTCGCAAATCATTTTTGCGATACAGGTTCCGTGATCCGCACTCCAACTATAATCGACTGCGCCGTAACTGTGTCCGCCTTTGGACTCTATTATCTCTTCGTATTCCGTCGGCGCAATGGTATCGAATTCCGCCGTGTACAAGCGCAGACCGTCTTCCGTGCAGTTATTCTCTTTTACGACGCGTTGCGAAACGCTGCCCGTTTCCGTAACCGTATAATCGTGATTGTCGCACTCAACCGTCGCCGTACACTCGGTATGCTCTGCATTCCATACGTAGACGGGCTCTCCGAACACGTGTTGCTTCGGCAAAACCACGTTCTCGGTCTGTTGAGCAAAAACGGGATTAGTAAAAGTAGCCGTATATCTTCCGAGTCCGTCCTCAAGGCAAGTCGCCGCAATAACTTCTTCGTATTCTCCTCTTACCGTTTCCTTTCTCGCGTCTCCGCAGACTATACAGGATTGCGTGGCGGTGCAACTGTGATTATTCCAGACGTAAGAAACCGCTCCGCCGTAAGTATGCGGCAATTTCGCAACACTTTCGGTTTTCGTCTTCCTGCCGAATTCTTCGGAAAAAACAGCCGTGTAAACCTCTTTGCCTTCTCTTACGCAACTCGGACGGCTCGTTATCGCTACGCTTACGGTTACGGTTTCTTTATAGACGTCTCCGCAGGTTTTGCATACCTTACTCGCCGTGCAATACTGCGTTTCGTTTTTCTCGAACCACTCGAACTCCGCTTCGCCGTAAGAATGTCCCGTCGCGCGAATAAGTTCGTTACGCGTAAACGTATTGAACGTATTTCCGCCGATACTTACGGTTGCCGTTCTTTGTAAACTACCGTTTTCCGTACAGGTCGCTTTCTTGGTTACCGTTTCGGTTACGTCCGCCTCTTCCGAAAGAGTTTCGCCGCATACGCCGCACGTTACGACGACCTCGGCGGTTCCGTCGCCGTTCCATAAACACTCTGCGGCGGTAAATTCGTGGGTTTTGCATTTGTCCGTACAACCCGCAAAAACAAACAGGCACAGAACGAACGTTGCAAGCGTTAAAATCGTCAACTTCTTTTTCATTTTAATACCACCTTCAACCGTTTAATGTCTATATAGCCGACCGCATTATATTTCGAATTCTTCTCCGAACGAATCGCCTCCCGAATTGTCGTTTTTGGCTACGTTGGACTGATTGATTGCGCCCGCCATCAGTTTTTGCCACGAATAGAAATGACGTTGTGCCTTGCCCATCAGAGACGGGTCTTCTTCCTGCATCTGCTTGACGATTGCTTCGGCTCTTTCAAGCATTTCCGAAGCGTGCGCTATAATTCTGTTGGTCTTTGCTATCCTCGACGCAATGATAAACAATACTATCGCAATAACGAGCGCGATAACCGCGAACACGATAAATCCCGAAGCAACCATGGCCGGCAACGAAGACGTAATATTATTTACGAATCCCAAAGGCGCTTTTTCGGTATCATAAAATACGTAATAGCGGTAATACGCCGTGCTTTCGTCGTTAGGGTTGAGATACGCTTTCTGACATCTCAGAATAGGAATATTTCCGTCTTCGTCGAGTTTGATTTTTTCTTTAAGCGCGTCAAGTTCGCTGCTGATAAGTTGTCCGTCTTCACCCAGCCTGTAAGCGACCGTCAATTTTTCTCCTATGGTAACCACCGTACCTTCGTCCGCCGCTATTTTGCTGACGTCGGAATCCTTGACGTAGTATTGGTCTCCGTAAAACAACGCGCTGTTCAACGACAAAGTAACGTCGGTCAACGTTTTAACGAACCCTTTTTCCGCATTGAGGTCGGCAACCGTTTTCGGTATCTTCGGCACGAAAGTCAGCACGAGACATACAGCGAATAACACCAGAAACACCACGCCGAGAACGCGAAGAAAACCGACCGTACCTTTTTTCTGTTTCCGTCCGCCGTATTTAAGGTACTTCTTTTCAAGTCCAACGAGTTCACCGTTATATCCGAATCTCTTTCTGCGGCGAATCAGTTCGGTCTTTTGCGAGTCGTCTCTG
>JBJETX010000153.1:0-2971 GCA_051883535.1 Christensenellales bacterium | reverse complement strand
GACCCGTAATACTTCGCGTCGTAAGTCGCGTTGGACGTCATCGAATATTTGCTTAAATTGCTCGTTCCGTAATTTTCACGGAAAGAATAAAAATACTTGCGGTAACTCGTGGTGTTGTAAGAAGTGGGTTTTTTGCGAAGTTCCATATTCGCGTTGGTAAGGAAATACGCGCTCTTTGCGGTAACGTACTTATTCCCTCTGCCGTCGCTCGTGGAATTGAGAGCGGATTTGAATTCTGCGAAGTTATCGTTCATTTCGTCCTCTTCGCTATACGAATAGGTACCGTAACTTACGATATTTTCGTCGGTAATCGCTTCGGTAAGTTTATCGTCGTCTACTTTTTCGCAGATCACGTTGTCGAAAAACGCGACGCCGCGCGTCGAATACATACCTTTATCGTCGGGGCTTGTCGTGGAAGTGGATATTCCGGGACCGTATCCGAGCCACAATTCCGCTTTGATGCTCATCGACGTATATTTGTTGGTTTCGATGAAGAGATAGTAGGTCTTCCATTGTCCGTTCGTGTTGATGCACTTGACGGTGTATTCCATATCGCCGCCGAGAACGAACCACGCGCCTTTCGTAGTATCGTCGCTTGCCGCGTCCACTTTCGAGCAGACGGAGAACTGTAACAGATAGCGGCTGTCCTGTTCGAGGGTAAACGACGAACTCGTAACGTAGAGAGAACCTTCCTTCTTGGTGTTGGCGAGAACGAATACGTTCGTATCTTCTTTCTGTTTCTTCGGATCGCCGTTTTCGTCCGTCACTATTTTGCCGTTTTCGTCAAGCACGTTGACCATAGGCGTTTTCGGATCGATACCCGGATTCGGCATTGTGAACGGATTTTCGAGTTCGGTTCCGCTTGCGTCTTCGTATACTTTCAGATACTTGTCCGCAATATCGTTATACGTGTCCGCGTCGGAAATATCGATAACCGCGCTGAGTACGCCTTCCGAACCCGTTTTCGAGGTCGTCGTGCTTCCGCTCATCTGCGTCCAATCGGTTACCTTATCGAGGATCGCCATATCTCCGCTCGTCGCGGTGGAGGTCGTCGACGCGTCGTAGAACGTACCGTTTTTCGCAGTATGCGTATAAGTACGTTTCGTTGTGGTTTCATCTCCGTCGTTTTTGTCCCCGTAGTCTTCGCACGCTACGAGCGCAACCGAAATAACGATCGCAATGAGGAGTGTGAAAAGTGATAAAAATTTCTTCTTCATCTTTTACCGCCTGTTAAGTAATTTCTTTTTCTCTTATTGCCACCTTACGCGTATGCGCGCTTACACGCACGGGCGTATGGTCGCAAGTATATTCTATAATAACATAAGCCGCGAGGAAAAACAACTGTTATTAAAAACATTTCAGGCAAATTTATATCGGGATCGCGCCCGATACGCGATCTGCGCGCCCGTGCGGGCGGTGGAACGTCGCACGCGTGGGCGCGCCCGTCTTGACGAAAAGTCCGTTTTTTTGGCTACGTTATGTCCGGCGCGGGAAAATTTTCTTTACGTTTTTTCAGAATTTCCGCAATTTTTCGCGCTGCCGCCGCAACGGAAAAATTCTCTTCCGCGTACGCTTTTATTTTTTCCGATCTGTACGGCGAATCCTCCGAACACGCCTCTTTCATCGCTTCCGCAAGCGCGGACGCGTCGTCTACCGGAACTATTTTACCCGTTTCGGGCGGAATAAGCCCTTCGGGAGAAAAACACTTCGTCGTAATTACGGGAATTCCCGCCGAAAGCGCGGCGATATAGACCGTCCCGAACAATTCTTTTCTCGACGCAAGCACGAAACAGTCCCCTTCCGACAGATAGCGGTTTAACCCTCGTCCTTTCGACGGCGAAAGAAACGCAACGCTGTCCTTTACCCCCAACGCCTCCGCCTGCTCCCCGAGCGCGCGCCGTTCGTCGCCTTTACCGACGATAACGAGTTTTACGTCGCGCCGCGTTTTCTTTACTTTGGAAAACGCCCTTATCAGCACGTCCATTCCCTTTTCCACGCAAAGCGCGCCTATACTGAGAAAAACGAACCCCTCGTGTTCCGTTCTCTCCGACGCCGCGGTAATAGTCTGCGGAAGAAAGACAAACTTCGTTCCGAAAATATTTTCCAAACGGCTGCGGAAGGCTTCGTTCGGAGCGGTAGCGGCGACCGCTTTGGCGTAAATGCGCGACATTCTGTTTATTTCGCTTACGGGCAGTTTCTCCGTCAGCAGCCTTCCTTCGTATTCGCTCAGAGCAAACGGAACGCCGAACTCGTTTTCAAGCCGTTCCGCCACTTTCCCGAACGTCCTGCAAAAAAACGCCCACGTGAGATCCGGGAGTCTTCCCTCGCGCGCCATAGCGGCGTACGCGCGGACGGCAACGGAAAACCTGAGAGCGGACGAGGCTTTCTTCCCTATTCTCCCGACCGGAAGACCGTAATCCCATACTTCCACGCCTTCCCTTACGAACCTGTTGAGACCGCGTTTTTTCCTTTTCTTTCCCGTACGTAAATCCAACGCGAGTACGACGACTTCGTAACCGCTCCGCGCGAGAGTTACGGCAAGTCCCCATTCGTATATTCCGTTAAGCGGACTCTTCCCGTCGGGAACTCCGCGCGCAAGCACACAAATACGCATAGACAATTATATGAAATATTATTTACGGATAATGCTACGAAAAAACCTGCCCGACGAAAAAATCTCAATACTTCCGCGCCTCGGATTTTTCTCTTGACAAAAGCGTGCGACGCGGTATAATTTGTATAACAAGTATAACTTTTCTCACGAGGAGGCAGAATGAAAAATAATTTTCCCGAAGGCAAATTCCTATCGGCGGTAAAAATAGGAGCGAAAGGACAGATAGTCATTCCCAAGGAAGTACGCGATATGTTCGGTTTCAAACCCGGCGATTCCGTTCTTCTTATGGCGGATAAAACGCAGGGCGTAGCGCTACAACCTTATTTGTGTGGAGGATGGCAAAATCAAAAACCACTC
>JBJETX010000152.1:0-12966 GCA_051883535.1 Christensenellales bacterium | reverse complement strand
TACCGGGCCGCTGGATGGAAGCAGACCGGTGGACGGTCTGGATGAATGGAATGAGTTTGTAGTAAACCTGAAGAAGGTCTGGAAGGATTCGTCCCGATGCCTGATGATTGCGGCATCGCCGGACTGCTTCCGGGAGAATGAGGAGATGATATCCTTTTTTGCCGGAGCAGTGAAACGGTCCGGGCTTTCGGTCAGTTCTTTTGATGTGTGGGATCACAGAACGACGGATGTTTCGGAAGAGGCCCTTTGCTCCTATGATGTGATTTTTCTGGGCGGCGGCCATGTGCCGACTCAGAATGCATTTTTTCAGCAGATTGGACTGAGAGGGAAGATTCGAAGCTTTGACGGCATTGTGATTGGAATCAGCGCGGGAAGTATGATTCTCGGAACGGATATTTTCCCTTCCGTTGTCATGCGTTGGGGAATGCTTATCGTGGGCGACGTGTGCGTTTCCCTCGGCGTAGCGTGCTTTTTCCGCACGTATTTCCCGTTGCAGATACACGAACTTTTCGTTGCCGAAGTCTCCGCTAAATTTTCTTCCCCCGTCACGCGCACGAAGTGGATTTACGATATATGCTGTCTTATTCTTTCGGTCGTTCTCGCGTTCTCGCTGTTCGGAGACGCGGCGTCTTTCGACTGGAAACACATCTACGCCGTCGGTTTTCACAGCATAGGACTGGCGACGCTCGTCACCACCGTTATCAACGCTCCTCTGATTAAATTATGCGGAATCGTTCTCGATAAAATTTTTCTGCCAACGCCGTTGCTGCCCAAACTCGCAGGCGTGCTTGCGCGTAAACGAAAGCCCCGTCGGATAATTGATTTTTAACCCATTCTCCTGAGAACGGGTAAGGCGTACGATAAAAACTTTTTGTACGCGGCGCATACGTCGAGCGACATTCTTTCACGCTTGCAGCCGCCCGCGCACAAAGCGTAATACGCGCATTCTTTACATTCGTTCTTTTTAACAAGACTCTCTTTTATGAAGGCTTCCACCCTTTTCGATCTTTCCAGTTCACGAAAGTCGGAAGTCAGGATATTGCCGAGAGAATACCCGTCCGCGCAGAAAAAGTCGCACGGATAAACTTCTCCGTCGCTTTCCACGACGAACTGATGCGTACAATGCCCGTTCATTCCGCATTGCTCCGCTCTTCGTCCGCCCGCAAGCCTCACGAAATTGTCGAAAATACGCACGGAAACGTAATCGTCCGCAAAATAATCGCGCGCGTATAAGTTAAACGCCTTTATGAGAAAATCGCCGTACGCTTCGCCGTCGAGAAAATATCCCCCGTCGCCGCCGCCGATAGGTTTAAGGCAGGGTATGTATTGAAGATAACGGAAACCCCTTTTCTTGAAAAACGAATAAATCTCTTCTATCCTTTCCGCTACGGGCGCGGTAACTACGGTAAGGATATTGAACTCCGCTCCGCGCGCGGAAAGCATCTCCGCCGCGGCGGCGATTTTATCGAAAGTCGGCTGTCCGCCTTGAAAAACGCGGAATTTATTGGCTTTTTCGTCCCCGTCGAGGGAAAGTCCCACGAGCACGCGTTCCGCCGCGAAAATATCGCACCATTCGCCGTCTATAAGCGTTCCGTTGGTCTGTACGCCTATAAAAACGCGACTGTGTTTTTTATTGAACTTTTCTATGGATTCAAATGCGCTTACGAAAAACTTTTTCCCCGCAAGCAAGGGTTCGCCGCCCTGAAAGGATAAAAAAACGTCCGCTCCGTCGGCGTGTTCCAACGCCTTTTTCGCAATTACCGAAAAGGTCTCTTCCGTCATAATACCGCGAAACCCGCGTTCGCGCGCGTCTGCGAGCGAATGGTAAAAACAGTATTCGCAAGCAAGATTACACGCCGACGACGCGGGTTTTATCATTACGGAAACGGGAGGCATTATTTTACGATACCTCTGCGGTTTTCTTTAAGTTCTTTCCTGAACGCAACGAGTTTTTCTTTCATCTCAGCCGCAATTTCGGGATACGTCATGGAGATATTGTATCCTTCCGCGGGGTCGTTATCGAGGTTGAACAGATAGTTCTTATATCTCTGATCGATAAACGCCGAGTTCTCGGTCGCAACGTCCTCGAAGTATTTGTAATCGACGGTTACTCCGTCGGTTTCTATCGGCGCCTGCACCGCCTGAACGCCGCCCTTTTTCATATAGTAAAGCACGTCGTGCACTCTCGTGTCGGGAGCAGTCTCTCCGTTCCACAGGGCGCGCAGACTCACTCCGTCGATAACCCTGTCGGACGGCATAGACGCCCGTCCGTCCGTCGCGTAGTCTATTATCGTCGGGAAAAGGTCCGTGAGCATTGCGCTCGAAACTATTTTTTTCGTGTTTACCGTATTCCTCGGCGTACCGTCGTCGTTTTTCGTAACGAACGAAGCGGACGCGTAACTTCCGCCGCCTACTCCGCCGTTGGGGTACGAAACGAGCATAGGCACTTTCATTCCGCCCTCGAAAGTCGTGTTCTTACGTCCTCTCAGCGAACCTGCCACGCCCTCTCTTCCCGGTCCGTTGTCCGAAGTAAAGATAATCAGGGTATTGTCGTACACCGAGCCGTTTCCGCTCGGGTCGGGAGTGTTTTTCATATAAGTGAATATCTCTCCGAGACTCCTGTCGAATTCTTCGATACACTTGACGTAACTGTCGTCCGTTTTATCCCCTTTTCCGTTTCCGTTATAATCCGAGAAAATCGGGTAATGCGGCCACGGAGTGGCGTAGAAACCGAAAAACGGATTTCCCTTTTCCACGGAAGAGTTAAACGTGTCGATAAGAACGTCGGTAAATATTCCCGTGCTTTCCGACTGATCGAGGTTTTCTTTATGCGTTCTCACCGTAGTGGCGACTCCGTCCTTTTCTTCAACCCAATCGTACGGCGTCATATCGTTGACGTAATAACTGCCGTAAAAATAGTCGAATCCCTGATTCATGGGAAGATATTCGCCGTAATCGCCGAGATTCCATTTCCCTACGCAAGCCGTGTCGTATCCGAGCGCGCCGAGCGCTTCCGCTATGGTGATTTCGTCTCCGAGTATTCCGTCGACGTTATTGGGGAACTGATAAGGATTGATAAAATGCGTGGGAGAAAACGTTTCGTTCTCGACGGTAGTCGGGAAAACGACGTTATCGAGATATCCGCGCGCCGCGTATCTTCCCGTAAGCGTGCTGAACCTCGACGGCGTGCAGACCGGCGCGCTTGCATAGAAACTTTCCATATACACGCCGCCGTCGGCAATTTCGTCTATGTTGGGCGTATTTATTGCGTTTTCGTACGAATAACACGACAAATCCGCATACGCCATATCGTCCATAAGAATAAGCAGAACGTTGGGCGCGTCCGGAGAAATTTTACCTTTCAGCGAATCGAGATATTCTTTTTCGCCGTCGTACATTCTCTCCACGCGCGGCGTAAGCCTCAGGTTCATAAACAGAAAATAAGTGACAGCCGTCGCTCCCATAACGAAAGCAAGGACGGCGGCGGTCGCCTTTTTCGCCGTCGGTTTGATTTTAACGAATAAAAGAACCGCGCACAACGCGACCGAGGGCGCGACGAATATCAGGTTCCACCACAGTCTTTTCCCGAAACTCTCCGCTCCGTAAATGAGAAAGAAAAGAAAAAGCCCGAGCATAATAAAAGCGTAACTAATGCACGCGGAAAACGGCGGTTTCCCGTTTTTAAGAACTCCGATAACGGCAAATACCGCGCAAAGCGCGCAAAGTACCGCCCCGATCAGAGGAAAAAAGTTTCTGCCCGAAGCGATTAACGCAATCGTAAACAGAACGCTGACCGCAACGAGTACGATTCCGCCGCGCGTTATTCTGCAATCCGCTTCGGGAAGTTTTTCTCCGATAATCCCCGAAACGTCGTCAAGCGTCTTTCTCTTTTTCTCTTCGTTCATGCCGTTCCCTCCGTTATACGTCTATTTTATCGAAAACGGTCTTGTATCCGCCGTTTCCGTATGTATAGCATCTGTTCACGCGCGAAATCGTAGCGGTGCTCGCTCCCGTCTTTTCGCAAATCTCCGCATAAGACATGTTCTGCCTGAGCAGCCTGACGACTTCCAATCTTTGGGAAATCTCTATAATCTCCTTGGTCGTCATCATATCTTCGAGCAACGCCCGACAATCCGCCTCGTCGTTCGTCGCGACAATCGCTTTCATCAATAAGTCCGCTCCCACGGTCTTAAATACGTCTGCCATATACCTGACCCCTCTTTATATTATCGTTTTTTACATTTTAACACGATAAAGCGATAAAGTCAACGGCATTTTAGCATATTAAAGCGGTAAAGCGAAATAAAAAACCGAAGTCTTTGCGACTTCGGTCCGAATTACTTCTTTTCGGTAGTCGTTTCCACGTTGGGAAGCACGCCGATTGCGTCGGAAATCGTCTTTTCGTACGCTTCCATTCCGTATTTATCGACGTCGCGGCGGTTTTTCTCTCCGTGCGTAAGGCACCCCGCGCCGCCTATACAGCCGCTCACGCAAGCCATACCTTCGATAAAGTTTCCGTCGGGAATTTTCTTCGCCGCTTTTAAGAGCGCGATACGGCATTGTTCTATTCCGTCGCACACGACGGGTTTATACTCGAAGTCGGTAATGCCGTTTTCCTTTATTCCCTGTCTCACCGCGTCGGCAAGTCCTCCGCTCCGTGCGAAAATTCTTCCGAAGTACGACGCGTTGTCGAGGACTTCTTCGCCGAGAGACGCGAGGTCGATTTCCTTACTGTCGAACAATGCCTGCAGTTCTTCAAACGTAATAACCGCGTCGATATACGGTCTCACCTCTTTCTTTTGGAATTCGGCTTTTTTTGCTGTACAGGGTCCTATAAACACTATTTTGGCAGTCGAATCCGTCGATTTAATGTATTTGGCTATCGTCGCCATCGGGGAAAGATTGCCGCTTATATTATCTTTAAGCGCAGGGAACTGCGTCTCGACGTATTTGACGAACGCAGGACAGCACGAACTGGTAAGAAACCCTTTTTCCGCGAGTTCGCGCGCTTCGCTCATCGCCACCATATCCGCGCCGAGCGCGGCTTCGACCACGCTGAAAAATCCGAGTTGTTTTATTCCCGCGGTTACCTGTCCGGGCTTGACGTAATTGAACTGTCCCGCTATGGACGGCGCAACGACCGCGTAAACTTTGTATTTCGCGTTGCCGTCGCTCTTTTTAATCATATCTATTACGTTGAGGATAAACGATTTGTCGCTTATCGCTCCGAACGGGCATTGATAAACGCACGCGCCGCATGCTATACATTTTCCGTTGTCGATTTTCGCGGCTTTTTCCTCGCTCATACTTATGGCTTTGACTTTGCACGAGTTCTGGCAAGGACGTTTGCTGTTTATGATAGCCGAATACGGGCAGACTTTCGCGCACATTCCGCATTCGACGCATTTGCTTTTATCGATATGCGCTTTCTGGTTGTGGTCGAGGGTAATCGCGCCTTTTTTGCACGCGTCCATACAGCGGTGAGCAAGACAGCCGCGGCAGGCGTTGGTTATTTCGTAACCGCCCGCGGGACAGTCGTCGCACGCGATGTCGATAACTTCGATTACGTTCGGGTTCTGCTTGTTTCCGCCCGTGGCGAGTTTCACCCTTTCGGATAAAATCGCGCGTTCTTTGTAAACGCAACAACGCATCGACGGAGTTCTTCCGGGAACTATCGTTTTCGGAATATCTATTATCGATTCCCAAAGCGTGTCGTCCCAAGCGTGTTTTGCTACTTCTTTAAGCACGCGGTATTTAAGATATTGTACTTTTGTATCGAATCTGTCCATAATAAATCCTTTACTTTAATCGTAATATACTTCCACGACTTTTCCCATTTTTTTGAGGTTCTGCGTAAGACTTTCCACGAGTTTGAGTTTCATCGTTATGTCTATCGGCAAGCCCTGATGCGCCGCGTTTATCCCCTGTCCGACGTAGAAAGTTATATGCGTCGCCTGAACGAAAAGCATATCCGCGAGCAGACTTGCTCCGTCTTTTTTCTTATAATACTTCGGCGTAAGGTCGTTCGTGGAAAGATACCTCTCGCTGTGTTCGAGCAGTTTTCTCAGCGTAAGCACGCCTTCGGTGGTGAGGTCGATTCCCTTTATATGCCCAATAGGAGGCACGTCTTTGTCGGGAAAATCCCAATCCGCCGTTACGGTTTCGTGCAGGTAACGCGATACTATCATCGAACTCGTTCCGCCGCAGACGACTTTTTTGCCTTCGCCTTCCATAAACCGCGCCACGTAAAAATCGTCCTTGTCTTTGTCCACGGGCGGTCCGACCATAAGTTTGACTTTCAGCACTTCGCGTATTTTCACCGCCGCCACAGTGGTGTCGTCTCCGGGTTCGTCCATATACAAATCGTTGCACGCTCCCGCAAGCAGACAAGCGATACATCTTGCGCTCATTCCGGGTTCGATTACGCGGTTAAGATGCGCGATAACGTCTTTCCTGAGCCAACCGAGGTTGAGCAGCATTCCTATCCCCGCGTGAATAACGCCGTCGCTCATAACGATGATAACGTCGTCTTTGACGAGGTTAAGTTCGGCAACGTAAACTTTTTTTCCCGCGATATTGTATTCTTTGCGGTCGAAATCGCGGCAAACGCCGTCGTGATAATAAATGGCGTCGGGATTGTCGAATTCGAACAGATACCCTTCGCCTTTATTGTTGACGTGAATAACGGAAAACGTAGAGTACGCCACGCCGCGCACCTTGCACGCAGGCAGCGTCTGCACTATGGTGTCTATACATTCTTCCATTTCTATTCCTTCGGATACCATCGTGCAAAGAATTTTGGAGGTAAGCGTGGCGAGAATGTTCGCTTTGACTCCGCTTCCCATTCCGTCCGCAAGAACGAGCGTCGTATAATCGCCCGAAGTCACGCATTCGACTTTGTCTCCGCAGAGTTCTTCGCCTTTTTTATTTAATGACGTATATCCGCTTTCGAGAAACAGTTCCATATTCCGCTCCGTCCGTCAGTCCTCGTTTTCGTCGGAAGGTCTGAGCGTCTTCTTAAGTTTAAGCAACGCAACTTTCGTTTCCGCGGTGGTTTCGCCGAGCAACGAGGCGATTTCCTGCGCGACGCGCATCTGTTTTTTGATAACTTCGTCCGTCGTTTCCAACGTCTCGCGCTTCATTTCGTCGAGTTTCTTTCCGTATTCGACGCTGTCCGTTATATCCTTGAATATACCGAACATAATCTTCTGATTGTCCACCTTTACGATAGTGGCGTCCGCGTATTTGCCGCTCTTTTCAAAGCGTATTTTCTTCTTGATAACGTTGTTTTTCGAATTCTGCGCAATAACGAATTCGTTCGCGTCGAAACATTCGTAAGCGTAGTATCCTTTTGCGTCGCGTTCCTCTATTCCGAGCAACGCCCTGACGCTCGAATTGTATTCTATGATTTTCAGGTCGTTGTCGAGCACTATGATGCCGTACGGGCTGTTCTGTATAATTTCGTACGACATCGATTCCGCTCTCGTTCTCATATACGGCAGACACATTTCCACGTCCGCGTACCCTCTGAGAACGGCTATCGCTTTGTCCCTGCACGTAGCGTATCCGCACGCGCCGCAGTTGAGTTCGTCCTCGTGACTGTTCTTGCCCGTCTTCGCGAGTACCGCTCTTATGTCGCGTTCGCAAGGCGTTCCCGAAGGCAATCCGATAAACGGATGCTTTTCGCTTATATCCGACGGGGCTTTGATTTCCAGAGGCTTTCCCTTTCCGTCGCGGACGTATTTACGAACGCTTTCGTTCGCTTTTATCGCTCCGCCCTCGGTTTTCAACGCGCAAGGTCCGTTTACGCACGCGTATTCGCAACAGTTGATTTCGATGAAAAGTCCGCTGTAATGCTCTATGTCGTCGAGAACCTCGAAACTCCTGTTCACACCGTCCACGGCGACGTATTCGTATCCGTCGGGTCTGTCGATAAATGATTTTATGATTCCGCGGTTTATCGGATAGTATTTGGCGATATTGTCGTCTCCGCAGTCCTCCGAGTTTTCCGCTTTCGGGTTGATTCCGTTTTTCGCAAACAACTCTTCGAGTTCTTCGAAAGTGAGTACCGCGTCGATGATTCCGCTCTCTTTACCCTCTCTCTTTTTCGCAATGCACGGACCGATAAAAATTATCTTCGCGTCGGGCTCTTTTTCTTTGATCATCCGCGCGTGCGCAACCATGGGAGACGCAACCGGCGCGAGATATTTAAGCGCCTGCGGATAATAAATCTGTATCATTTTGTTTATCGCGGGACACGCGCTCGTGATAAAGTTTTCGTACTTGCCGGTCTGCATCAGTTTCGCGTATTCCGCGGTAACTACTTTCGCTCCGACGGCAGTTTCTTCCGCCGAAGTAAATCCGAGTTTTTTCAACGCGGTCTCCATCTGCCCGAAAGAAGTCAGCCCGAAACTCGCCACGAAAGACGGCGCGACCGAAGCGACGACTTTACCGCCTTCCGCCAGCATCGCTTCCACTCTGTCCGCGTCGGAATGAACGCTTTTTGCGTTTTGCGGACAGACGACGGTGCATCGTCCGCAGAGAATGCACCGCTCGTCTATGATCTTTGCCTGATGGTTTTCATACCGAATCGCTTTTACCGGACATTCGCGCAAACACTTGAAACAATCCTTGCACCTTGCCGTTCTGAAATCGAGAAACTCCATTTTTTCCTCTTTGCGTAACTACGTACGCTTCGTTTATTTTGCCGCGCGAGGCAACACTTCGGTGCGGAAAAATTCGTCCGCGTCTTCGGGTTTAACCGCGAAGAAATCGCCGTCCACGGTTACCGATACGCCGTTCGAGGCGCATTTGCCCATACAGAACGCTCCCGCGAGTTCAACCGCGTCGTCTTTACCGCTTTCTTTTATCAGATACTGAAATCTTTCCACTATCTGACGCGAACCTTTAAGATGACACGAACTTCCTATGCAAACCGTTATTTTTACCATAGTTTACCTCCCGTCCTTCGATTTTATTCGTAGTCTACGACGTCTACCCAATGCATAAGGAATTCTCTCTCTTCCTGTTTGCCTTTTACCATCTGGCTCGCCGCCACGATGGGTATCCACTTCTGAACGTACTGCTTAGCGGTATCGCTCTTTTCGCAGAAAAGATTGAGATATTTTTCAGCGAGGTCGATTTGTCCCGAAAGCCAGAACAAAAGATAGGTTCTCGCAACGTCCGCCGAAGCGTTTCCCTGCGTCGCGTGCGACCAGTCGATAATGTAAGGCGTTCCGTCCTCGGATATGATTATGTTGCTCGGGTTGAAGTCTCCGTGACATACCTTAGCGTGCTTGGGAAGAGAATCAAGTCTCGTATGGAGTTCGTATCTCGTAGTAGCGGAAAGGTCTGTCTGAGAGATTTTCCTGTTCATTTTGTCTTTGAGTTTGTTAAGGAGCGGCGCTCTCTTGTTGTGGATTTCCATCTGAAGGTCGACGAACAGATTGAGATATTCGTCGATTTTCTCGGGATGCTCTTTCATAAGTTGTTCGAGCGTCTTTCCGGGAATGTACTCGATTACTATCGCCCATTTGCCGTCGATTTTCGTTACTTCGAGCAATTTGGGAATGTTAAGACCCGTTTCTTCCACTCTCGCCTGATTAAGCGCTTCGTTGAGTATATCCGATTTCGAATAATGCTCGTCGAACAGTTTAACGATTTTGTCTCCGTCGCGATAAATGGTTTTCGTGTTGCGTACGGCCACTATTTTGTCGAGTTTCATATCAATATCCTCCTTAACTTTTTTTCATTAATTGCGTTTGCCGTAGTAAGCGTTGAGATACATCTGCTTGATTTCGCTCATAAGCGGATATCTCGGATTTGCTCCCGTGCACTGATCGTCGAACGCCTGCTCGGTCATCTCGTCGAGTCTTTCGAGGAAGTACGCTTCGTCAATACCGTAATCTTTAATCGTCTTCTTGATACCCACTTTCTCTTTCAGTTCGTCGAGCGCCTTGATGAGATTTTCGAGTTTCTCTTTGTCGTTCTTACCTTTGATTCCGAGATAATCCGCGACTTCGGCGTATCTTGCAAGCGTATGCGGATACCCATACTGCGGGAACGTGCCCATCTTGGTGGGAACTTCTTCCGCGTTGAAACGGAGAACTTCGTCAATCATCAGAGCGTTGGCTACGCCGTGCGGGAGATGATGGAACGCGCCGAGTTTATGCGCCATCGAATGGCATACTCCGAGGAACGCGTTTGCAAACGCCATACCCGCCATAGTCGCGGCGTTACCCATTTTTTCACGCGCGATCGGGTCGTTCGGTCCGTTGTCGTACGCCTTGGGCAGATACTCGAATATCATTTTAAGACTTCTGAGCGCAAGACCGTCGGTATAGTCGGTCGCAAGCATCGAAGCGTACGCTTCGAGAGCGTGCGTTACTGCGTCGATTCCGCTCGCCGCGGTAAGTCCTTTGGGCGCGTTCATCATCATATCCGCGTCGACGATTGCCATGTTCGGCATAAGTTCGTAGTCGGCAAGAGGATACTTAACGCCGCTTCTTTCATCGGTGATTACCGCAAAAGGCGTAACTTCGCTACCCGTTCCGGCAGAGGTGGGAACAGCGATAAAGTACGCTTTTTCGCCCATCTTCGGGAAGGTGTAGACACGCTTTCTTATATCCATAAATCTCATCGCGAGGTCCATAAAGTCGACTTCGGGATGTTCGTACATAACCCACATTATTTTACCTGCGTCCATAGCGGAGCCGCCGCCGAGAGCGATGATGCAGTCGGGTTGGAACGCGTTCATTGCCGCGGTACCTTCTTTCGCGCAGGCAAGCGTCGGATCGGGCGCAACGTTAAAGAACGTCGTATGCGTGATTCCCATTTCGTCGAGTTTATCGGTAATCGGTTTGGTGTAACCGTTGTTGTAAAGGAACGAGTCCGTTACGATAAACGCTTTCTTTTTGCCCATAACCGTCTTGAGTTCGTCAAGCGCAACGGGCAGACATCCTTTCTTTATATAAACTTTTTGGGGTGCTCTGAACCAAAGCATATTTTCTCTCCTTTCCGCTACCGTTTTGATGTTGAGTAAGTGTTTGACTCCTACGTTTTCGCTTACGCTGTTTCCGCCCCACGAACCGCAACCGAGCGTGAGCGAAGGCGTAAGACGGAAGTTGTAAATGTCGCCGATTCCGCCCTGCGAAGACGGCGTGTTGACAAGTATGCGGCAGGTCTTCATTCTCTCGAAGAACTCGTCGAGTTTCGCTTTCTCCGTAAGTTGGTTGATATAAACCGAAGAAGTGTGTCCGTAGCCGCCGTCCGCGATGAGTCTCTCCGCTTTATCCATAGCGTCGTAGAAATCTTTCGCTTTGTACATAGCCAGAACCGGGCTGAGTTTCTCGTGCGCAAATTCTTCGCTGAGTTCCACGCTCTCTACTTCGCCGATGATTATCTTGGTCTCTTCGGGTACGGTAACTCCCGCAAGCGCGGCGATTTTAGCCGCTTTCTGTCCGACGATTTTCGCGTTGAGCGCGCCGTTGATGATAATGGTCTTTCTCACCTTCTCGGTTTCGTCGGGATTGAGGAAATAACATCCGCGCGCCTTGAATTCTTTCTTGACGGCTTCGTAAACTTTTTCTTCAACGATAACGGATTGCTCGGACGCGCAGATCATTCCGTTGTCAAACGTCTTGCTGTGAATGATACTGTTGACGGCAAGAACTACGTCCGCGGTTTCGTCGATGATTGCGGGAGTGTTGCCCGCGCCCACGCCGAGCGCCGGTTTGCCGCTCGAATAAGCCGCTTTGACCATTCCCGGACCGCCGGTGGCAAGGATAATGTCCGCGTCTTTCATAAGCGTGTTGGTCATGTCGAGACTCGGTACGTCAATCCAGCCGATAATGCCTTCGGGCGCGCCCGCCGCAACCGCCGCGTCAAGCACTATTTTCGCCGCGGCAATCGTCGAATTCTTCGCTCTCGGATGAGGACTGATTATGATACCGTTACGGGTTTTTAACGCGATAAGCGTTTTGAATATAGCCGTACTCGTGGGGTTGGTCGTAGGAATAACCGCTCCGACGAGTCCGATAGGCTCGGCGATTTTTTTGATGCCGAACGCCTTGTCCTCTTCGAGAACTCCTACCGTACGGGTGTGACGGTACGCGTTGTAAACGTATTCGGCAGCATAGTGATTTTTGATGACTTTGTCTTCAACTACGCCCATTCCCGTCTCTTCAACGGCAAGTTTCGCAAGCGGAATACGCGCTTTGTTCGCCGCTTCCGCCGCGCGGAAAAAGATTTCGTCCACCTGTTCCTGCGTGTAGGTTGCAAATACGCTCTGCGCTTTGCGCACTTTTTCGATTAAACTTTCCAGTTTCTCTACGCTGTCAACTTTCTCGATGATTCCTTGACTGTCCATAATTCAGTTGCTCTCCTTCATTAAAATTTCTTTCAGTTGTTTAGATAAAATCGCCAATGACGATGCCATATCCTCGTTTTTTACCGCTACGGAATCGGGTACGTTCAGGTGTACGGGAGTGAAATTCCATATCGCGCGGATTCCGCTCTCCACCATTACGTCCGCCATAGCCTGCGCGTGCTCCTGCGGCGTGGTAAGTATACCGATTTTTATGTTCAGTTTCTTGATAACGCCCGAAAGCGAACCCGTCGCAAATACCTTTTTGCCGTTAATCTCTTTACCGATAATCCCGTCGTCAATGTCAAACCCCGCTATGATGTGAAATCCGTATTTGTCAAATCCGTGATACCCCATCAACGCCTGTCCGAGTTTGCCTACGCCCACGAGAACCGCGTCTTTAATATTGTTGTATCCGAGAAATTGCTCGACGTCGGAAATAAGACCGTCTATGTCGTACCCGACTTTCGGCTTACCGACAGTCCGCAACGCGTACGATAAGTCTTTTTTTACAAGCGACGGATTCTCTCTGACCTCTTCCGCAAGATTGACCGACGACACCGTCTTTTTCCCGTCGCGTTTCATCGCCAATAACTCCTTCA
>JBJETX010000151.1:0-3009 GCA_051883535.1 Christensenellales bacterium | reverse complement strand
GCCGTTTTCTATCGTGTAAATCGTTCCGTCGGCAAGTTGATAGAGTTTTTCGCCGTCTTCGTTCTTATCGAACTCCGTTCCGAGATGCAGATAAAGCGAGCCGTTTACCTGAGGCAGTCCCTCTTCGATCGCCAACCCGGCAATTCCGAGCACGACGCCCATAACGTCCTTGTTGACGATAACGCCGAGCGCGCCGTCCTTTATTTCAATCGACGAGAACATTCCTCCTATCATCGAAAGGATGGAGTTGTCGTCGGCTTTCACTTCCACTCCGCCGTCCGGATCTTCCGCGGCGTTGAGCGAATCTTTCATAATGTAAATCGCTTTTCCCGCCGCGCTTCCGCTCTCGCCTTTTTCGTATCCGATAACGCCGAGCAACGAGAACAGTCCCGCTATGTCGAGACCTTTCCCGTTAAGCATCGCGCCGATTCCCGTGTTGCGTATGCAAAGTTTCGGCACCTTGCCGGAAATCGCGTTCGTAAGCGGCAGCGCTTCGTTAAGTTGCGCCGTCAGATCCTGCTCCTCGTTTACCTGCGTGTTTATGTAAAGCGTGTCGTCTTTGCCGTTATAATAAATTTCAAGGAACGGCATTGCAAACCTTTTGGTTCCGTCTTTATCGAGGAAATACAAATCGATAACCGCCGAAGCCGAACCGAGGTTGACGAGAGACGCGGCAAGTTGTATTTCGTACTGAATTCTGAGTTCGCTGCCGCTGTCTATATTTATCGAAGCGTACAGATCTCCGATATTGAAACCGAGTTGCGCAAGCAGATTTTCCGTCAGATACGCCATTATGGAATCGAGATTCATCGTCGTTCCCGCGTCCGAACCCAGCGCAAAGTTACCCGTCAGAGCGGCGGCGTAAGACAACGTCTTACTGAGTTCCTGATACGCTCCGCGGAGTTGTACCGCGGCGTCGGAATCGGGCACGTTCAGATCTTTATCCAGTCCGAGCGCGGAGAAATCGAAGTCGGGTCTGACGAAATATCCGATACCCTTGTTGTACGTTCCGTCCTCGTTCTGCGAACCTATGCTGACGGCAAGCGACGTGTTGTCGTTGACGTCCACGCCGAGTTTAATCGAACTCAGCGGGTTTTTGAAATCTATCGACAAGGCGACCTGTTTGATGCCTATGCCGTTTTCGTAATACATCGCGCCGTCGTCGTCTTCGACGAGCGTCATTCCGCCGACGAACATCGAAGCGAACGCGTTAATCGCGTAGTTGTCGAGATTGACGGAGAATACGCTGCTTTGTCCTTTTTTCGGCAAGGACAGATATTTGTATCTTCCGTTTTCGTCGGGTTCTTTTTTCTCCGCTATGAGCAATTCTATGATCTTCATAACGTTCATTCCCGTCGGCTCGGTTATCTCTACGCTCGAAGCGTTGGACGCCGCGTTCCGCGAAGCCGTGGTGTCGCCCCTGTACGGGTCGATAAACGTCATCAGTTCCTCGCCCAGAAGCCCGGTAAGGCTCTTCGTAAGGTCGATTGCCGACAACTTCGTATTCGGCAGGAATTCCTTCCCTCCGCTCTTAAGATTGTGGAAATCGAAATACAGCGTGTTCAGAATTTTAATCTCTTTCCCTCCGTCGATAACGGTGTTCGTCAGGTCGGGAACGAGATAAACCGCCAACACCTCGCGGTCGTTATATCCGAGTTTCAGTTGCAGATAGTTGTTGGAATTGTCGAACAGGTCGATGCTCGCCGCAACGCCGAGATCGAGCACGTAACTCGCTTCCGCGCCCACGACTATCGGTATCTCCCCTATCGACCCGAGAGGTATTACGTTGCCGAGCATTTCCCCGAGGGTAAGAACGTCGTCGTCGTTGGAAGAATTGTTCACGGCAATCTGCATATTGGCTTCGATATTCGTCAGACTTCCTTCGGTATACGTGGTGCCTTTGCCGCCCGCGCCGAGGTTATATCCCGCAAAAGATATGGAAACGCGCTTTTCGTTGCAGACCTCCATGATAAACGGCGTAATCGCAAGATTTACGTCGAATTCACCGGTATCCGTGGTAATGTCGATTCCGAGACCGTTGAAAACGTATTTATACCCCGTGCCTCCGTCGCTGAGCGTAACGGGTTTTATTTCGGTAACCGCGTTAAGGCTGAACGTAACGCTCGGCCAGTCTTTTTCGATAATGTCAATCAGACCGAAACCTATCGTGTCCTGCAGGATATGGTCGAGGTTGGGCAAACCGAAACTCTCCCACGAAATTTCGAGATCGAGGAAAGAACCGATGCTGATTCGCCCCGACGAAAGCATTCCGAGTATCCAGTTCGCTTTGAGATATTCGTTGACGTACTGATATTTGGGAACGGTAAACGTCTTTTCCCTGCCGTTTTCGTCAAGCCCTTTGTACGTATATTTTTCCGTCGAATAAGAAACGACGTACTCGCTCTCGAAAGCGATCTGCCAGACGAGACCGATAATACCTTTTACGGCGTCGATGTCGATATTCGCCTGCAACGCGTTTCCGATAAACTCGGGAATATCCGTTTCGTCCTTGGTTCCCATTTTAAGCGCGTCGGCAATAGTCTGACCGATTTTCGTGAGATTGAGTTGTTCGGTATAATACTTTTTCGTTCCGACCACGAGATAGGTCGTGGAGCCGTAGTAATACAGTCCGAGATAAACCTGCCCCGCGTAAATATTGCTCAGTTCGATGAGCGCGACGCTCTGGCTGTTGTCTTTAAGGGAGATGTTCGCCATAACGGTAAGCGAGTACTCCGCGCGCTGCCTTACGTTGTTCGTGTAAATTCCGCCGGATTTTTCATAAGCGTGATAACCGAGTTCTATCGTGGTGTTAATACAAAGCCATTGCGGGTCGAGGTAGAACTCCTGATCGAGATATTGCATCGAATCTTTTATGTAAGCGAAGGCTTCCTTCTGAGACATCTTGAGCGAAGGCGTGTTGTTGTTATTGGTCGGATCGTCTATGACCGTATTTCCCGGGTCCTCGGTCGTTCTCTCCGAACACGCGACGAGGCACAGCGCGATAATCAC
>JBJETX010000150.1:0-3022 GCA_051883535.1 Christensenellales bacterium | reverse complement strand
AAGGAATATCTTTTGAGCCCCGTAGGGTAAATATTTGCGCCGTTAAGAATAAGTTTGTTTATAAAAGAAGGGTATCTGAGCGCGAAAATAATTGCGATATTTGCGCCGTCGGAAAATCCGAGTATATCCGCCTTTTTAATATTCATGGAAACGAGAAATTCGTGTAGGTCGTCTGCGAATTGGTTCAAAGTGAAAGGTTTTTCCCCGCGCGGAGTTTTGCCGTGTCCGCGCGTGTCTACGGCAACGACGCGTCTCGTCGAAGAAAAATATTCGATCTGGCGAGTAAAGTAAGAGCGGTCTTCCCCGTTGCCGTGAAGAAGGATAAGAGGAAAGCCGTTGCCTTTTTCGGTATAACTCAAAGTAATATCGCTCATTTTAACTTCCGTATGCGCGCTGCCGCGAGTTTTTAGTCTTCGGTTAATTATTCGACGAAAGTCGGGCATTTACCTTTAATGAACGCGTTGACGGCGTTAAATCGGCGATGTGAGGCTATTTTCTGGGTATTGCCGATTTATAGTGGACGTTGAAAATCCGGTTCTGTTCGTCGTATGAGGCGAGTAGGACGTTGTCCAACTCTTTTTCGTCGTTTATGCCTACGCCTTGTTTAAGCCATTCTTCGTCGTAGCCGTGTTTGGCCATAATATCGTCCCGTATAACGCCGTCTATTATAAGATAATCGGTAAGAGCGGGAGCGGGCGGCGTAATGGATAAATCTTTGCACACGGGAGGTTTTTCTTCGGCTTTAGGCAGGATGCTGAGTTTGCCGCTCGTTTCAAAAATACCGAAAGCAATCTGATTTATATCGAAGTAGTCCTTGTCTCGCGCCATGCCGATGAGTTCGTCAATAGTCAACTTGCTTTTTTTGAGTTCTTCGTAGTTGATCTGACCGTTTTCAATGATGATTAAAGGTTTCCCGCAGAGAACCTTTTTCATAAACGTGCCTTTTCTGCTCAGCAGGGTAACGGCGAGGTCGAAAAAGAGGAAGATTGCCATAGCGACGACGTAGTGATAAAACGGGTTTATCGTGTCCGTAGCCATTTCCGCGGCGATGGAACCGATTGTTATGCCGACAACGTAATCAATAAACGACAATTGGGCAATCTGCTTTTTGCCGAGGACTTTTGCGATAATAAATAAGGTAATATAAGCGACTATAGAAAATATGAGAACTTTAACAATATCGGGAAGCGTATTCATACGAAGAATTATTGACGAAAAAACGAAAGTAATACTTTTTTCGATAATTGTCTTGATAGTACGTAGTGAAATTCAAACGGAAACGATGTTTATTCTGCGTAAGGCGGTCTATATGGTGCAGAAAACGAACTCTGCCGAAAAAAGGCAGGTCGTTCTGCTTTTTAACAATAAGTCGGAATAGTTAAATTGCTTATATCCGCATGACAATATTTGAAAACTGCTCAATGATTTCTTCTTTGGAGAACCGGTTTTTGTTGAGCATCCACCAGCATGCGGATTGCACAAGCGCGCCGGTAAACGCCGCGGCAAGAAGTTCGGGATTTGCTAAATTAAAGCCGTTGCGCTTTGCGTCTTCTTTGAAGTGTATTTTCAAATCAAATTCTACCTGTTGAGCGACAAGGTCAATAAGCGTCCATCTTGCCGTGCTGCTCAATACGGCAAGAACCATCTGTTTGTCTCTTTCGAGAAAGTCCAGGGTATAGCGGAATATTCCGGCATAATATGCCTGTACGTTCTCCGATTTATATTTTTTTTCGTTATTTTCATCGTATGCACATTGTAGTTCCTTAATCATAAAAATAAATAATTCGAATTTATCGCCGAAATGTTTATAAAAAGTGGCTTTGCGCGTCTCTGCCCTGTCGCAAAGTTCCGTGACGGTGATTTCGTCGAAACTTTTTTCGCAAAGTAATTCGCGTAAAGATTTAATTAAGGCTTTATGTGTTTTTTGTATCCTCAAATCCTGTTTTTTTTCCATAATATCTCTCCGTTGCTAAACTTTTTTTGTAATTTAGTCAATTATCTGACAGATGTCACTTCATCGTACTTTCAATTGTGTTTACATCTTTTTACGTTATGATTATAATAAAAAACGTAACGGAAGTCAATTATTTTAATTCCGTAAATAAAATAAAGGAGTAAATTATTATGAAGAACTATGACAGAGTAACTCCCCGTAAACCTGAGGGTATTGAAAACAGAAAGGCGTACATCGTCGGCGGCGGCATAGCAGGGCTTTCTGCGGCGGCATTTCTCGTAAGGGATGCGCATATGCCGGGAAGGAATATTACGGTTTACGATCAATTGCCCGTGTTCGGCGGCTCAATGGACGGATGCGGGAATGCCGAAAGCGGCTATATTTCCCGCGGCGAACGCGAACTTGAACCTTATATGGAATGTTTGTGGGATCTGTTCGGATCTATCCCTTCTCTCGAAGAAGAGGGCAGAACGGTTTTGGATGAAACGAGGGAGAGCAATGCAAATCTCGAAATATGTCCCAAGCATCGTCTCTGGAAAGTGGGATTTACCGAACACGACGAGAACGCGCCTGCGATGGGCGTGAACCAATATGACCAACAGCAGATGATAAAAATGGCGATAACGCCTGAAGAGGAGTTGGAGTACATAACCATAGAAGAGTGGTTTTCTCAGGACTTCTTTGAAAGCACGTTGTGGTATTATTGGTCATCGATGCTTGCGTTTAAGCCCTATCATTCCCTGATAGAGATGAAAAGGTATACCGTTCGTTTTATGCACAGCATAGACGGGATAGAACATCTGAAAGGTATACTGAGAACCAAGCACGACCAATACAATTCGCTTATAAAGCCTTTACTTGCCTACCTTGTTGACAACGCCGTGAATTTCGTTGCAAACACCACTGTTACCGATATGGACTTGAAAATCGAAGGAAACAAAAAGACGGTGACGGCTCTTGTTCTTATGTCAGACGGAAAGGAGAGCAGGCAGACGGTAAATGAGGAAGACGTCGTCTATTTTACCAACGGATCCATGTCGCAGAATTCCTCTTTGGGGACGAACACTA
>JBJETX010000149.1:0-3024 GCA_051883535.1 Christensenellales bacterium | reverse complement strand
CCTACCTTTATATGATAGGAAACAAAACTCTCGCGGTGATTGCGGAAGGAATCAAGGATGAAAAAGGAAACGTGATAAACAAAGTTTCCATAGACGCGTCGAGGACGACCGTGGATAATCCGATGAGCGGACTGAAAGACGCGGGTTCGTATATCTGTTCCGTGGAGATAGACGGAGGAAAGAACTACCTGAGCGGAACGATAAACGACGTTGCGATAGGTATTTCTCCCGCCAACGTGTATATCAACCTTGACGAAGTAAATAAAAAATATCTGTCCGAAGTGGCGGATTTAAGCGATTATCTGAGAGTATACGACAGGAACGGCGCGTTGCAGAGTTCGGGAATCTTGCTCGGCACGGATAAATTGTCCGACCTCGGGGTGGCGGCTCTCAGTACGCCCGTGGGCAGACATTACAAGGTAGGAACGTATTATACCTTTATCGACGGATTCAAAACTTCGGACGCGGCGGCGTACGTATATACCGAACTGAGCGGAACGGAGATTGCGTTCAACGGCGAAACCTATACGTTGCTCGCGTTGAAAGGATACGAAAGCGAGGGCAGTCTGTACAGAGACGAAAACAGCAACGCCGCGCTGATACGGATGTTCGGCAATTATAACCTGTTCGTGAGAACGCACGAATATACCGTCGGAGTCAAAGCGTCGGGTAAGTACAGAATAGAACAGGAGGACGGTTCGGACGGAGTAAGCGGAAACGCAGAACTTGCCGCATATATCGCGTCGATTAAGGATAACGACGTAAAGACGGTGTATCTTGCCCCGATAACCGATTCGAACGGCGAACCGATCGCATACGATCCGATTACGATAAACGTTGCGGCAAATATAACTATAGTGGGATACAGAAGTAACGCCGGAAGCGAGAGCGAAGCGGAGATAGAGACGAGGATTAAAGGCATACGCATACTGAAAGGTACGGTTACGCTGAAAATCGTATCTCTTGAAGCCTCGGCGAACGGACAGACAGCCGTCTACGTGGGAGATGGCGCCGGATACGTTACGATAACCGAAAGCCGCGTCGTAAAGGCGGTTGATTCCGCGGAAAACACGGTCGGTATCTCCACTTCGGTAAACTACAAGGAGAGATTGTACTTAAGCGGAGTAACGTTCGAGGGACTGAGCCTTGCGCTCGAACTCGTCGGCGGAGAACTGGAAATCGAGCAGAGTACGTTCGTAAGGAACTATAACGGTATTGCGATAAGAATGGAAAGCCCGTCGGTAAGCATAAAATCCTCGGTGTTCTCGAACACGACTAAAGTCGCCGTTTCGTCGGTAAGCGACAGACTTACGGTAAGGAACAACAGATTCGAGTACAACGGAACGTCGCTGTCTCTTCCCGAAGGAAGTCCGATAAGGACGAACGTAAACAACAACAACGTGTACGAAAACAACGGAGACGACGCGTTGTACGAGTAAAAAGCCCGTACGCTTTTGCGGAAACGAAACAAAAGAACCGCTATAAAAAGGCGGTTCTTTTTTCTGCGAACGGGATTTGCCGTACGTTTTACGCCCGAAAGCGCTGTTTGCGGTGATTTTTATTAAAAAGCCGTTAAGTCCGACAAGTTTCTCACAAAAACACGGTAAATTTACGAGAAACTTTGTGCCGTTGCGAATAAACCGTTGACTTTTCTCACAAAAACGGGTATAATTTGTGAGAAAACAAAACACAGAGGTGGTTTTTATGAGAGATTTTAATTATTCTTTACTGAAAGACTTAAAGTGGGATTCGGAAATTGTCAATTATCTTACCGCCATTCATGAGGCTAAGGGCAAACAGGAGTTGTATCTGAAGCAAAGACCAGAACGGCTTGATAAACTTATAGAAATAGCGAAAATTCAAAGTACGGAGTTTTCCAACGAGATTGAGGGCATAAGAACAACGAATACGAGATTAAAGCGGTTGTTGACGGATAAGACCGCGCCGAAAAACCGCGACGAGGAAGAAATTGCGGGATACAGGGACGTGCTTAACGTTATTCACGAGAGTTTCGAGTATATTCCGGTGACGGCGAATTATATTCTGCAACTTCATAAGATTTTATTCAGCCATTCGGGTAAAAGTATCGGCGGTAAATTCAAAAACGTGCAGAATTATATCACGCTTACCGAAAACGGAAAAGAAAGCGTACTGTTTACTCCGCCCGCGCCTTACGAAACGCCTGCGGCGATAGATAAAATTTGCAACGAATTCAATATCGCCGTTTCCGGCGGCGAAGTCGATCCGCTCATACTGATACCGATATTTATTCACGACTTTCTTTGTATACACCCGTTTTCGGACGGTAACGGAAGAATGAGCAGATTGCTTACGACCCTTCTTTTGTACCGAAACGGCTATATGGTAGGCAAATATATCTCGCTTGAATCAAAAATCGCAAAAAACAAAAACGCATATTACGACGCGTTGGAAAAGTCGCAGGAAGGGTGGAACGAAGGGAGAGAAGACTTTATTCCGTTTGTAAAATATCTGCTCGGCAGTATAATCGCGGCTTACAGAGATTTTGAGGACAGAATGGAAATCGTAACCGAGAGCGATTCTGCGCTTGATATGGTCAGGAAAGCCGTTGCCGCCAGAATCGGAAAGTTCACAAAAACGGACATCGTCGGATTATGTCCTTCGCTCAGTAACAGTTCGGTTGAGAGTTCCTTGAAAAAACTTGCGGAAGAGGGACTTATTGAAAAACGCGGCGCAAGTCGGGCAACGTATTACGTAAGAACGGATAAAGTTTAATTGAAGAAACGTAGAAAAAAGTCCGTGGAAAACGGTATTTTCGGAACGGTCTATTTATATTTGTAATAAAGCATACAGTGGCAGAATCCCTCGAAATCCGGATTTTTTATCTGTTCGCGGAATTCTTTACACATACAGATATTTTCTTCCGTATGCTCCCGTTTGCAGGGACAGTAACCTCCCGTGCGTTTAAGACCTTCTTTGACGATATTGACGATTCTTTCGTCGGGATTAAAAATAACTTTCATCTTCGTACTCCTTATTTATATT
>JBJETX010000148.1:0-3046 GCA_051883535.1 Christensenellales bacterium | reverse complement strand
TCCGGTGCGGGAGGCAATACTTATACCGGCTTCAGCAATACCGGTTGGTATAAGATAACTACCAAGCCGAGCAAGTCAAACGCCTGGACGTACGTCGCGGGAACTTCTGCGACGAGCATTGCCGCGGATACCACGATAGGTCCCAAATACGCGTACTATTTACGCAATATGAATGCGCCGACCATAACTATTACGGGGCAGAGTACGGTATACGGATTGTCGGGGATAAATCTCGAAGCAAGCGGTAAAATAACCAAAACGCTCGATCTCGGGACGAGAAGCGTATCTTTCAGTACCGTGTGGTACAAGGGTACGGGAAGCGACGTCGCAAGTTTTTACGTGTCGGACGTACCCACTATCTATACTTACGAAGAAAGAGGCACGTATGCGTGCGGACTTACCGCGTCCACGACTATCGGCGGCGCGACTCTCAGTACCTACAAAAAGTCGGGTACGGCGACGTATACTATCGAGCAATTAAGCCTTACGTTGCAGTATGTCGGAGACAACGTAATAAATTATAACGGGCAGGCGCAGGAGTTTACCTACAAGGTAGTGGTAGACTCTACTGCTACGTATTCCTCTCTCGGCGGAGCGGCGTTGTCGGGGACCGATCTTACTACGGTAAATCAGAATCTTGACAAAGAACTGACCGGGACCGCCTGGTACAATACTTCGGGTAAGTTCGAGGGCAGCGGCGTATGGAACTACGGTTACGGATTAAAAACGAAACTTATTTCCATTACGTTTATTCCCAATATAGGCAGCGGTCTTTATGCCGGTACAAAAGACGGCAACGGCAACATTCTGTTCCGCGACGCCGGCGTTTATCACGTGGGCGGACTTGATCTCGCCTGCGTGAAGGGAAGTTCTTCTTCCGCGGAAGAAAAGAGCGTCGTGACGAGTTCTCTCAGCGCGACGAACACGAATTTCAGGTGGAAAACGGGTCTTACGGGAGACGACATATCGGCTACGATAATGCCGAGAACGCTCAATATTTACGCTATTTATGCGGCAAAGACTTACGGCGTACTCAGCGATCCGGCGGTATCCACTCTGACGGATTACACCACGCTTACCGAAAGCGGTTTATACGCGTACGACAACGACACCGACAAAAATATTACGGGGACCAAAAACTCTTTCCTGGCAATAGATATTCTCACCGAAGACTACAACACTTTTTACGGCAATCTTGCCAAACTTCTGAAGAGGGAAGAGGGACATAAGAAGGGAACGTACGACGTATACTTCGACTTGTTCGGATTGTCCGATAACAGACCGCTGGCGGCTTTATACAACAACTACGGTATAATCCTCGGCGGAGCGGATACTAATCTGACTACGTTCAGTTCGGTCGGGAACGGCACTAACGGCGGCGGAATAAATTTATACTGGGTCAAGGCAAGCGGAACGGGTTCTTCGTTCAATCTTACCGTAGCCAATCAGGGTAATCCGTTTAAGAACTTTACTACGAGCGCAAACGCATTGAGCAGCGTACAGAGTTACGCTTCCACGGACGCGCTGAAAACCGCCGTTGCCAACTTCGAGATTCTGCCTGCGAAGTTGAGCGGAGGAAGCACTTCGGGTAACGGCGGAACGTATCTTTACGACGGTACGAACAAGGGCGTTTCGTTCTCGTTCGATTTTCCGACGGTAGACGTCAGTTACGGAACGCAGAGCACGGCGTTTTATTTCGTAAAGGCGCCGTCCGGCGCGACGGAAGCGACTAAGACCGCTCTGGTTGCGGCGGCGAAAGCGGCGCTCGACGAAGGGAAAACGAGTTGCGTTTACGGCGGAACGACGTATACTTTCGGAACGAGCGCGACGGCGACTAGCGCAAGCACGGAGACGAGAACGATCGCTTTCAACCGTAAAAGCGCGGGCGTATACGACATTCTCATATTTCAGGCTACAAACAAAGATTTCGATCTGGACGGTTATACGGAGATCAACTGGACAATAACTCCCGCGAACGTTTCGATAACCAAAACCGCAAGTTCGAGCAACGTTTTCGGCAATATCGATTACGGCGGTTATACGTTCGTATTTAACGGAATCGCTTCGGGGGATACCGTTACTCTTTCGGCTACGAAAACTTCGCCCAACGGTATCGGGTTCAGATACGAAGATTTCGGAACGACGTTAACCCCCGTCAACGGAACGGGATATTCGCTTTACGGTTTGTACGCCGGCACGTATAAAGTTAAATACGCCGTATCCGGCAACACGAGCCGCAACGACGGCAACGACGCGCTTTACGGCACTCCCAAGACGTACAACTATACTATAGATACTTCGGAGACGTCCTGGAACGTTTCCGCGAGGACTCTCGCTACCGCTTCTTCCGGAGCGAGCGGCAGTAACGTGTATCTCTATTCGGGTTACACTTCGGTAATAACGGTAAGCAACTTTTTTGCCTCCGGATTCTTTACCGACGACAAGATAGCGGACGGCACCGCGGCAAGTATTAAAGTATCGGTAGACTCGTTCAAGACGAACATGACGAGCGGTATTGCGTTCGGCACGACGGCGTCGGGGACGACTATTACTGCCGGCGCGTTCAATTTCGCTTCGACCGGAAGCATTGCTTTTTCCTTCAAGGCATACGACGCAAACGCTTATTCTCCGAGCGTAAACAGCGTTGCGTTTACATACGAAGCCAACAACTACACCAACTATTCGTTGTCGATGAAGAGCATTTCGCTTACGATAACGCCCAAAAAGATCACGGTCGTGTGGTCCCTTACGGGAGATACGGACGGTGATTTTTCCGTTATTTACGACGGGCAGAATCACACGATAAGCGCGGCGTGGCAGGTTGCGGCAAGCGGCACTTACAGCGTAAGCGACGGAAAAATTTACTATGAAGATTACGACAGCGCGACGGGTAAAGTAGTCGTTACGCATTCGGGAACGAAAGCCTCTAAAGAACTGACGGGGACTCTTACTGCGGGAACGGTAAAAGTAAAGGACGGAGAGGATACGTATTACACCGCGACTCTTACGCAGTTGAGCGGCAATTACGAGATTTCCAACAATATCC
>JBJETX010000147.1:0-13418 GCA_051883535.1 Christensenellales bacterium | reverse complement strand
TCGACTATTCCGTCGTCGCCGTAAATAAACCAACTTATACCCTTTCTCCCTCTGTGACGAAGATACGCCTTGTTCGTAAGAACGGGTACTTCGACGCCCTCTTTCGCCTTGAAAAATCCCCTGTAAGCGACGAACGCTTCGTTCTTTCCGATATTACGCTGTATTCCCGTCCCCTCGGGCAAAGCCGCCCTGAACGGCGAATTCACGCCGCTGCAATCGACCACGAGGTCGGCGTAAATATTCTCCCCTCCGACCACGACGCCTTTAACCGCCTTTCCTTCGGTAATAAGTCCTTCGACTTCTTTTTCGTAAACGATTTCCGCTTTATCTTTCGCAAGATCGTAAAGATAATCGTTAAGCGGACGGCGATAGACGGAAATATCCCCTTCCTGCGACCCGTTGCGAACGGTGACGTTTACGGTTTCGGCAGGGTTTACGAACGTCCATACTTTTTTATTGAAATAAGATTCCTTCGGCGGCATAGGTATTCCCAGGTCGGCGAAAACCGACGGCGCTATGTCGTCCGTCCAATCGTACGCAACTTCGTTTCTGCTTTTTTTCTCGAAGAGTTTTACTTCGAATCCCGCTTCCGCAAGGCACCTAGCCATATTGAGTCCGCCCTGATTTCCACCGATAATAACCGCTTTTTTCATAACTCGTTCACCTTTTTATAAATAAGATAATTTATTTTATCACGGTAAAAATGCCCTGTCAATACGCTTTTTTCGCCGTTTTACGTTATTCCCTGTCTCCGCCGTCGGTTTTTACCCCAAAAGTATTTTCCGCGATATAAACGCGCCTTTATATTTTTTTTGATTATGAAAATAATCATATCTGAGCCACGGGGAACAACGTTTTATGCAATTAACCGATTATCTCGGTCTGCTCGGCGGACTCGCGCTTTTTCTCTTCGGAATGCACCTGATGAGCGAAGGTCTCGAATCCGTCGCAGGCTCGGGAATGAAAAAAATTCTTGAAAAACTTACGTCGAACCGCTTTGTCGGCGTACTCGTAGGCGCGGGCATAACCGCCGTAATTCAATCCTCTTCCGCCACCACCGTTATGGTCGTAGGGTTCGTAAATTCACGCCTGATGACTTTGAATCAGGCGGTATGGGTGATAATGGGCGCGAATATAGGCACGACTATTACAGGACAACTTATCGCTCTCGACGCAGGCGTAGTCGCTCCGATTTTCGCCCTTATCGGCGTGGTTATGTGCGTATTCGTAAAAAAACCGATAATCAACCGTTACGGAAACATTATCGCGGGTCTCGGGATACTGTTTATCGGTATGAACATTATGAGCGGCTCTATGGTTCCCCTTCGTTCCTCGCCCGGAGCAGTCGCGCTCCTGACAAAATTCGACAACCCGTTCGTCGCTATTCTCGCCGGAGCGGCGTTTACAGCCGTCGTGCAGTCTTCTTCCGCTTCGATAGGAATACTGCAGGCGCTCGCAAGCGCGGGACTGATTCCCGTTTCCGACGCGGTATTCGTGCTTTTCGGACAGAATATAGGAACCTGCGTTACCGCGTTGATTGCCTCTCTGGGCTCGTCTCGGGCGGCAAAGCGCGCCACTCTGATTCACCTTACGTTCAACGTCGGAGGCACGCTTTTATTCGGTCTTATATGCGCGTTTACCCCTTTTGCCGAACTGATTGCTTCGCTCACTCCCGACAATCCCTCTATGCAGATAGCGAATATGCACACCGTGTTCAACGTATCCACGACTCTGATTCTGCTTCCTTTCGGCACGCTTCTGTCCCGTTTCGCCACGTTTATTCTTCCCGAAAAAACCTACGAACACGGCGAAAGCAGACGCCTTATGTATCTTACGACGGATTCGGTGACTCCCGTCGACGGCGTAGGCAGTTCGCTGATTGCGGAAAACGCCGTCAGGCGCGAACTCGAACGAATGGCGCAAATGGTCAGAGTAAATCTCCTAACCGCGTTCGATATTTTTCTTTCTCCAGAATCGGCGAGCGCGAAAACGCCGGAAAAAACCGAAGAATATATAGATTATCTCAACAAAGAAATCTCGGGATACGTCTCCGCGCATATAGCGAACGGCTCGCGCGGCGTTCCCACGGGAGAAGCCGCGGCGTTTTTCCGTATATCGGGCAATCTCGAACGCATAGGCGACCATTCCCTGAATATATGCCAATACGGCGACGTTTTCATAAAAAACAAGTTGAAGATCTCGGAAAACGCGCGTGCGGAAATAGAAAATATGAAAGCGCTTTCTCTTGCGTTTTTCGACACGGTTTCTTCTCTGCCTGCGTTTGACGCCGACGCGCTTAACGCCGCGGAAAAAACGGAACAGACTTTCGACGACGTCACGGAAGAATACCGCAAAAATCAGTTACTTCGTCTCGAATCGGGAACCTGTACGGGAGAAGCGTGCGTTCTGCTCAACGAACTTCTCACGGATTTCGAAAGAATCGGCGACCATATTCTCAACATTGCTCAATCGCTCCGCAATTAAAAAACGGCGTTTACCTTCACGCCGTTTCCTTCGTTTTTCAGAAAAATTTTCCTACCGAACGGTATTTTTCGTATCTGTCCCTTAAAAGTTCGGTTTCCGTTTTCTTCAACAACCTAATTATTTCGTCGTAAAGCGCGTCCGCTATCTTCGACGTATACGCGTCAAGGCTTTCGTCGGAAAAATCGGCAGGCTCGGGGATTATTTTGTCTACGACGCCCGCTTTCATTCCCTCTTCCGCCGACGGTTTAAGCCATTCCGCAGCGACGGACGCTTTTTTTACGTCTCCGAGCAAAATTCCCGCGCACCCTTCGGGCGTTATTACCGAATAATACGCGTTTTCAAGCATAAACACGCTGTCCGCCACCGCAAATCCGAGCGCGCCGCCGCTTCCCGCTTCACCGATCAGCACGGCGATTATCGGCGTTTTCAGCAAACTCATTTCACGGAGATTTTCCGCTATCGCCTGTCCTATGCCTTTTGCCTCCGCGTCTTTGTCGCACTTCGCACCCTGCGTATCGACGACGGTAATTATCGGACGTCGGAACTTTTCCGCCTGTTTCATAAGGCGCAACGCTTTTCCGTACCCCGACGGATCCGCCATGCCGAAATTACGAAAAACGCGTTCTTCGGCGGTTTTGCCCTTTTCCGTTCCGATAACGGTTACAGGAACGCCATTGAGATAGGCTACGCCCCCTACGACCGCAGAGTCGTCCGCTCCGTTCCTGTCTCCGTGCAATTCGACGAAATCTGTAAACACGCCGTTTATATAATCAACAGCCGTGGCTCTGCCGTTTTTTCTTGCGATTTTTATTCTGTCGTACGCTCCGATATTACTCATTCTTCGCTCCTTCCCGTATGAAATTTAAGCATATCGGAGATAAATTTTTTCTGTTCGCTTCTCTTAACCACCGCGTCGACAAACCCGTTGCGAAGCAGTTGTTCCGCGCTTCGGAACGAGTCGTCCACCGCGCTTTCCGTCATTCGTTCCACAACCCTTTTACCGGCAAAACCTATCCTTGCTTTCGGTTCGGCAATAATCACGTCGCCGAGACTCGCAAAACTCGCCGTCGCGCCGCCCATGGTAGGGTCGGTCAGGCAGGACAGAAAAAACAAACCTCTTTGCCCGTGTCTGCCTATCGCCGCGGATACCTTCGCCATTTGCATAAGCGAATAAATACCTTCCTGCATTCTCGCGCCGCCCGAGGCGGTAAACCCCACGACGGGCAATCCGTTCTCTTCCGCATACTCGAAAACGCGCGTTATCCCTTCTCCTACCGCGGACCCCATCGAACCCATCATGAACCGCGGTTCCATAGCGAAAATACAGGTTTCCGTTCCGCCGATACGGCATTTACCGCAGACGACGGCTTCTTTTTCTCCGCTTTTTTCTTTCGCAACTCGGATTTTTTCGTCATACGACGGGAACTCCATAGGGTCGAAGAATCCGTCTTTTCCGCAAAACTCCTCGAAAGAGTCCGCGTCCGCAATCGCGGCTATTCTTTTTCTCGCGGGAAACGCGCTGTATTTTCCGCAACCCGGGCATACGAAAAGAGCGTTTTCGGCAATCGTCTCCGAAAACTTTTCTCCGCATTCGTCGCACACGAAGTCTTTTTCTCCGTTTTTTACGCCCGTATTTTCCCTCATTTTACTTTTATCCTTTCAGTATTTCCGCGGTTTCCTTCAGGGATTTTACGTCGTTTACGCAAAACGCCCTCGCGCCCGGCAACGTTTTTTCCACGAAACCCGTCAGCGTTCTGCCCGCGCCGACTTCCACGAACGTATCAACTCCGTCCGCCGCGATATTTTTAAGCGTCTGCTCGAAAAGCACTCTGCCGCTCACCTGCTTTGCCACCGTTTCGGTAATTTTTTCCCCTTCGGACGGATACGGTTTTCCCGTAAGGTTTGCGTAAACGGGAATTATCGGCGCGTTTACTTTCACCGAATTCATATATAGTCTGATTCGTTCTCCTACGGACTCGAAAGCGGGCGTATGGAACGCTCCCGCGACGCGCAGTCGCACCGCTCTTCCTCCCGCGGCTTTGATTGCGCTGCAGAATTCGCTTAAAGCAGGTTCATTGCCGGCGCACGAAATCTGCCCCGGGCAGTTGTAATTAACCGCGTAAACGCCTGTTTCGGCGCAAATTCTCTCCACCGTCTCCCTGTCCGTTCTCACCACCGCGACCATTCCGCCGTTATCCCGCGCGCAAACGTCCGCCATAAGCCTGCCCCTCATAACCGCAAGGGCAAATCCGTCTTCGTCGGAAAGAATTTTCGCATAAGTAAGCGCAGGTATCTCTCCGAGAGAAAATCCCGCCGCCGCGGAAGGTATGACTCCCGCCGCGTTCAATTCTTTCGCGTAAGCAAGGTCGGTAAGGAAAAGACACGGCTGAGCGTTTTCCGTCCTTGAAAGCGCGTCTCCGCCGCTTTCGAAACACGTCGCTTTTACGCCGGGAAGAATTCTTTCTCCCATATCGAACAATCTTTTTGCTTCCTTTCCGCAGGCGTACAAATCCTTGCCCATTCCGACCTGCTGCGCGCCTTGCCCGGAAAACAGAAACGCGATTTTCCCCATCTTAACCTCTTTAACCTCTGTCGAAAACGTATTCTTTATCCGCCGTCGCAAACGTGAGACTGCCTTTGGCGAAAACGGTTTCCCCTACGCATACGGTCGCGTCGAACGCCGCGAGCGTGCCGCCCGAACGCGTTTTCTTAACCGTTATTTCCAACGTATCCCCGGGAATTACGGCTTTATTGAATCGAAAATTGTCCACTTTAAGCAGAACGTTTATTTTGCCGTCGTCGGGTATATCGATACAAATCGCGCAAAGTTGCGCGCAGCATTCCACGATAAGTACGCCGGGCATAACGGGCGCGTCGGGGAAATGTCCGACGAAATACGGTTCGTTGACCGACACGTTTTTTATCCCTTTCGCGTACTCGCCGGGCGCCAATTCGATCACCCTGTCGATAAACTGAAACGGCGGACGCTGTTTCAGCATTTTGTTCACTTCGAGAATCGTCATCATAATGAAAGACCTCCGTCAAGGACTATTATCTGCCCGGTAACGTAACCGAACGCGTCCGAACACAGCGCGGATACGACGTCCGCAACTTCTTCCGCTTTGCAGAATCTGCGCATCGGTATCGCGCCGAGATATTCTTTTTTCTTTTCTTCGGGAATTGCGTCGAGCATATCCGTTTCCACAAACCCCGGGGCAACGGCGTTGACTCTTATCCCCATAGGCGCAAGTTCTTTCGCAAGCGTAGCCGTCATTGCGTTGACCGCACCCTTAGTCGCCGCGTAAACGCTCTGCCCTTCAAGCGCGAGCATCGAACTTACGGATGACATATTGATAATTATTCCGCTCTTTTTTCGGAACATTTTCAAAGCCGCCTGCTGCGCGCAATAGTAATATCCTTTTACGTTAAGCGATATGCAATCGTCGAGAACTTCGGGCGGAACGGTAAGCAGATACCCGTCCTTCACCATTCCCGCGTTGTTGACGAGCACGTCTATACCTCCGTACGTCGCCGCTACGTCCCTCATCATCTTCTTCACCTGATTAAGGTCGGTAACGTCCGCTTTGTATACCGACGCCGTTCCGCCGTTTTCGGTTATTATGCGCGCCGTTTCTTCCGCTTTTACGTCGTTCCTCGAATAATTTATCACGACTGCGTAACCGTCGCGCGCAAGTTTTACGGCGCACGCCCTGCCTATTCCGCCCGACGCTCCCGTAATCAATGCCGTTTTCATTTTCCCTCCTTTATTTCTCCGAGTAACAAAGCGCAATACCCGCCGCCGAACGCGTACGACGTTACGAGCACCGCTTTCCCGTCCGAAAAGAACGCCCCGTTTACCTGCTCTACGGTTTGATCGCCGATACGGTAAACGCAATCTTTTTCCGTCATTTTTCCTTTAAGAAGTAATGCGGCGTGCGCGCACGCCAGAGCGGCGGTAGCCGCTCTCCCTTCTCCCGTCCGCTTTTTTACGGCGATTATCGGGGGAATTTTTTCGTCACGCCCGAAAACGCGTTTATACGCTTCGATTTCCGTTTTATCGATTTCATCGTCTCCGCACGCGAACCCGACGATCGCGCCCACGTCGGCAGGCTGTATCGCCGCGTCGTCAAACGCGTTGTTTATTGCCGTACAGAGCCCGTCTTCAGAACCTTTTATCCCGCTTAACGGGACGCTTTTATGCCCGAATCCGTATCCCAAAACCCGACAATACGCTTTCGCTCCGCGCCTGCGCGCCTCGGTTTCCGATTCTATCACAAGCGAAACGCATCCGTCGGACGAAGCGAATCCTTTGCCTTTCCCGTAGGGCGGAACCGTCTTTTCCGCAATCAATCCGAGTCGGGCGTAAAGTTCGCTTACGGTTTCCCCGTTTTCGTCTGCGCCGCTTGCCACAATCGCTTTCGCTTTTCCGTTTCTCACTACTCCGAGCGCGTACGCCATACTCGCAAGCCCCGCTTCCGCGCCGCCCGTTACCGTAGCGTTATAGCCTTTAATCCCCGCGCAAACGGAAAAATGTCCGCCTGCGGCGTTATACACGGTATTCGGAAACTTGAACGCGCTTCCGCCTGCGTTTCCGCGTTCGGCAATCAGTTTCTGAAACTCCGATCCGCTTCCCAACGCTCCGTCGCCCGTTCCCACCACAATACCTACGTCGAACTCGTTTTCCGCAGTTATTTTTAACCCTGCGTCGACCAGCGCGCCCATTCCGGAAACGGTCTGCAGTTTGCTTATCGTATCCAGTTTACGACAGAAAGACGGCTTTATTCCGTACGCCGCAAAGTCGTCCGCGTTGAGCGCGGTCCGCCTGACGGTTCCTTCCGCGTATGCTCCGCTATTACAGTATTTTATATAATTATCCACGCCGACAGCGGACGGAAGGACTATCCCGATCCCCGTTATCACGGCGTTTTCCGTTTTTTCGTGCGAAACGGCTTTTCCCTTTTTCCCGAACACCACGCTCGCGTTGTTTCCGCCGAACGCAAAGGAATTGTTCATTACGTAATTAAGTTTTTTCCGTTGCGGCTTATCCGGAACGAAATCGATTTTATCCGATTCGGATTGGAATTTTCCGAGCGTTCCGTCGAATCCGAGAGTGGGTAAAACGACGTCGTTTTCCAGCATTTTTACGCAAAAAACCGCTTCAAGCGCGCCTGCCGCGCCGAGGCAATGTCCCGTCATCGCTTTGGTCGAACTGACTTTGAGATAGTCGTTTTTATCGAATACCGTGCGTAAAGACAGCACTTCCGCGCCGTCGTTCTTTTCCGTTCCCGTTCCGTGCGCGTTTACGTAGTCTACGTCACGCGGTTCCAATCCCGAATTTTTTATCGCCGTTTTTATAGCGAAAATCTGCCCTTGTCCGTCGGGTCTCGGCGCGGTTATATCGAAAGCATCTCCGCTTATTCCCGAACCGAGAACTTCGCAATAGATTTTTGCTCCGCGTTTTTTCGCGTGTTCGTACGATTCGACGACGAGAACGCCGGCGCCCTCGCCGAGGGTTATTCCTTCGCTTCGGTTAAACGGCGAACACCCTTTGGGGTCAAGCGCGTGAAGGGCGAGAAATCCCGCGTACGGAACGGAAGCGAACGAATCCGTTCCTCCCGCGACGACCACGTCGGCTTTCCCGTCGCGTATCAGGTCGCAGGCGTAAGAAATCGCTATCGTGCCCGCCGCGCAGGCGTTTGCCACGTTGACTACCGCGCCGCCAGCCTTGCACAGTTCAGCCATATGTATTCCAACCGAACCGATAGGCATCTCCCGAATCGCGTTTTTCGCCTTTTCTCCGTCGAGCGCGCCCGAATAATACTTCTCTCCGCTTAGCACCCCGCCGATGCAACTTCCCATAATAACGCTGAGCCGCGGATCGGTTTCTTTACATAATATACCGGCGTCCGTCAACGCTTCCCGTCCCGCTTTCATAGCAAGAACGGACGACCTGTCCGTTTCCTCGTTCCCTTGGCAAAAACCGTCGTCCTTTACTTCTGCGGACAGATTACTGTAACACCCTCGGGTGTCGACGCGCCGTGCGGGAGCGATTCCGCTTACGGATTTAAGCGCGCTTAAAAAACACTCCTCAACGCTGTTGCCGAGAGCGCATACCATTCCCAGACCGGTAACGACGCATCTGTTTTTATCGTCAGTCAATTTCATCCGCCGCCGTTTCTTGATTTAATCCGTAGTTTTCCATAATAAACGCCGTAATGCTGTTTACCGTGGCAAAGACTTCGCGCGCTACGCCCGTCATGGAAACCCCGTATTCGCTGTCGGCAAAAGCGATGATTTCCAGCGCGTCAATCGACCCGAGTCCTATATCCCCGTCACCGAACAGAAAAACGTCGTCGGTTATAAGTTCGGCTTCCACGCCGAGCGTTTCCACGAGAAAATTCTTCAGAGCCGCTTTTACTTCGTTTTCGTTAAGCATATTTACACCTGCCTTTTATATCGGAACCAACCGTTCCTCGGATAAATTATTCGGTTATTTTTATTACGAACGCAACCGCGTATCCGCCGTCGTGACTTATCGATACTCTGAGTTCGGGGTGTCCTTCGACGTACGGCTTTCCTTGCGCGTCGCTGAGAATCTCGTATTTCAGAAACGAGGCGTCCTGCGTTGCCTTGAAAATCGCTTCTTTTGCCGCCCACCGCCCCGCGGCGTATTCCGATTTACGTTTTTCGCTTTTGAAAGAAGCGAACGCGGCGTATTCCGATTGTTGCAGAAAACGACGGAAAAAACTTTCGTCCTTCCCGACGAAATCGCTTATTAACGCAATATCCGTGCCGATTTCCATAACGATTTCCCTTTATTTTGAAGTATCGCTCCCGCTGTCTCAACCTGCCTTTCGGCTGTCCCGAGAACGATCCTACGTCAAGTATAACAAATTTAACGGGATTATTCAATCATTATCCGAAATTTATGCGATACTGAACGCAGGGTTATTATTAAAATAAGAAAACCTATTAAACGAAAACGCTTTTATATAAGAACAAACGACCTCTTTGGTTTATCCGGGTTTGAATTTATTTTACGATTTCTCCGGCGCGCCTGAAAGCGAACTTCGCGACTATTACCGCTATAATCTCGTTGATTATAGCCGCGGCGACTATCGTACCCGACACTATCGAAGCAAGAGAAGGGTCAATCGCGGTCAACGTCGTCACGGCGATACCCGTAAACACCAGAGATACGCCCGAATGCGGCAACAAAGTAAATCCGAGATACTTCGTTACGGCGGGATCCGCTTTCGTCAACTTGCCGCCTAAAAACGCTCCGCCGATTTTGCCGACCGCTCGTGAAAGAATATAAATTGCCGTAAAAACTCCCGCCCCCGCTATCAATCGATAATCCAACGGCATTCCGAGATTAACGATTACGATAACGAGCGACAGATTGAGAATCGGAGAATACAGTCTTAGAATTTCTCCAAGTTCTTTTTCTTCCAAAAAATTTGCTACGGTTGCGCTGAACGACATCCCTATCAGCAGGTAGTTCAGACTGAAAGCCCGGAATATAAACCGATCCACCGCAAGTCCGCAAATCGTAGACGCACATAAAAAGAGTAGTAAAAGGACAAACCTGACGCGCGTATTTTTGGCTTTTTTAATACAAAAAGACGCAATGAGTCCGAAAACGATTCCTATAACGAACGGAAGAAGCACAATACCTACGATTGTCCAAGGGGAAACGTCGGCGCTTCCGTTTACTCCGCCGATAATCGAAATTACGGTAAAGAAAACTACGACGCCTATTACGTCGTCAATCGCGGCGAGCGGAATCAGCGTTTTCGTTACGGGACCGTTCGTATGATATTCGTTCACGATTGACAACGCCGGAGCAGGCGCGGTCGCCAGAGCGATTCCGCCGAAAACGAACGCAAGATAAATCGGCGTACCGGTTATGGCGAAAACGACCGAAAAAGCGGCGGTCACGAACAAAAAAGTTCCTATCGACTGCACGAAAGTGATCCCGATAATCTGTCTGCCCGATCCCGCAATTTTTTTGAAGACAATCTCCCGACCGATCATAACGCCTGCAAAACACTCGAAAAATTTGACGAATATTTTATACCATAAGGCGTCCGTAATATCGGAAGTAACTACTCCTGCGAGATACGGTCCGAAAACGATACCCGCAGTCAGCCAACCGAGAATCGCAGGTAGTTTTATCTTTGATACGAGTCTGCCGCATACGATAGCGACGCAGATAATTGCAAAAACACGAAGAACGTCCGTCATCACAATATTTTTAACAACCTTTCTATAACTTTATCCGCACCGAGTCGATTATCGCACAGTTTTTCAAAAGACCCGTCTACGATAATCCGCAACGCCGCGGCGTCCTGCTCCGATATTCCGCTGTCGAGACTTGAAACAATCATTTCCCATAATTCGTCGTTCCGCGCGGAAGTGTACGCATAAACGGACGCGTTAAGTTTATATTTGTTGAAAATATCCTTGCGCGTCATCGTTTTGACGTCAAAATACAGACGGAGCAGTCCGTTCCGACGCGTTTGCTCGTCGCCGCTTATTTCTCCGATTTTCTTTTTGACTTCGCCGTAGTATTTTTCGTACATAGCAAGAGCCAGAACCTCCTTGTCCGGGAAAATTCTGTAAACCGTTTTCTTTGAGATTTTTAATTGCTCAGCCAGCGTATCCACCGAGAACTTCAACCCTTCTCTGCGCAGACTTTCGAGCGTGGCGTCGATAATCCGGTCTTTCATTGGAAACAAAAATCCTTCTTTTTGTTTCCATAATACTACCGCTTACTCTTTTTGTCAACCGCGCGCCGTCTTTTCGTAAAAAAATAACGGCGCGGGTCAATCCGCGCCGTTTTGTTTTAACGGACGAGTCTTATTTCCGTTCGCAGACGGCTTTCGCCTTGTCTACGATTTCGTATACTTCGTCGTCGCTACGGAAACTTTCGTCGATGATCACGCTGTACCATTCTCCGTTCCTCGGGAAACGCGAACGCATAACCTGCGGGTGTTTTTCCTTGATTTCCGCCGCGTGTTCCGCGTCGGTCTTGACGATTAAGAACATTTTTCCGCCTTCGAGTTCATATACGTATACGAAACATTCTCTTCCCTTTCTGCCGCGCAAAGTATAGTGATTATCCGAAAGCGGCAGATTGGTTTTGGTGTAATTCGGGTTGTTGTTTACCTCAACGTTATCTCCGAACTTCGCTTTGAGGTGATCGGCAATCTTCTTTTTGGACATCGAAAGTTTATGCGAACTCGCCTTCGCCATACCCATCATGTCTTTAATATCCGCTTCCGCGTTCGCCTGATTCACTATCTTCGCCTTGTCTACGATTTCGTATACTTCTTCGTCGCTACGGAAACTTTCGTCGATGATCACGCTGTACCATTCTCCGTTCCTCGGGAAACGCGAACGCATAACCTGCGGATGTTTTGCCATTATCTCGGCAGCGTGTTCCGCGTTGGTCTTGACGAGTAAGAACATCTTTCCGCCTTCGAGTTCGTATACGTATACGAAACATACCCTTCCCGTTCTGCCGTTGCTCTGCACGCCGTTCAGAACGTAATGGTTATCCGAGAGCGGCAGATTGGTTTTGGTGTAATTCGGATGATTGTTTACTTCAACGCTATCTCCGAATTTTGCCTTCAGGTGGTCGGCGATCTTCTTTTTTGACATATCGAGTTTATGCGAACTCGCTTTCGCCATACCCATTACGACTTTAAGATCCGCGTCCATTTCCACGTTCGGCTGATTCATCGTCGCAAAGTTCGCTCCGTCGGCAAGGGCAGCCAGCATATCGTTACGCGCGTCGTCCTCCGATGTGTCTTCCAATTCCTCCTCGGGTTCGCGTTTTCTGCGCAGGTACAGATACGCGTCGTACGCTCCGCAGATAACGTCGAGTATTGCGAGTACGATTACCGCCGTGACTTGCGCCTGCGGGAATGCCGCGGCAAGCACGAAGGGCGCAATCGCATAGTAGGTTCTGATTTCTCTGTTATCCTTCCTGTCTTTGTTGATTTTGTAAATGGCAAGCAGAATTTCGAGAAGCAACAGTATCGAAAGGAGTATTATCAACCAGAGCAGCGAAGACGCGTCGTCTCTTTCGGATACGAACGAGAATTCCGCGATTCTGTCGGTCGTGAACACTACGTAATCTCCTTCTATCGTATATTCGGTTTCTTGCAGGTTTTCACCGTTTTCCGAAGATATGATACGGAATTCCTTTCCTCTGAGCGTTTCGGGCAAAAGCAGTTTTACCGTCAGAGTTCCGTCGGGTTGTACGACGACTCCGTCGCTCTTCAAAGTAACTTCGTACGCTTTTTCGATTACTTCGTTCTTCTTGATAACCTTGTTCACGGATTCTTTAGTCGTAATTTCTTCGACTACCAGTTCGAAGTTGGGATCGAGTCCGTTGTCGCTTTCGATAATCGCGTCGGGTTTGTCGGTATTGTTACCCGGCACGCTTTCGCTCATTCCCGCGCTGAGAACGGTAAGCGTAGCGGTCTTATTCGCAATCGCTTCGTAATTATCCGCGTCTCCCGTAAAGATTGCGGTAACCGTGTAAACTCCGGGTTCGGTCTTTCCGTTTCCTTCGTATCTTACGGTCACTCCTTCGGGCAGCGTTCCGCCGATAACGATATTCTGCGCGTTGCCGTCCGCTTTTATGGACTTGTCGGCAAACGTAACGTTGCTCATATCGTATACCGCTTTGTTAATCGTGAACGTGAACTCTACGTCAGCCGTCGTACCGTCAGCCCATTCGTAGTTATCTACGTCGTTAAGCGCAACGGTAACAGTCTGACTTCCCGCGTTCGTTCTCTTGTCGTTGCTTACCGTGTAAAGCGCGTTGACGGCAACCGCGTAGGTCTGTTCCGCTTTATTGTAGGTAAATACCGTGGTATCCGCAACGGGTTTAACGATCTGCGCTTTGTTGATAACGAAAT
>JBJETX010000146.1:0-3086 GCA_051883535.1 Christensenellales bacterium | reverse complement strand
GTTGATAGCAGCAATAATAATGCTGATTTACGGCAGTCTTACGACGGAAAAAAACAGCGCGGCCGATACGAAGAGCGAACCGACGGGGGGCGCGGACGTAAAAAACGTTTCTTACAGCGAAAGCGAAGAAAAACTCGCCGACATACTCAGCCGTATAGACGGAATAGGACAAACGAAAGTAATGATATCTTACTCCGACAACGACGCCGTATGCGGAGTAATAGTAGTTGCGGAAGGCGCGGATAATCCGCTCGCGGAGTGGAAAATAAGGCACGCGGTGCAGACGGCGTTGAAAATCGACTATCACAGCGTCGAAGTATATTCGATGAAATGATATAAACAAAAATAAAACGGAGGCATTTTTATGAAAGCAAACAAAAAGAAAATCATCGTTCTGGTATCTCTCGTGGTACTGCTTGCAGGCGTGGCGTGCCTGAACTACTTCCTGACGGTTAAAGGCATCGGAAAGGACGATACGCAATCTCCCGCCGCGACCGAACAACCCACGTTCTTCTCGACGTACAGAAGCGACAGGGACAGTACGAGAACGCAGGAAAAACTTTATCTCGAAAGCATAATGGCAAGCACTACCGCAGACGAAGCGACTATGGCGGAAGCGAACAAATCCTATCTCGCTCTTGCGGCGGCTATGGAAACCGAAACGACTCTCGAAGGACTGATTAAAGCCTACGGGTTCAGCGATTGTATCGTCACCATAAGCAACGGAAACGTAAACGTTGTCGTACAAGATACCGAACTTACCGTCGAAGAAGCCGCGCAAATCCTCAGTACTATTGTATCCGAAACGGAATACACCGCGAAAGACGTAGTAATCATTCCTTACGTATAAAAAGAAAAGGTAAAACGAAATTGTGCTTGATTATTCGGGGCGATTATGCTATACTTATGCGTATGAAAGCCCCGATGTCTCAAGACTATTACGTCAATATCATTACCTCGCTCGTAAACGCCGCCGTTATGCATACGGAAGGGGTTTCCGCGGACGAGGTTTTTCTGACGAAACCGAGAAAATTTTCTTCTCCGGGAAATATCAGTCTGTTTTTCGACGGCGATAAGATTACGCTCGACGTATACATCGACGTTGTTTTCGGCTATAACGTAGCGCAGGTTGCCTGCGCCCTGCAGGAAAAAATCATCAACGATATTACCGAAAATACGGGCTTGACTGTAAAAAACGTCAATATTATAGTAAACAGCGTTATTTTTAATTGATTATGAGCAGAAAGATAGCACGCGAATACGCGTATAAACTGATATTCGAATATATTTTTTCCAAGACCCCCAATCCACGCACTTATCAGATATTTGCCTGCGCCGATATAGACGAAAGCGACACCGCGTATCTTGAAAAGGTTTATCAGGGCGTTACGGCAAAATATGACGAACTTATAGGCGATATCGAGCGTTATTCGCAAAGTTTTGCAATAGACCGCATCTATAAAACCGACCTGAGCGCGCTTCTGCTTGCGATATACGAAATGAAGTATATGGACGACATTCCTTTGTCTGTATCCATAAGCGAAGCGGTCGTACTGGTTAAAAAGTATTCTACGGAAAAAAGCAACGCTTTCGTAAACGGCATACTTTCTTCCGTGTATAAGGAGTTGACCGAGAAAAAATGATACTTATCGACGGAAAAAAGGTTTCGGGAGAGGTAAGAGCGCAGATAAAAAGCGAAATTACCGAACTTGAAAAACAAGGCAAGCAAGTCGGGCTTGCCGTTATTATAATCGGCAACAATCCGGCTTCGGAAGTATACGTAAGAAACAAAATAGCCGCCTGCGCGGAAACGGGTATCGTTTCGCATCTTTACGCTTTCCCCGAAAACGTATCGCAGGAAGAAGTAATCGCACAGATAAAAAAACTGAACGAATCCGAAGAAATAAACGGAATTCTCGTTCAACTTCCTCTGCCTGCTCATCTCGATAAAGAAACTATTCTTGCAACCGTAGACCCTTCCAAAGACGTAGACGGGTTCAGCGCGGAACAAAGCGGTAAAACTTTCCTCGGCGAACAATCTCTTGCCGGTTGCACGCCTTCGGGAATAATAACTCTTCTTAAAGCCTACGGCGTAAAAATAGACGGACTGAACGCAGTCGTCATCGGAAGAAGCAATATCGTCGGAAAACCCGCCGCAATAATGCTTATGCAGGAGAACGCAACGGTTACCGTTTGCCATTCGCATACGAAAAATATAAAAGAACATACTATAAACGCCGATTTAATCGTCGTTGCCGTGGGCAAACCCAAATTCCTTACCGCCGATATGGTAAAAGAAGGCGCAATAGTCATCGACGCGGGAATTAACAGAGTAGACGGAAAACTTTACGGCGACGTTGACTTTGAAAACGTCTCGAAAAAATGTTCGCTGATTACGCCCGTGCCCGGCGGAGTAGGACCTATGACGGTTACGATGCTTATGAGCAATACGTTAAAGGCGTATAAAAATGCCAGATAGAGATTATATTACCGTTACAGAACTGAATACTTATATCGGATCCGTTTTCGACGCGGAAGAACTTTTGCATAACGTACCCGTAATAGGGGAAGTTTCGGGCAGAAAAGTCGTAAACGGTAATTGTTATTTCACGCTGAAAGACGAAAAAGCGCAGATAAAAGTCGTATACTTCGGAGTATACGACCGTTTCGTTCCGTCCGACGGAGAACAGGTTCTCGTCCGCGGAATAGTGGATTTTTACCAACCCAACGGACAAATTAGCGTCAAAGCATACGAAGTCACTCGTTTCGGAGTAGGCTTAATGCACGCAAAATTGCAGGAACTTAAAGAAAAACTTGCCGCGGAAGGACTTTTTGACGAATCTCATAAAAAACCGCTGCCGAAGTTTCCCGTCAACGTAGGAATCATCACAAGCGTAAAAGGCGCGGCGTTGCAGGATATATTTTCAACGCTGATAACCAGACATAATTCGAAGCAGAATCTTTCGGTAATAGACGTACGCGTGCAGGGGGAAAACTGCGTAAACGACGTCGTAACCGCGTTGACTCATCCCAACGCGTACGGTTTCGACGTAATACTTCTTGCCCGCGCAGGCGGTTCGTTTGAA
>JBJETX010000145.1:0-3089 GCA_051883535.1 Christensenellales bacterium | reverse complement strand
TGAACCGTCCCTTCTCCGTCCGCTTCTATATTCAATTCGTGTTCCACGGGCGACCACAAAGCAATCATTCTGATCAGCCCTTGCGCAAAATCGGTGTCCTGACCCGTTCCGTACTCGTCGCGCATAATAATCTGCGTGGAATCGTCCACCGTCGTCTGCGTAAGCGCGTCCAGCCAACCGTTGAACACGTATCTGTCTTTGACGGGTATTCCCGAAGGAATGCCGCCGCCGCTGCCCACGGTGTTCTGATAATATACGAAAATATCGTCTCCGTAAGTCTGTTTTACGTTGTTTTCGTCATAATACTCGAAAGTCAGTCTGTAAAGTTTCTTTTCCCATTTCGCTATGAGCGTGGTGGGTTCGGTAAACGTCTGTTCCGAATTTATTATGCGCTGCGCGGGGTCGTTCTGCATGTACCAGCCGATAAATTTCATACCCGCAACGTCTCCGGGTATTGGAAGTCCGCGGTTGAGCGACGCTTCGTCGTCGTCGATTACCGCAGGTTTACCGTCGGGACGGATTACCCCCGCTTCTGCTATTTTGTTTCCGATAGTCTGCATATTCGCAATATCGTCTACGCGGCATTCTATGTTCCCGACCGCCTGATTCTGATAATTGACGAAGGAAACCGAACTTGACGAATAGGCAAATTCGGCTTTGAGAGAAATGTATTCAACGTCGGCTGAACAGTAAAAACTTATGGAATATTTGCCCGGTTCGCTCGCCGCGCTGACGCGGAAGGAAACCTTCGTACGTTTGTCGCCTATTTCCACTTCCGTTTCCTGCGGACTGTCTTTCCCGAGAGAGACGTATTCCCCGTCCGAATTGAGCACCGTCCAACTGTTGAATTCGCGCGAGTTGCTCGGAGTAGCGGTGATAACGGCTTTTTCGGTATCGCTGTGCGCGTAATAACCGCATTCGTTCGCGTCGGTAAATCCCATCTGATTCCCCGCGCGGTCGGCGGATATTTCCACCGTAACGTCGGTGGCGGTTTTTTCGTACCTCGGATAAATGTTCATATCGCGGGTTACGCAACTGTAATCTTCTTCCGCTACCGACCAACCCACGAACGTGTATCCGTAAACTTTCATTCTCGGGTCGTTGTAATCGGGAATATTTATCGCCTTTTCCCCGTAAACGACCATTTCTTCCTGAACCGTGGATCCGTCTTTATAGAAAAACACCACGCTGAATTTCGATTTCTCGAAATTGGCTATGTAACTTTTCGTCTCGTTTACGCCCGTATCTTTGCGCTCCGCATAAGGATAGCCGTCCGACCAGCCGACGAACACGTATCCCGTTTCGGGTACGGCTATTACCGTATCCGCGTCGCCGCCGCTGACGACCGACTGTTCGGAATCCCCCTGTATGCGCCCGCCCGCGCTCGCGGAATAAGTAAGCACGCAATCGACCTTTTTGACCTTTACGGAAACGGTGTCCTCGAAACCGCCGTAACTGACGGATATCGTCTGTTCTTTATCCATCGTCACGTCGAGTCCCTCGTGCGCCATGCTGCCGAGAGCGACTTTTTTCTCCGTTCCGTCGCTGTAAGTAACGGTAAAGTAAACCTTGCTGAGATCTCTCCCCGCGCCTATTTCTTCTTCGGGATAACTGATGCCGACTATCGTCGGCGCGTCGGGTTTAGTTTCTTCGGAAGAAGGTAAAAGAACCAACAACGTAGTGGCGACCAGAGCCGCGAGAACAACCACGGCTATAATCACTCCTATATATCCTCCGCCTGAAAATACTCTTCTCTTGCCGGCGTCGTAATGTTTTCCTCTCATAAAGTTATACTCCCGAATGTTTTTTAGGCTGAAAAGGGCATAGTTATCCCTTCCGCGATATATTATAACATAATATATTTTTTTTTCAAGTACCCGACGGACGTTTAGCGCACATTTTAATAAAAAATTAAGGCGCGAGCCTTCCCTCTCCTACGGATTGCAAATCGGAATGCCCGTCGAGGATTTACTGTTGACCGAAAAGCGTTATCGTGATAAAATGAAACGAATGGACGAAAGATACTTTGCCGCGATCCCCGCGGCTTTCGTGGTTTTTTTTACGGTAACGGGAATTCTGTTGCTTAACGGCAAATGGAGCAGAATTATTCCGGGATACAACGTCGCGGCAACCAATCCCGACGCGATTTTCTTTGAAAAAATATTCTGCAGATACGTCGGCGCCTACGTCCTCATCCTTAATTTTTTCTTCGCCCTCGTATTTGTGGGGCTGATGATAGAATCTTCGCTTTTCGCGGGGATTTCTGGCGGATTGGGCGCGGTAACCGCGTTGTTCGGTTACGTCGGATTGCTCAACAATACCCGAGTAAAAAGAGCGGTTTATCTTGCGAAAAATCTCGAAAAAAGCCCAAATTGTCTGAAACAAGAAGAAATAGAAAAATGGAAAAATGAACTCGGATTTAATAAAAGAACTAAAAGAAAAATCTGACGCAAAATTTGCGGATTTTAATCGAAAACTCATACCTATGGTTCCGCGCGAAAAAATACTCGGCGTGAAAATTCCCGAACTGCGTACGATTGCCAAAAATATGGCAAAAACCGTTAATTGGAAAGATTTTTTGAAGGAAGAACACTTTTATCTGGAAGAATTTTTCATTCACGGATTTTTACTCGGGTACGGAACGTTTTCAAGCGTGGAAGAGTTCATATCGGAAATCGAAAATTTCCTGCCTGCGATTGATAATTGGGCGGTGTGCGATTGTACGGTTTCCGGGCTTAAAAGAATAAAAAAGTATTATAAGGTTTTTTACGAAAAAGCAAAAGAATGGCTTACGTCAAAAAATCCGTTTACCGTGCGTTTTGCCATAGTAATGCTCCTTGACTATTACCTTGGAAACGACACTTTCGACGCAAAAATACTCGATACGATTTCAGCGCTATCTTCGGAAGAATATTACGTAAATATTGCGGTCGCGTGGTATTTTTCAATCGCGCTGATAAAACGGTACGACGAAGCGATAAGGTATTTTGAAGAGCGAAAAATCCCGAACGAATGGATACACAACAAAGCGATACAAAAAGCGACGGAAAGTTACCGTATCGCGAACGAAACGAAGGAGTATTTAAGAA
>JBJETX010000144.1:0-3100 GCA_051883535.1 Christensenellales bacterium | reverse complement strand
AAACTATCTGTTTCCCGTCCACGCGTTTGCCCGCGTATTGCAAAGATACGGTGGTATAAGTAAATCCCGTCGGAGTCCATACCGCGTAAAACGTAACGTCGTTTTCTATGGCGTAAGGGAACTTTACGAACCCTTCTTCGATATTACCCGACAAAGCCTGTTCCCTCGATATTTCCTCGGTCGTCCACCCCATAAAAACGTATCCGTCCATACTCATTTCCGAGGCGATTTCCGACGCGTCATTAATGGATTTTGCTTGTATCTGCGCAATACTCACGTTCGGATTATAGGTTACGAACGTAGCCGAATAAAGATAATCGTCCGAATACGCGACGTATTCGTAATTGGCGTTCATAACGACGGAAGTTCTGCGCTGATTGTCCACCACTCTTCCTTCCGACTTCCAATGCCCGAATACTTTTCCTTCTTCGTCAATCCAGTCCAACACGATTACCGTTCCTCTGTCGTATCTCGCTTCGAAAACTCCGTTCTCGGGCGCAAAATTCACCGCCACGCCGTCCACACTCACGGGCACCCCGCCTTTGACCGTCAACGTATACTGCACGTCCGTCGGGTCGAGGAGAACTATGGAAAAACTGCATTTACAGTTCTCGTAAACCACGTCGACGATATGCGTTCCCGGTTCGCCGAGCAGACTTAGACTGCGGACGCTTATGTATTCGTTCGTAAGAGAAACGTTTTCCGTTTCTCCGTTATCGTAAACGACTTTAAGAGTAATCGACGAGAGGCGTACTTCTCCTGCGTATACGTTGCGCGGAATCGTGTTTTTATCGACGGAAACCGACACCGCTTTTTTAACGGTTTCGTCCGTGCCGTCGTCATCTTTCCCGTCGGACGGCGCGCACGCCGAAAACGCCACGCAAAGTATAGTAATTAACGCAAAAACAGCCAGTAAACCGAATTTTCTTTTCATCATCGTTACTCCCATATCGCATAAACCGTATAATCGTTTTTCGCGGTTTCGGACCACGCCGATTTACCCACGCCGTTTCCGTCGGTAATCGGAGTTCCGTCCTCCGTAAGCGCCCAGCCGACAAACGTCTTTCCGTCGGTCGATTGCGGCGCGCCGAATGCAAACGCCGTTCCGTTAAAGACGTATTCGGTAATAGGCTCGAATTCCGCAGCGTTTTCGTTATTCAATTCAAAAGTGATTTTATATCCGAAATCCGCCCACAATTCGACTTCTCCGTCGCAAACTTCGGTCCAGATTCCCTCCGAAACAATTCTTTCACCGCCGACGGTTTTCCAGAAAATGTATTTCCCGTCGGGATTAACGGTGGGAACGAACGCGTAATCCGAATCGAAAACGACCTGCGTGCGGTATTTTATCAAACCCGAAGCGTCCACCGAAACGGGTTCGTAATCAAATCCGACCGAAGGAGACGCGTAAAGATAAACCGTATATGTCTGCGGTCTGAACTTACAGGTAAGCACCTGATTGTAAGGAATGGTATAATCTTTTTCTGCGGAAATCGCCCTGCCGCTCTCGTCTTCCCACGCGACGATATCGTATCCTTTTTTCGTAATCGACGCCTGCAGGTCGGATACCTCTTCGGCCGGTATCGTTCCGTACAGAATATCGACGGTCTTCATTCCCGTTTCGCTTTCGTAAACTATTACCGCGAACGCGCCTTTTTCATCCTTAATCAGGTATTTGGACGCAAAACGTTCGGATCCGTCCGTGGAAACGTACGAGAAGAACTCCAATCCCCACCCAGCCGTAGTCTTGTAAAGGTCGGCTCCGTTAATATAATCGTGAATAAACAACCCGTTTCCGAACAGATTGCCGAACGCGTTTTCTCCGACTTTGGAAATAAAATCGCTGTTAAGATCCAAAACGTTCAGCCCGTACGCCATAGAAAACGCGTCGGATTCGAGTTCTTCGATTTTACTCAGATATACGGTTTTCAGTTTAGCCCCGAAAAACGCATAAGAACTTATTATTTTTTTCTCGGTAATCTCGCTCCCGTCTTTCCTCTTAACCGACTCGGGCACGATAATCTCCGCGGCGGATCTCGAAGTCCTCACTACGGAAGTTTTCACCGTACCGGCGCCATTTGCGTTATACGCGTATAAAACGTCCGTACAGAACGAATCGGTCGCCTCGTCGTACGCGTAGAAAAATTCCACGGGAACTTCGTTTTTGTCTTTCCCCGCCATAAGCGCGTCGTCGTTGCCGTAAAACTTCTTTTTATTGCTCGCCGAGACCTCGGAATCGGGCATAACTACGTATTTCGGCTCCGATTCTATGAACAACCGCCTGTAATCGGACACGGGCACGGTATCGAAGGCAATATATACGAGCCCGGGCACGTTTACGGCGCGCTCCTCTATGCGCTCGACGCGCGAAGGCACTTTCAACGCGGCGATATTGCTGTAATATAAAGAATATTCGCCGTACACGGTTACGTCGATATCGGCGTTATAATAGTAATTATCGCGGTCTTTGTCGTAGAAAAGAATTATGCGCTCCGAAGACACGTTTTCGTCGAAAAAGTAATAATACTTCTGTCCGTCGGGAAGGAAAGTCGCTCCTTCGTATTCGCCGCCGGTGGTTTCGGTAAGTCTGTTTCCGTTTTTAAGGGTAATAAACCCGTCCGCGCCGCGTTCGAGATTACTTTTTTCTATCCCGACGACTCCCATATACAAACTATACGAGATACCGTTGAACGCTATCGTTCCTATTTCTTCCGACTCGAAATACCTGTTTTCGTCGCGGTTAATCGCCGTTGCGTAATTGCGTACCGAAGTCGGGTCGAATTCCGCGTCGATGCGCCCTGCGGGATAAACGCGAAGCGTATAACCCTCTCCGTTTTCCTCGTACAGAATACCGTCGAATACTTTATACTTCGCATTTGCCGTTGCGAGAACGAATTTTTCAAGGGAATAACATCCCACAAACGCGCTTGGCGCGACGGAATTCATAGCGGAAGACAACTGCACGGATGTAAGTCCGTCGCAATATCCGAAAGCGTATTCGCCGATACTGCTCCACGCGCTTACCGAAACGTTGGTTTCCGTCTGCAGAAGTACTTTCGATATTTTCGTGTTATAGAAAGCATACGCGCCTACGCTCTTT
>JBJETX010000143.1:0-3141 GCA_051883535.1 Christensenellales bacterium | reverse complement strand
CGCGCTCGATTTTCTGCCGATACACCGCGTCGTAAGCGGAATCGACGAAAACGGGTTTATCGACGGTTTGTCAGACGCTCTTAAGGGAGAAGGTTCTCTGACGGTCGTTACGCGAAACGGAGAAAAGCGGTTGTCCTGTCCCGTCGAAGCGGAAAGAACGATTATCGCCGTACAATCGTATCTTGAAAAGTTACGCTCGGAAAGCGGATTGAACGTAGAATACGTCCACGAACGCGAACAGGTTGACGCGGACGTAAAAAATAACGGCGGAGTAGGTATTGTTATGCCGTACTTCCCGAAAAACAAACTGTTCGATTACGTCGTAAACGTAGGTAAACTCCCGAAAAAAGCGTTTTCGATAGGTGAAGAAAAAACAAAAAAATACTATATAGAAGCCAAAAGGATTAAGTAAAAAATGGAACTGAAGGTTTGCAAATTCGGCGGAACTTCGATGGCAACGAAGGACTCCGTCACACAGGTAAAAAACATCATCAAAAGCGACGTATCCCGTCGTTTCGTAATCGTCAGCGCGCCCGGCAAGAGATTCCCCGGCGACGAAAAAGTCACCGATCTTCTCTACGCGTGTTTCGAAGAGAAAAAAATATCGGGTAATTGCGACGGTTATTTCGGAAAAATACGCGAGCGGTTCTGCGGCATCGTAAACGACCTCGGATTGGATTTTGACATTACTCCGTACCTTGACGCGGCGGAAAAAGGCATTATCGAAAGCACCACTCCCGATTTTGCGGCAAGCCGCGGCGAATATCTCAGCGCGATAATTATGTCCAAAGTTCTGGATATGGATTTCGTCGACGCGGGAGAAATAATAAAGTTCACCGCAAAAGGCGTTTTCGATTCCGAGTTTACCAACGACCTCGTCAGCAAACGGCTTTCCTTCTATAACGGAGCCGTTATTCCGGGTTTCTACGGCACTCTTCCCGACGGCACGATAAAAACCTTTACGCGCGGCGGAAGCGATTTTACGGGCGCAATCGTGGCGCGTGCGGTCGAAGCGGACATTTACGAAAACTGGACGGACGTGGACGGTTTTATGACGACCGACCCGAGAATAGTCAACAACCCGAAACTCATCGATTATCTGAGTTATGACGAACTCCGCGAACTTTCTTATATGGGCGCGGGCGTTCTTCACCCCGAATCCACTTTCCCGTTGCAGGCTACGAATATCCCGATTAACATAAAGAATACCTTTAACCCTTCCGCGCCCGGTACGATGATAATAAAAGATACCTCGACCGTCGCTACTCCGCGCCTGATCACGGGTATCGCGGGAAGAAAGGGTTTTACCACGATTTTCATCAAAAAATCAATGATGAACGGCGAAATCGGTTTTTGCCGCAAGGTATTATCCGTGCTCGAATACTACGGTATAAATATGGAACATATGCCCACGGGTATCGACACGATGAGTCTTATAATTGCGGATAGCGAATTAGACGGACATCTCGACGAAATTCTCGAACGTATACGCGGCAAAGTAAACCCCGACCTCATTTACATATATCGGAACATATCCCTTATCGCGATTGTCGGACACGGAATGAGCAACCAACTCGGTACCGCCGCAAAAGTTTTCTCCGCTCTTGCAAACGCGAATATCAACGTTAAAATGATCGATCAGGGAAGCAGCGAAATCAACATTATCGTGGGTGTCAATTCCGACGACATGAACAGAGCGATTTCCGCGATTTATCACGCATTCTTCTGATTTTTCGGAAAAAACTAAAAGTCGGAAACCTAATACGTTTCCGACTTTTTTATTATATCGCAAAACCTCGCGGATATCAGATTTTTTTCGTCTTTACGTTCGTAACTTCGCTGAATAAAAAGCATAACGCGCACAATCCTATTAAACACCACGGCGTAATGGCGAACGTCGTACGGGTTGCGACCAATCCGAATATCATCTGTCCTCCGAACCCGATCGCGTACGCTCCTCCCATATGGAACCCCGTTACGTCCGCTGATTTTTCCACGCCGAAACGGGCGGGCACCGCGTGGATAACCGACGGGAAAACGGGTCCGAAGCCGAAACCTATAAGAAGAAGAGCGACGAGCAACGCTACGCCGTTTTTCGTAAACAGCATGATTATACCTATTACCGCGCAGACTATTCCTCCCCTGATGAGGTTTTTATCGGATACTTTAAGCGACAGCAATCCCGCGGCAAATCTTCCGAGCATTATTCCGCCGTAAAACGCAGAAATATAGCCTGCCGCCTTCGACGGCGAAAAGAAAGAATTGTTTACGAGATAACTCGCTCCCCAGGTAATCAGAAGTTGCTCCATAGCGCAATACGTACCGAGCGACAGAATACCGTAAATCAATCCTTTGGTTTTAAGAATATCGATTATTTTGATTGCAGGCTTCTTTTCTCCCACTTCCGGTTGCCCGTTCTTACGGGAAGTATCGTATTTTTTCCATAGAACGAGAGAAAGCAGAACGATTAAAGAGATACCGAACTGAACGTAGGAAACCGTACGGTATCCGGCGCGCCAGTTGTTTTCCCGAAGAAAATACGACATAATCAGCGGACTGACGGTTATCCCAACGCCCCAGAAACAATGTAGCCAGTTCATATGGATTGCTTTGTAATGCACCGAGACGAAATTATTCAGTCCCGTGTCGATTGCGCCCGCGCCGTATCCTCCGACAATGGCAAACGCCATCATTACCCATACGTTAGGGGCAAAACTTATTCCGAGCATACTCACCGCCGTAAGCACGACGGACACCGCTGTTACCGTTCCCGTTCCGAATTTTCGTATGAGCGAACCTGCAAAAAAACTTATTCCACCCGTAGTTACCGCTACGATAACGGTATAAACGGAACCGAAACCTTCGCTTATCCCGAAATCGGTATGAACTACCGGCCACGCCGCCCCGAAAAGAGAATCGGGTAATCCGAGAGATATAAAAGTAATGTAAATAACGGCAAGAAGTAACGTCATAATTCTATGCTATTGTACCACGCTAAACGCGGAAACGCAAGGAAGAGGGGTTTTAGTTTATATATTAATTTCCTATTATATAAATACGGGATTCGCTCCGGCGCACTTGCCTTGTGGCAAGCACTGCGCAAACATAGTTTGCTTGCGTTCAAAACGCGCCTATCACGCC
>JBJETX010000142.1:0-3146 GCA_051883535.1 Christensenellales bacterium | reverse complement strand
ATATTTTCCTGAACGAAGAAAAAACGACCGCGTTTTTACGCGGTCGTTACCGTTTTTTTTGACAAAAGCGTTCAATCGGTCGTTTCATCCGCTTCCGCTTCCGCGAAAAGGGGTTCGTCTTCGGGTGCCGCAGTTTCATCTGCCGCCGCTTCCGCGAAAAGGAGTCCGGTTTCGGGTTCCGCCGTTTCTTCGGACGCGTTTACGGAATTACGCGCGGCTATTTCCGCTTTTATTCTTTCGTAAGTTGCGTCGTCGAGAATGAATTTCTTTTTATAGAGGAACATCGCGCCCGCCATAAAGACTATGGGAATAATACACATACAGCACAGAAGCGCGTTGGTTTTGCTTTCGGGAACGCTTGCGAGCAGTTCGTTTACGCGGGTGAGCATTTCCGCATTGGTTATCGTGCCCTGACTTGCGAGTTTGTCGAGGTCGCTTATGCCGTTGGTGACGGCAAGAACGCCTACCACTATGTAAACCACGGTGACGAGAAGTTGCTGCAACGCAGAGGACAATTTCGCCGTGAACGGGCGCAGGGAGAAGATAAGACTCTCTTCGCGTTTACCCGTTTTCCATTCGTTGTATTCGACCGTATTCGAGATATTAAGGAACATAAGGTTGTAATAACAACTCTGTCCGAGACACGCCACGCCGTACGGAATCATCATCAGAAGGTACCGGAGATTGAATTTCATACCCAGCACTTCGAACAGGGCTTCGCCGTTCGGGACAGTAAGTCCGAGCAACAGCACAAGGGCGTAACCGCCGATTATGAGGAAACCTCCGAGATTTATAAGGCGCGTTCTGCCCATTTTTTTCATAATATACGGGAAAGTTGCGGTAAACAGAATCGTCATTACGGCGCCGACCGTAGAGAATACGGTGGCGAGCAAACCGTTGTAACCGTATGCGAAATAAATATAAGTGGGAATCAGGGCGCCGGTTATTCCGGTCGCGCCCACGTTGTAAATTACCATAATTACCGCGGCGATAAGCAACTGATCGTTGTTTTTCAGGACGCGGAACATATCTTTCAGCGAAAGTTTTTCGTCGTTTACGGCGGCTGCGCCGTCGGATTTGTTTTTCATTACTTCGGTATGGTCCTGCACGCCGAAGAACGTTACGAGCGTGGAGGCGACGAACAGGAACGCGCAGATAATCGATATCCACATATACGCGCTACGCGCGCTTCCTCCGAGAAAACGCGAATAGGTGGTCGTAAGAGCGGGAACGCTTACCGCCGCGAGACCGCCGCCGGCGGAAACCACGAGTTGCGTCACCGAGGACAGTTTGTTTCTTTCGTGAGTGCCGCGCGCAAGATGCGGAAGCAACGCCCAGTAAGAAATATCGTTCATCGTAAAGGTAACGCTGAAAGTCAGATACATTACAGCAAGAAAACCGATAAACGCCCAGTTGTCTACGGGAACGGAGAATAGCAGAACGATAATGAGGGAAGTCGTCGCGCCTCCGATAAGAATCCACGGGCGGAACTTGCCGAACCGCGAACGCGTATTTTCCACGATGCCGCCCATAACGGGGTCGTTGAACGCGTCGAATACTCTCGCCGCTATGATAATCGCGCTTACGAAAGAGAATTGCAGATTCGTCAGCGTTTTGGTAAAGAGTATAAACGTAAGCAGGTTGTTTACGAACAGATTATAGGCAAAGTCTCTGCCGAAAGTGCCGAGTGCGAAACACCAGAAATTACGTTTGTTATAAAGACTTTTCTCTCCTGTCGCCGTAGTCGGCGCGGTGGTGGCGGGTGCGGACATTTATCCTCCGTAAGAATTTGATTTTTGCCGCTAAGCGCGGACAAATCCATTATATAGTGCAAACGGGTTTAAGTCAATACCGATTTTTCGCGGACGAGGAATCTCGCCGCAAGGGCAATTGTAAGAAAAACGTAAGAAAATACTCGGGAAAGGGTAAAAATACTTTGTCATAATCGTTGTATCGGAGGAAACGGAGGCAAAGAAGATGAAACTTGTTTACACGAAGAAAGAAAACGAAACGGGAAACGACGGAATTACGGTCGCAATGACGGGTACGAGCGGAAATATGGGCAGGGAAGCCCTTGCGCAGACGCTTGCGCTCGGTTGCGTGAATAAAATCAGGATTCTGCTTACCGAAAAACCGAAAAACACGGTTTACGCGGCGAAGTTGAAGAGAAGATACGGTGCGCGCGTGGAAATCGTGCGCGGCAATATAGCGGATTACGCTCTTTGCGAAAAACTCGTCGAAGGCGCGGACCTTGTCGTCAACATGGCGGCGGTTATTCCCCCTAAATCCGACCACTGCGAAGAAAAAAGTTTTGAATGCAACCTTATAGGGGCGAAGAACATGACGAAAGCGGTAAAAAGCAAATCTCCGCAAGGAGTGTTCGTGCACGTTTCTTCGGTGGCGGTTTACGGCAACCGCGATATGAAACATCCGTTCGGAAGAGTGGGAGACCCCCTTTTGCCGTCCGCTTACGACAATTACGCGATTCATAAATGTATCGCAGAAAGATACGTTATGGAGTCGGGACTCGACAAATGGTGCGTTCTGCGGCAGACCGCGATGCTTCACAACAATATGCTGAAAAACAATATCAAAGACGGGCTTATGTTCCATACGCCGATGAACGCCCCGTTCGAGTGGGTGAGCGCGAGAGACAGCGGACGGCTGATTATGAAAATCGCTGAGGCGGTTTACGATGGTAAAGACGAGCCGATTTTCCGCAAAGTATTCAACATAGGCGGCGGACGCAAAAACAGGAATACGGGTTACGAAACGTTCAAAGAAGGGTTCTCGATTATCGCGGGATCGCCCGAGAAGTTTCTCAATCCTTCCTGGCACGCGACGAGGAATTTTCACGGAATGTGGTTCTATGACGACGACCTTGAAAAGACGTTTGATTATCTGCGCGACGATACCGCCGGTTACTGGCGCGAGATAAAAGCGAAGCATCCGGTTTACGGCGCGGCTAAACTCGTTCCTCCGTCCGTGATAAAGGCGCTCGTGTTCCGTCCTTTGCTGAGAGACGAAAACGCGCCCGAAGAATGGAGAAGGAGAGGACAGACGGGCAGAATTCTTGCGTGTTTCGGACGGGAGGAGCCGTATTCGGATAAATGGGAGGATACTTTCATCGAGGCGAAGCAAGAGGG
>JBJETX010000141.1:0-3181 GCA_051883535.1 Christensenellales bacterium | reverse complement strand
AAAGAGGATTAAGAGGCGCGAATAAGGAAGCCGTAAAAGCGTTTATGGATACCCTTACGGCGAAAGGAATAAGCAATACGCTCAGGCGCTCGATGGGCAACGACATAAAAGGCGCTTGCGGACAACTGAGGAACGGTTATCTCAAAAAGGAGGAAGAAAAAGATTAAAGGTCAGGTTGTGAAAGCGGTTGGCGGAGCGTTTTTCGTCAAGTGCGGAGACGAGTTGCAGACTTGTTCCGTTCGCGGAAAAGTGAAAAGGGATTTCGAAATATATGTCGGGGATTACGTGGAGGCGGAGAACGGCGTTATCGAAAGCGTTTACCCACGCAAAAATCGTATGATCAGACCGTATATCGCCAATCTCGACGCGCTGATTATCGTGGTTGCTCCCGTGCCCGAGCCGGACTGGAATCTCGTGGAAAAACTCCTGCTCAACTGCCACGAACAGAACATCGAACCCGTTATCGCGTATAACAAAATAGATTTGACGAGCGACGCGGCAGAGAAACTCAGACCGTACGAAAAGGACGTTAAAACGGTTGCGGTAAGCGCGAAAACGGGAGAAAATATCGACGAATTGCGCAGAATAATCGACGGACGGCTGGTGAGTTTCTGCGGACAGAGCGCGGTGGGTAAATCCTCGCTTATAAACGCCTTGGGAGGAAAGAAACTGGAAACGGGTGAACTCAGCCGTAAGATACAAAGAGGAAAAAATACCACGAGGCACGTCGAAATATACGATTTGCCGAACGGAAGAATTGCGGACACCTGCGGTTTTTCCGTAATGGAAAACATAGATATCGAACCCGAGGAACTGATTTATTACTACGACGAATTTCTCGCCGTGCAGAATCAATGCAGGTTCGCTAACTGCACGCATACGGGAGAACCCGATTGCGCGGTGAAAAGAGGCTTGGAAAACGGCACGATAAATAAGGACAGATACGAACGGTACGTTAAACTTTACGAAGAACTGCTTGAAAGGAGAAAGAAAAAATATGAATAAGGAAATCATCGTTTCGCCTTCGATATTGAGCGGAGATTTTGCCAATATGGGTAAGTCGGTCGCCGACGTTAAGGAATGGGGCGGAGACTGGATTCACTGCGACGTTATGGACGGAGTGTACGTTACGAATCTCACGTTCGGAATGCCTATGGTCGCGGCGTTGAGAAAAGTAACCGAACTTCCCCTCGACGTTCATCTTATGATAGATAAACCCGAAAAGTACGCGGCGCGGTTCGTCGAAGCCGGCGCGGATATCGTGACTTTTCACCCCGAAGCGTCCGAACGTCCGTCGGAAGTTCTGCGTGAAATCAGAGCGAAAGGGGCGAAAGCGGGCATAGCGTTCAATCCCGACGTGAAAATATCCGATTACGAATACCTTTTTCCCGAATGCGACCTTATCGTAGTGATGACGGTATATGCGGGATACGGCGGACAGAAACTTATCGAAGAGTGTCTTGACCGAGCGTCGTATATACGGAGCAAACTCACGGAGACGGGTTCGCACGCGCTGATAGAAATCGACGGAGGGGTAACGGAAGAAAACTGCCGCAAAGTCGCGGAAGCGGGAGCGGACGTTATCGTCGCGGGAAGCGCGGTTTTCCGTTCGACAGATCCGAAGAGAACCGTTAAAGTGCTTAAAGGTGTGACAAAATAACGAATTATTCCATATATTGGACGTAAAAGGAGCGTCCGATATGAAAATAATATGCATAACTTGTCCGCCTGTAATCAAAAAAATTCTGAAGATTTTCACAAATAAAAACTGACGGAGAGAAGATGACGGAAGAAGAAGCGAAAAAGTTGCTGGAAGAATTGAAAAAAATGCATCCGAACGCGGGTTGCGAACTGAATTATTCGACGCCGTTCGAGTTGCTGGTGGCGGTTATCCTCAGCGCGCAATGCACTGATAAAAGGGTTAATATGATAACGGAGAAACTGTTCAAGGTATATAACACGCCCGAACAATTCGCCGCGCTTACGCCCGAAGAACTTAAACCCTATATTTACAGTTGCGGTTTCTTCAACAGCAAAGGGAATAATATAATCGCAATGAGCAAAGAACTAGTGGAAAAATACGGAGGCGAGGTTCCGAGAGATTTCGATAAACTGACCGCACTTGCCGGAGTCGGCAGGAAAACGGCGTCGGTCGTTCTCAGCGTCGGTTTCGATATTCCCGCAATGCCCGTGGATACGCACGTCAACAGAGTGGCGAAAAGGATAGGGTTTTCTCAGGGGAACACGGTTGAAAAGGTCGAAGAAGACCTGAAAAAACTCTTTCCCCCGGAAGACTGGAACGCCTTGCATCATTCTATGATTTTCCACGGAAGATACATATGCGAAAGCAGAAAACCGCGTTGTTCCGAATGTACGCTTTCGGACAGATGCGTTTATTTTAATAACTGCAAGTAACGAAGGAGGGAAAGATGTTTCTCGATACGGTAGTAATATATTGCAAAGCGGGTAACGGCGGAAACGGAGCCGTTTCTTTTCACCGTGAAAAATACGTTGCGAAAGGCGGACCCGACGGAGGAGACGGAGGCAAAGGCGGCAGTATATACGCCGTGGCGGACAGTTCGCTCAATACGCTTATAGATTACAGATACAATCAGCATTTCCGCGCGCAGAACGGACAACCCGGAGCGGGGAACACGATGTTCGGTTCCGCGGGAGAAGACCTCGTTTTACGCGTTCCGTGCGGTACGGTGATAAAAGACGCGGAAACGGGAGGGATACTTGCCGACGTGTTCAGCGACGGTGAAAAAGTGCTGTTGCTTAAAGGCGGTCGCGGAGGAAGAGGAAACGCAAAGTTCTGTACGCCTACGAGGCGTTCTCCCGCTTTTGCCGAAAACGGAGAAGTAACCGAAGAACGGAAACTGAGAATGGAACTGAAAACCATTGCGGACGTAGGACTCGTCGGATTTCCCAACGTAGGGAAAAGCACGCTTCTGAGCGTAATAAGCGCGGCGAGACCCAAGATTGCGAATTATCATTTCACCACCCTTTCGCCGAATCTCGGAGTGGTAAAGCATTACGACGAAAGTTTCGTGGTAGCGGATATTCCCGGTCTGATAGAAGGGGCTGCGGAAGGCGCGGGACTCGGACACGATTTTTTAAGACACGTCGAGAGAGTAAGGCTGATAGTACACGTGGTAGACGTTAGCGGTTCGGAGGGAAG
>JBJETX010000140.1:0-3190 GCA_051883535.1 Christensenellales bacterium | reverse complement strand
AATGGAATATCCGATTCCAGAATTGGTTAATAATTACGGAGTTTCTCTCAAAAAAGCGAATTTAATTGCGGATTGCGTAAAAAATCAAAAAAATTATATAAACAACGACGAAAAAAATATCGGTTTTTTCATAAATATTCCGTTTTGCCCGACGAGATGTAAGTATTGTTCTTTTATAAGTACCGAAGTTTTCAGGGTGAAAGATAAACTCGATTTTTATGTGGAATGCGTTGAAAAAGAAATCGGAACGGCGTTTGAAATTATTGCCGAAAAGGGATATAAAGTGCGCTCGGTTTACGTCGGAGGCGGTACGCCTACTTCGATAGGGGCGGCTCGATTAAAACGTATATTGTCTCCGCTCGTGGGAATCGCGTCCGAATTTACCGTCGAAGCGGGAAGACCCGACGCGATTAGTGCGGATGACGTGGAAATTATGAAAGAACTCGGGGTTACGCGCGTAAGCGTTAATCCGCAGACTTTTTCCGACGAAACTCTTGCGAGAATAGGAAGAAATCATACCGTCGACGATTTTTACAGAGCGTTCGATTTAATGCAAAAAGGCGGGTTCGATATAAACACCGACCTGATAGCGGGACTTCCTACGGAAACGCAGTCGGTTTTCGCAAGCGGCGTCGATAAATGTATCGCGCTCGCTCCCGCTAATATTACCGTTCATACGCTCAGTCTTAAACGCGGTTCGGATTTTACCTTGTCGGGAATGGAAAAGGGGGAATACGGAGCGGTTGCTGATATGGTGGATTATGCTCATAACGCTCTCGCCGCGGCGGGTTACGCCCCATATTACATGTACAGGCAGAAAAATACGGCGGATAACCTTGAAAATACGGGTTACGCGTTGCCGGGCAAACAATGCGTTTACAACGTAGATATGATGGAAGAAGCGGCGACGATAATCGGCGTCGGCGCGGGTTCTATGACGAAACGGGTTTCGGGCGGAAGAATCGAAAGACTGTCCGATCCCAAAGGTTTCCGCGAATATTGCGAGCGAGCAGACGACGTTTGTCGTAAGAAAAAACTTTTTTTCGGTTCGGAATCGCAATTTGATTCTTAAATTATCGATTTTGACCTTGATTTTTCTTTTTTCCTATGTTATATTATAATATATTTTAATTATCGCGCATTTGGAGACCGTATGAGAAGATATAAATTGATTTTCGCCTGCATCATCGCGTTGTTCGTCGTCGTGGCAGTCACGTTAGGAGCGTGTACCGCGGACGGCAATAAACAGGAGCCGGGTGAAAAACAAATCGTATCGGTTTCGGCTGTCGTGCCCGATAAAAATTTCGTAATCGGTCAGATAAATTTTGCGGAAATAACGCTGAGAATCGTTTATTCGGACGATTCCACGGGTTCGGTTGCGCTTACCGAAGGAATGATTTACGACGCGGACAAAGCGTTGCTTTCAAAAGAGGGAATGAGACAGATACGCGTCGTTTACAACGGTTTTACCACGAAAATTTCCCTCAATCTCGTAAATCCAGAAGCGAATTATTTTACGGTAACTGTTACGGGCGGATACGTTTCCGCGGTGAACGGGAAAGATATCGTCGCACCCGAAATACCCGATGACGGAGAAAGTTTCGTCGGATCGTACATTGAAGGTACGGTGATAACCGTGCATTGGGTGGACGTTGTCGGCAGATACTTCGATTATTGGACTCTCAACGACGTTAAATTTTCGGAAAACAGCATTATAAACGCCACGGTGACGGGTGAAGTGCATTATCGCGCTTATACTGGCGCGGTGGTGAATACTGTTTCTTTCGTTCCCGGATTCGACGGACTGAACGTGAAATCCAAGACCACGGACGTTCTTAACGAAGCGGATATCGATAAAATAGCGGTAGACGGATACGTTTTCGTCGGGTGGACTACGGACGAAATCAGCAGAGAACAGGCGCATTCGGCTTACGATAAAAATATAGTAAAGTTCCCCTATAAAGTCACGAGAGACACCGTTCTTTACGGAGTGTGGACGCCTATAGGCATTTCTTACGCCGAAGTCGCGGACGGGTACGCGGTCGTCGGATTCAACGGGAACGTAACCGATTTGTTTATTCCCGAAACGTACGGCGGAAAACCCGTCGTGGAAATAAGAAAAGGGGCTTTTGCCACCGATCGCGGAGGGAAACTCGTTTCGGTAACGGTACCCGCGACGGTTTCACGCGTCGCCGAAGGAAGTTTTGCGGATTGCTCGCACCTCGAACGCATCGAAGTCGGAGCGGGATCGGAATACTTCCGTTCTTGCGAAGGCGTGCTGTATTCCGCGGACAAAAGAATTCTTACGGCGTATCCCTCGGGCAGGACGGACGCCGTTTATACCGTGGAAGAAGAGACCGCCGAAGTTGCGGCGTACGCGTTTTACGGCGCGGCTGTAGGAGGAATCGTCCTTGGTTCGGGTATTAAAAATATAGGTAATCGCGCGTTTTACGGCGCGTATACCGATTACGTCGATTTTTATTTCGTCAATCCCTCTAATCTTACTACGGGAACGGATTTGTTCCACGATAATCTGTCGGGAATCCGCGTTGCGTCCGTGCGTAAAGACGCATTCTGCGGCAACAGGGAATTCGCCGCGGTTTCCTCGAAAATGATAACCGAAGAAGCCACGCTTACGGAAATAGGCATATTCGAGACAATAGAATCCGACGGCAGGACTTCGAAAACGGTTTATCGCGTTATCAGCAACGAAAACTTTGAAAACAATGAAAAAACGGCGGAAATAATCGCGGTTGACAGGAGTATCGTCAACTATACGCTTCAGATACGCATAGACGGATACGACGTTTCTTCGATAGCGGACGACGCGTTTTCCGATTGCGATTATCTGACGTCTTTCCGTATTCCTTCGGGGAGCAAACTCGAAAGGATATGCGACGGGGCGTTTGACGGAACGCCGTGGGCGGATAATCTCGAAAACGACGCGATAGTGGCGAATTTCGTATACTATAAGTATCTCGGCAACGCGGAGCGAGTGAAAATCGAACGCGGTATGGAAAAGATTGCCGAAGGCGCGTTTGCGCGTAAAACGGAACTCAGGTACGTGGATATTACCGAAAACGCCACTCTTACGCGGATAGCGGCGTACGCATTTTATAACTGCGATTCCTTTGAGGGATTTATTTATTCGTCCGAGTCGGAAAAAGGCACGGTTTATCTGAAAAGCGGA
>JBJETX010000139.1:0-13920 GCA_051883535.1 Christensenellales bacterium | reverse complement strand
ATTGGCGGTTATTATACCGCAGGCGGCGAGTTCGTTAAAAACTCCGATAAAGCAAAATCCCGTAAACTCAGCGCAGTCCGCAGCCTGTTCAAGTATTTGTATACGCACGAACTTATTAACGAGAACGTAACGACGAAAGTCGCTATGCCCAAATTGCGCGAAAAAGAAATTATCAGGCTGGAAAACGACGAAGTTCGTGAAGTTTTCGAACTTCTGGATACGGAATCGTCCTTTATCAGCGAGCAACAGAACGCCTATAACAATAATAATACCAAGGCGCGCGATAACGCGATAATTACTTTGATGCTCGGGACCGGAATTCGTGTAAGCGAATGCGTTGGTCTTAACGTAGCCGATATCAATTTTGCCAATAAAAGTTTTATAGTGACGAGAAAGGGTGAAAAAGAGTCGATTTTATATCTCAACGACGAAATAATAGACGCGATAAAAGCATATCTTCCCGTAAGGAAAGCGCAACTTGAAAAAAAGAAAATCAAGCCGGAAGAAATCGACGCGTTGTTTCTCTCACTTCAGAATAAAAGAATGAGCGTACGCGCGGTGGAGATTATGGTAAAAAAGTACGCGCAGATAGTCGCTCCCCTTAAAAAGATATCTCCGCACAAATTGAGAAGCACTTACGGTACGGCGCTGTACAGGCAGACCAACGATATATACGTCGTTGCCGAAGTTCTCGGGCATAAAGATATAAACACAACAAAGAAACACTATGCGGCGATAAGCGAAGATATAAAAAAATCTGCGGCGAATAAAGTGAATTTCCGCAAAAATTCACCGCCTGAAGAATAATTGCGAAAAATCGCTAAAAAAATTACTTATCCCCTCTTTTACGACATAAGTATTCTAATTTCCACAATAAATAATATTAAAAAACATTATTATTCATAAATCTTTTGTTGACAAAATTTTACGATGCGGTTATAATTTTCCTATAAATATTATTTTCGGAGACTGTTTGAAATGGAAGAAATCGAAAGCAGGAAAAAAACTGCCGAATCGGAAAATAAAAAAATGTTCCGTTCGCGTTTCGACATATTCGTATTAAATGCGCTTGACGACAAGGACGGCGCAAGTTACGGTTATGACGTCATCAACTATATTCAGAACAAAACGAAAGGTCACTACAAAATAAAGACTTATTCCACGATATACAATACGTTGAAAAGGTTGGAAGAACAGAATTTCGTCGTTTCGGGTGCCGGAGACGGAGAGACCAACGGCGCGGCAAGAGTCTATTATACCCTCACCCCCGAAGGAAAAAAATATCTTGAAGATAACAAGGAAGAATATAAGTACCTTAGAACCTTGCTCGATAATCTGCTTACAGACGAAGATTTTGACCTTGAAAACGAGGAAGCGCCTTACTATGCCGGCGATTTGAAGCCTCTCACCAAACGCAATCGTCACGAATCGCAGGGTTCAATCGACAATTCAGACGAAGAAGTTGCCGCTGTCGGATACGTAGCGGAAAACGACGAACAGGCGGATAACGAACTTGCGCGGACTGAAACTGTTACGAAGACGGATATCGCGCAGCAAACGGGCGTAATCTCCTCTTCGGTTACGGATTCCGTGGTTGTCGATTCCGTTTCTGACGCCAACAAGAACGACCTCGGCGGGTTTACACCGAGCCGTAGCAAGAAATCCAATACCGATTATAAAGCGGTTTTTGAAAAAATCATTGCGCCCGTGATCAACGGAGAAGGCGGAAAGCAGACGAAAAACAACAAGCCTGCGGTTACTGCTAAAGAAAAGTTTTCCGTACAACCATCACCCAAGACTAATCCAAAAAATTCCGTTAAAATCGCGTTAAAGGAACAACCCGTCGAAACAAAGTCGATAAAAAGCGACGCGAAAACCATTGAAGAAAGCAATATCGATAAATTCCGTAACAGCCTCAGAAGCGAAGGCTTTGCATTGAATACCTATCGTGCAGGAAAGGAATCGGTCGGGAACGTAAAATACGTATACGTGAACCGTTTGTTCAGAGACGTTGTTGCTCTAAGCGCGTTGTATATGATAATTACTCTCCTGCTTCTGTATTTTTTGCGTAGTATTTTCGGTTTTTCCCTGACTGCGTTGATAGTTTGCGGCAGCCTCGCGCTTGCGTCTGCTCTGGTCGTTGCTCTGGTATGGTTCAGAAATCCAGACAAAAGGCGTAAAGACAAAGTTAATCTGAAAGCGATAAACGCCGGCGCAATAGGATTTTTTACTCTTTTCTTTATGCTTGACCTGATCGTCGCGCTTCTCGTGCCGGGAGGTAAAGGGTTAAATTCGGCGGAAATATACTCTCCCGTAATCATTGCCTCGACGTCGGTCTTTATGGGTTTAATCTTCACGGTATTGTATAAATCGGATAATTATTTTCAAAAATAGCGTTAAAAACCGTTTATGAAAATCCCGTTGCGACTTAACCGCAACGGGATTTTTTTTCAGAATTTAATCGAAATATCCTGTTTCAACGCAGATTCAATGGCTTGCTTGGTTTCTTCGAGTTCTCTTTTTTCGCGTTCCTCTTCGGCTTTTTTTATCGCTTCCTCGTCTATAAACTCTATTTGATCGGAGTTTTCGGAAACGGAAAAGTCGGCGTTTCCGTCCGTCGGTACGCTCTCGGGTTCTTCTGCGGCGGCGGTTTCGTCCGCGCTACTAAGTTCTGTAGTTTCGCTTGCTGCGACTTCTTCGGACGCGGAATCGGCGTTTTCTATGGCAACGCTTAATTTATATATTGAATTGATGTCGTTTAGAATCGGTCTTCCCGTGATTTTTGAAATGATTTTTGTCATAAATTTTTCAAGTTTGTCGGCTTTTTTCCATACTATTATGAACGAAAGGACGAACAGAGCCACGACCGCGATCCAAAAAACTATTCCGAGCGGCGAATTCAGCGGGAAAATTTTCGTCAGACTGGTTCCGAGATACAACGTTAAAACCGTTGCCGCCACGTTAATCGGACGGGAAATCAGTTGCAAAAAGATAAATTCGCGCCAACTCATCGTCGTCAGACCCGCAATCAGACAGAGCACGTCGTCGGGATATACGGGGAAAATGAACATATACCCGAGCATGACTTTATCTTTTCCTTTTACGAACTGGTGATATTTAAGAAGGACTTTTTCGCCCGCAACCCACCTGACAAGTTTTACGCCGAAAGTTCTTCCGAGGAAAAACGCAAATAAAGACCCTGCCCACAATCCTATACAGCAGAACAGAATGGTTAGCGGAATATTTTGTCCGCACAGATAATACCCTGCCGCGGTTACAATGGACGACGCTATAGGAATGAACGTAACTTGCAAAAACTGAAAAACGATGAGGATAATATAAAGATTACTTCCGTACTGCGCGCTCAGAGTTTCATATAATTCCTTTCCGTCTTTTGCTTCTAGGATATTCTGCAGTATGCCCGTAGCGGTTATTATTGCGAAAATTGCGATAATAAGCACGGCAAAATATACGATAAGAATACTGATTTTATAAAGTCCCTGTTTCTTTTTAACGATCGCTATCGGGAAACATATGCACAGCGCGCCGAGAACGCACCAGACGGGTATTTCGATATATATCGGAAAAAATGTTCTGCAAAGAGCCGCGGTCAGCGCATACGCGATAATTCCTATAACGGCCCCCGCTATTTTTTTTACGGGAACGTCTTTGTTAATTCCTGTCGTCATTTTTTTTCACCAATTGCTGTATTTCCGCTCTCGCCATTTCGTCACAACGATTATTATATGCGTTGTCGCTATGTCCTTTAACCTTAACGAAACCGACTTTATGCTTATTTAACTCTATAAGAAGGGCTTTCCATAAATCGACGTTTTTCACGGGATCGCCTGAAAGCGTTTTCCAATTGGAATCCTTCCATTTTGTTATCCAACCCTTGAAAAACGGTTCGAGAGAATACGCGCTGTCGCTGTAAACGGTTACGTCGCACGGCTCTTTTAACTGCAATAAAGCGTTAATAATCGCAAATAACTCCATACGGTTATTCGTTGTCGAGGGATAACCGCCGGAAACGGTTTTTTCTACGCCTTTATAAATCAGTATCGCCGCCCAACCGCCCGGACCGGGATTTCCGCTGCACGCGCCGTCGGTATAAATATCTACGTGTTTCATATGTTCCTGCTCATTTCTTCGCTTCTTTTTTTGCAGGCGGCAATTCCTTCACGAATAAGCGTTTCAAGCCCTTTTTCGCGGTATATCTTCACTGCTTCTATCGTCGTACCGCCCTTACTGCATACTTTTTCCGTCAAGGCTTCGGGTAATTCGTCGCTTGCAGAGGCAAGCAACGCCGCGCCCACGACGGTATTTATCGCAAGTTTTTTGCTTTGATTATAACTTAGTCCGCCGTCCATTCCGCCTTTAATCATACCGTCTATAAACATATAAACGTAAGCCGGACCGCTACCGCTGACGCTCGTTACCGCGTCAAACAAGTCTTCTTCGACGTCTACTACTTCGCCGCAACAGCCGAGAAGTTGCTTGATAAACGACTTTTTCTCTTCGGATACGTTTTTATATACGACCGCGCAGACCCCTTTTCCGATCTGGCAGGGCGTATTCGGCATTACGCGCGCTATTCCGAAAGAATTACCCGCTTTCGCTTGTATCGTGTCGGTTTTTATCCCCGCCATAATGCTTATGACGGTATTTTCCGAACTTAACTCGATTTGTGAGGCAAGGGCGTCGAAATGTTGCGGTTTAACGGCAATCAGAACGAATTCGGACTCTTTTACGAGTTCTTTTGCCGATAAACAAACGCGATACCCCTCGCTTCTCAGTTTCTCGGTTTTGTCTTCGGAAACGTCGAAAACCGCTATCTGCGAGACAACGAGCAGTTTTTGACTCGTGACGCTTTTCATTATCGCCTGTCCCATTACGCCTGCGCCCAATACGCCGAGTTTGTATTTCACTTTTATCCCCTCCGTTAGTTAAATGCTTTTATTTTTCTTGACTAAACATATATTTTAGGTTATAATATTGCTGTTTTCTTTAGGGGAGTGGCTCAATGGTAGAGCAGCGGTCTCCAAAACCGCTGGTTGCGTGTTCGAATCGCGTCTCCCCTGCCAAAATCCCGTTGTAAGTTTTCTTGCGACGGGATTTTTTTATCAGACGGTTATGTTATCTTCTATTTTACCCTTGCCTTCTTTGTTTGCTTTAAGTATCGGGCGAAGTTTTCTGACGAATTCCGTTACTTGTTCGGGCGCTCTTCCGATAAAATTATTCGGATTTATGATACCGTCGATTTTATCGGCTATTTTTTCAAATGCGGGGTCTTGTTTGATTCTCGCTATCAAATCGTTGCTTTTACCCTCTGCTTTTACGCGCTTTGCCGCTTCCATTGAATGAATGCGGATTCTTTCGTGCAGTTCCTGACGGTTTCCGCCGCATTTTACGCTTTCCATTAGGATATTTTCCGTCGCCATAAACGGAAGTTCGTCCATAACGTGCTTTTTGATTACTTTCGGATAGACGACGAGACCGCTTGCGACGTTGTAGTATAATTCGAGAATTGCGTCTGCCGTCAGAAAAGCCTGCGCCATAACGATTCGTCTGTTTGCCGAATCGTCAAGCGTGCGTTCGAACCATTGCGTGGACGCGGTTATCGCCGTGTTTGCGGGAAGCGATATTAAATATCTCGATAACGAGCCGATTCGTTCGCTTCTCATCGGGTTGCGTTTATACGCCATTGCCGAACTGCCTATCTGTTTTTTCTCAAAAGGCTCTTCGATTTCTTTAAGATGTTGCAATATGCGTACGTCGTTACTGAATTTATATGCGCTTTGCGCAATCATACTGAGGCAGGAAACGATTGAATAATCGGTTTTACGCGTATAAGTCTGACCCGAAACGTCGAATGCGGCTTTGAACCCCATCTTGGCAATTACTTTCTTTTCAAGAAGTTTTACCTTTTCTCCGTCGCCGTCAAAAAGTTCCATAAAACTTGCCTGCGTTCCTGTCGTTCCTTTTACTCCTCTCAATTTTAGGTTTTTAATTAAATGAGATAATTCTTCATAATCGAGATAAAGGTCCTGCAGCCACAGACACGCGCGTTTCCCTACGGTAACGAGTTGCGCCGGTTGCAGATGGGTGAATCCGAGAGTCGGCATTTTTTTGTATTTCACCGCAAAGTCAGCCAACTTGTTCATAACGTCGACAATTTTGTTTCTGAGCAGTTCGAGCGCTTCCCGATAGATAATAATATCCGCGTTGTCGGTAACGAAACAACTCGTTGCGCCGAGATGAATGATAGGCGCGGCAGTCGGGCATTGTAACCCGTAAGCGTAAATATGCGCCATTACGTCGTGCCGTACTTCTTTCTCTCTTGCCGCGGCGACTTCAAAATTCACGTCGTCGAGATGAGCGCGCATTTCTTCAAGTTGTTGATCGGTAATCGGTAAACCGAGTTCTTTTTCGCTTTCTGCCAACGCCAACCAAAGGCGGCGGAAAAGACCGATACGTTTTCTTTCGGAAAACATTGCGGACATTGCTTTCGACGCGTAACGCGTTATTAAAGGATTTTCATACGTTTCCGTATTCATCGGTATCGTTTTGCCTCCGATAAAAGAATTTTATGCTTAATCAAAATTCAAAAGCCACCCGAAAAACCCAGGTGGCTTTTAATCAATGTTTACTTACAATTATTTTTCCTCATCTGAAACGGTAAGATTCTTGAAGATATCGCCGAGGGTTACGCCGTGATTTTCCGAAACGTATTCGCGCGGCTCTCCGTCATCCTCTTTGACTTCTTTATTCTTTTTGAATTTACCGCCCTTTTCGCCTTTTGCTTTCGGTGCGGATTCGTCGTCCTGAGCCGTAGCGGCTACGGGTTCTTCGGGAAGCAGTTCTTTGATGCTGAGCGTGATTTTTTCGCCTTCGTATCCCATTACTTTAACCTGAACTTCGTCGCCTTCTTTCAGAACTTCCGCGGCGTTTTCAATCCAACCGTTCTTGATCTGACTTACGTGTACGAGTCCGTCGATTCCGGGTTCGAGTTCCACGAACGCTCCGAATTTGACGATTCTTGCAACTTTACCGGTAACTACGCTGCCGACGGGATATTTTTCCTGAGCGATTTCATAGGGCTTTTTCTGGAGTTGTTTGTAACCGAGGCTGATTTTGCCCGTTGCTCTGTCCGCGGAAAGAACGATAAAATCATAAGTTTTATTGAGTTCAAGCACTTCGGACGGATCGGATACTCTCTTTTTGCTCCAGGACAAATCCGTGCAATGAACGAGTGCGTCCATATATTTCAGATTTACGAACGCTCCGAAACTTGCGAATCTCTTTACTTTTCCGGAAACGATTGCGCCTTCGTATATTCCCGACCAGAATTCGTTTTCTTTTTCTTCTTTCTCTTTTTCGAGAATTACGCGCTGGCTGGCAACGATACGCTTGTTGTTGCGAGGTTTTTTGGGATTGCCTTCTTCGTCGAATTCTTCTTTCGGAGGAAGCGCAACGAGACGAAGAGTTTTGTTGGTATAATCAGCAAGATTTTTTACAAAGCCGAGACGGATTTGAGAAGCGGGAATGAACACGCTGTAAGAACCTATTTTTCCGAGCAAGCCGCCTTTTACTTCCTGAGTGGAACTGAGAGTGAATTCTTCTCCAGCGAGAATGCGCTGAACGCGTTCGTCGTCGAGTTTCGCCGTATCGTAAGCCTTTTTGCTCAGGTTGATGGAATTGCTTTTCGCTCCGGGTTCTTTCGGAATGATAATGCATTTGATTTCATCGCCGACTTTGTAGTTCGCGGCGTCGAAAGTTCCGTCGATTTCGGCTTCTTCTTTGGATATGAATCCGCTGTCGTTCTTTCCGCCGCCTTCTATGGCAACGGATATTCCGGTCTGGTCTACGCTTACGACTTTTGCGGTAATGCGCATGCCTTCGCGGTAAGTTTTTCCGCTGTATTTTTTCATAGCCTCCGCCATGGAATTAACCTCTTCGTGCGCCGTTTCTTTGGTTTCGGTTTCGGGGTTGACGGTGACGTCTGCTACTTTGATTTCGTCGGTAGTGTTAAATTCGCTCATTATGTAAAAAACCTCCATTATCAACTCTTCGGGAGTTGACGCCGCGGATACTATTCCGAGGACTTTGTTATTATTTTCTATTCGCACCGATTTCAAATCGGATACTTTCTCTATCAGGTACGTTTCCGCACCGCTATTCCGACAAATTTCCACGAGTTTTTGCGTATTTGAACTTGTTTTATCTCCGATAACAAGCATTATATCGCACTTTTGAGAAAGTTCCTCCGCTTCTCTTTGTCGCCATAATGTAGTATAACAAATGCTATCGAAAAAAACAACTGTTTTTCGTAAACTGTTTGCGATTTTTTTAATTTTTTTTCGTATATCTTCAAATTTGGATACGTTAAAAGTGGTTTGAGTAAGAACGAGATAGTCGCCCTCTTCCGAAAAATCTTTTTCGTTTACGTCGGAGACGACTTTGCATTGAGGAAAATCTTCGGTTATTCCTTTTATTTCCGCGTGTTCGGCGTCGCCGAAAATGATGATATTATCCCCTTTTTCCGCGCTTTCCGCGACGCGGCGGTGTATTTTTTTTACGAACGGACACGTCGCGTCTACCACCGTAACGCCCGAACGTTCAAGGCTTTCGACGGTTTTTTCGGACGCGCCGTGCGCGCTGACGAGCGCGACGTCGCCGTCGCGTAATTCGGTCGTTTTCCTTATTTCAAGCCCTGCGCCCGAAAGCCGTTCCGTTACCGTAGAATTGTGAATAACGGGATGATTGGCGTATATTTTCCCGTATTTTTCGCACGCCGACAAAGCGACGTTTACGGCGTTTTTTACCCCGTTGCAGAAACCTATGTTTTTTGCGAGAATTATCCGCATATCTTTTTCATTACCGCTTCGGTGACTTCTTCTATAGTCATACAGGAAGTATCGATTACCACCGCGTCGTCGCATATAACGAGGGGCGCAAATGAACGGTTTTTATCCTGTTCGTCGCGTTTTTCTATATCTTCGCGTATCTCATCCACAGTGTGGACCTCGCCTTTTGCGGCAAGTTCCGCTTGCCTGCGTTGTGCGCGGACAAGACTGTTTGCCGTCATATAAAACTTGAAGTCTGCGTCGGGAAGAACGTAACTGCCTATATCGCGTCCGTCGAGTACGCAGTCGGTTTTTGCAGCGATTTCACGTTGTAATTCGACGAGTTTAATGCGTACGGCGGGAATTTTCGAGACGGTACTTGCCGCCATAGAGATACGGTTTTCTCTGATATACGGCGTGACGTTTTCTCCGTTGACGGAAACCTGCTGGACTCCGTTTTCCTCCCATACGTCCATTTTCAATCCTTCGATTAACGCTACGACTGCGGAATCGTCGTCGGGAGATACTCCGTTGTTGACTACGTAGTACCCTATCGCTCTGTACATTGCGCCCGTATCGAGATAAGCGATACCGAGTTTTGCCGAAAGAGTTTTCGCTATCGTGCTTTTTCCGCTTCCGCTGGGTCCGTCGATTGCAATTTTCATAATTTTTTCTCCTTTTCTTCGTTATTTTCGTATATATGCTTTCCTGCGGCGTAACCTGTGGCAAATGCGAGTTGCAGATTAAATCCGCCCGTTAAAGCGTCCACGTCGATCGCTTCTCCCGCAAACGACAGATTTCCGATAAGTTTGCTCTGCATATTTTTCGGGTTGATTTCTTTTACGCTGACTCCGCCCGAAGTGACTATCGCCGTTTCGATTTTTTCCGTGCCGAATAAAACTAACGTAAGATTTTTTAACAGTCTGACGAGAGTCTTTCGCTCTTCGCGCGATACGGAATTAACCGTTTTGTCGGGGTTAATGCCGCTGAGCGCGACGATAAACGGAACCATGCTCGACGGAAGAAGTTCGTAAAGCGCGTTCCGCAGCATTTTGTTTTTCGCGTTTTCGAAATCGCGCAGAATGCGTTCGTCGAGTTTCGATTCGCTTAACGCCGGTTTCAGGTCTATTTCAAGCAGAATGCTTTGCGGATTTATGCGGTTTATTTTACTCGAAAGAGTTAAAATAATCGGACCGCTGACGCCGTTTTCGGTAAAGAGCATTTCTCCGAATTCGTAGAAAAGTCTGCGTTTCGATTCGATTTGCAGAACGCTCGCCGAAACGTTTTTCAAGGAAAGCCCTTGCGGATACGGTAGCGAAGCAATCGGGATTTTTTCTCCTTTTCCGTTCAGAGCGTATCCGACGGTGAGTCCGCATAAAGCGGGAACGGGCGGAATAATCGTATGTCCGAGCGTAGCGGCAAACCGTAAGCCGTCCCCCGTACTTCCCGTGGCGGGATAACTCAATCCTCCCGTGCATATAACCGTTCTGTCGGGTCGATATGCGTTTTTGTCGGTGATTACTTCGGCGATTTTACCGTTCTCGGCGGTGATTTTCAATACTTTTTCGTTCAGACGAACGTTAACGCCGAGTCTGCGCAGTTCTCTTTCGAGAACTTTGATAACGTCGCTCGATTTATCCGATTGCGGGAATACCCTGTTTCCGCGTTCGACTTTAAGTTTTAGTCCGAGACTTTCGAAAAAATCCATACATTTTTCGCTGTCGAAATCTTTCAGCGAGGCGTACAGGAATTTCTTGTTGGTGACGATATTGTTCATATAACCGTCAAAATCGGTGCCGTTGGTTAAATTGCACCGACCTTTTCCGGTAATATAAATCTTTTTTCCGAGTTTTTCGTTTTTTTCAATTACGGTAACGTCGCCGCCTTGTCGGGCGGCGGTTATCGCGCACATCATTCCGGCGGCGCCGCCGCCGATAATGCAGATATTCATTAAGATATCGTAGCAAGCAGGGCTTTCGTGTCAACCGTTGCGCCCTGATTTACGGCAATGCTTACGGTACCGTCGCACGGTGCGGCGATATCGTTTTCCATTTTCATTGCTTCGAGTACGAGAATCGGATCGCCTTTTTTGACTTTCGTGCCCGTGGGCGCTTTGATTTTAAGAACCGTACCGGGCATGGGAGCGTAAACGGGCTGACCGTTTCCTGCGGCAACCGGAGCGGCAGGAGCCGCGGCGGGTGCGGCGGCAGGGGCGGGAGCCGAAGGAGCGGCGGGAGCGGCGGGAGCGACGGGAGCGACGGGTTTTTCCGGCGCGACGTAATCGTAATCTTCGATTTCTACGATATACTCTTTTCCGTTGATTTTCACGTTAAGATTGCGTTTATGCTCTTCTTCTCTCTTCTTGAAATACTTTTCGCTTACCTGCGGGAACATACAATAACTGAGTACGTCCTCTTCTTTCGTGTAGTATTTCTGCATTTCTTTTTTATAATTCTCGTATTCTGGCGCAAGCAAATCGGCGGGACGGCAGGTAATGCGTTCTTCGTCGCCTATGCACTTTTTAACGACTTCGGGATTCGGCTCGGCGGGCAGTTTGCCGTATTCGCCGCGGAGAAGTCCTTTGGTTTCTTTGGTAACCATTTTGTATCTTTCGCCGAGAACGACGTTAAGAACAGCCTGCGTTCCCACAATCTGGCTCGTGGGAGTGACGAGCGGCGGATATCCCATATCCTCTCTTACTCTCGGAACTTCCGCGAGAACGTCCTGATATTTATCGCTCGCGCCCTGTTCTTTAAGTTGATTGAGAAGGTTGCTCATCATTCCGCCCGGAATCTGATAAATAAGCGTGTTTACGTCGACGTTGAGAACTTTCGGGTTGAGGAAACCTTCCTGTTTGAGTTTGTCGGCAACTTTGCGGAAATGCGCGGAAATTTCGTTGAGAAGTCCGAGGTCGAGCCCGGTGTCTCTTTCCGTTCCTTTAAGGGTCGCAACGAGGGATTCCGTTCCCGGCTGGCTCGTTCCGTTTGCAAGCGGAGACAACGCGGTATCGACGATATCCACGCCCGCTTCCGCCGCTTTGAGGTAGGTCATAGAACCCGTTCCCGTCGTATTGTGAGTATGGAGATGAACGGGAACTTTCACTTCGGATTTAATCGCTTTGACGAGGTCGTAAGCGTCGTACGGCAACAGAAGGTTCGCCATATCCTTTATACAGATAGTGTCCGCGCCCATATCGACGAGCGTTTTCGACAGATTTACGAAATAATTGAAATCGTGTACGGGACTCGTAGTATAACTTAAAGCGGCTTCTACGATTCCGCCGTATTGTTTCGCGGACGAAATAGCCTGTTTAAGGTTGCGTACGTCGTTGAGCGCGTCGAAAATTCTCAGGATATCTATACCGTTTTCTATCGACATTTTTACGAATCTGTCCACTACGTCGTCAGCGTAATGCTTATATCCGAGCAGGTTCTGTCCGCGGAGGAGCATCTGCAATTTGGTATTGGGCATACCTTTTTTGAGGGCTCTCAGTCTTTCCCACGGGTCCTCGTTGAGAAAGCGCAGGCAGGAGTCGTAAGTCGCTCCGCCCCAACATTCCACGGAATAATATCCGACTTTGTCTATTTTATCGAGTACGGGAAGCATATCTTCCGTTCTCATACGGGTTGCCGCTTGCGACTGATGTGCGTCGCGAAGTATTGTTTCCGTTATCAATAATTTATTGTTTTTCATCATTAACCTCCGATAATTACGCAAACATTGCAATCAAAACGCCCGCCGCGACCGCGCTGCCGATAACGCCGGCGACGTTCGGTCCCATTGCGTGCATAAGCAAATAGTTGTTGGGGTCCTCTTTTCTTCCCACGTCCTGCGCGACTCTCGCCGCCATGGGAACCGCGCTTACGCCTGCAGCGCCGATAAGAGGATTGATTTTTCCTCCGGAAAGTTTGCAGAGGAGTTTTCCGAGGAGCAGTCCGCCCGCGGTGCCGAAACTGAACGCGATTATTCCGAGCAATATGATTTCAAGGGTCTGAACTTGCAGGAATACGGGAGCAAACGCTTTCGTGCCTACGGTAATGCCAAGGAAAATCGTGATTATGTTGATGAGTTCGTTTTGCGCGGTAGAACTCAGACGAGGAACAACGCCCGATTCTTTTAAAAGGTTACCGAGCATAAGCATTCCGAGCAAAGGTAATGCGGACGGAAGAATTATACCCACGACGCCGGTGACGATAATCGGGAATATGATTTTTTCCTTCTTGCTGACGGGACGAAGTTGTTCCATTCTTATGAGACGTTCTTTCTTCGTGGTAAGGAGTTTCATAATAGGCGGCTGTATTACGGGCACGAGAGCCATATACGAATACGCCGCTACCGCTATTGCGGGAAGCAAATCGCTCTGTCCCATTTTCTGCGTGAGATAAATGGCGGTAGGACCGTCCGCGCCTCCGATGATTGCGATGGAAGAAGCCGCCTGATCGCCGAATCCGAGAAGAAGCGCGCCTACGAACGTCATAAATATACCGAGTTGCGCCGCCGCGCCGAGGAGCAGACTCTTCGGGTTGGCAATCAACGGTCCGAAGTCGGTCATCGCGCCGATTCCGAGGAATATAAGCGGAGGGAATATAACCCAATCAACGCCTTTGTACAGATAATAGAAAAGTCCTTTTTCCGCGATTATGCCGTACGTATAAGAAGTTTCGGTAAACGCTCCGTACGCGCCGAGAGTTCCGTTCCAGTTCTCTTCCATAAACCTCAACAGACCGTCGAAAGACGCCTGCAGGCTCTCCGCGCTTGCGTTGCTGTAAGCGAGTCCGAACGTATCGCAAAGTTGTTCGAGAGTTCCGGACGCGATTACTTTGCCGAGTTCGTCGGTAAACGTATATCCGCCTTTACCGTAAAGAACGGAATATGCGCCGGGAATGTTGATTATGAACATACCGAACGCTATTGCGAGCAAAAGGTTGGGTTCGAATTTTTTCGCAATCGCAAGGAAGACGAAAACCGCTGCGATAATCAGCATTATGAGTTGTCCCCAGATACCCAGGGAATAACCGTTCATAACGTAGTAATCGGGTACTGCGGTCTGAAATCCCGTGGAGTTCCAGAGATT
>JBJETX010000138.1:0-13930 GCA_051883535.1 Christensenellales bacterium | reverse complement strand
CTTGTTGTTTCTTGCATACAACCGAATGATGAAGTCAACGCTACTCTTGGTCAAACGACTTCGCCCGATATTTCTACGCCGACAAAACATATCCACGTCTACGGCGAATGGAAAATAATTACAAAAGCAACATGCCTCACCAGCGGCATTAAAGAACATACATGTTCTTGCGGAGAAAGCGAAACCGAGACAATCCCTGCGCTCGGTCACGCCCCTGACGTTAACGGAATTTGCACAAAATGTGAGACGATATTGGATACATCTAAATTCATTTACAATACATCATTTTCTACAAAAGGTTATTATAAAACAAATAACAACATCTTTTTTGGTGCCTACCCACAAACTGAAGTAACTGACGAAACCCTTGCCTACTCTCTCACTTCTTCCGTTGGAGATTTACCTACTATCAACAACGCTCAATCTTGGACACCCTACCATTACTATAACTGCTATGGATACTCTGGTTACTATATCGAAGGAAGCGTAAGCAATTATATGTGGTATATAGATAAAGAATACAACGGAGAAAAATACAGAGGCGTATACTTCACAAGTTACAGACTGTATTATCGCGCATTTGACGGTTCATCCGACAATTCTTATCAAGACGATAACGGCTACTATACATCAACCGTATATTGGTTCAAGTATGAGCCTATAAAGTGGAGAATACTTGACGAAACAGAAAAAAAAGCGTTAATCTCAGCTGATTTAGCATTAGACAGTCAACCATATGACTATGCAGGAGGTCTTCGCTATAATAATAACTACGCCGCCAGTTCTATTAGAGCATGGTTGAATAACACCTTCTATAATACCGCATTTAACGATTTACAAAAAGAACTTATACAAGTAACAAACGTGGATAACAGCGTAAACAGTACGGGATATAGCGGCAACAGATATATTTGCGAAAATACAAATGATAATGTTTTCTTACTTAGTTACAAAGAGGCCTCAACATATTGTACAAGCGATAGCGATCTGCAAATTAAGATCAGCGACTATGCAAAGAGCCAAGGAATATTCTATGATACGGATATAGATAGCAATTATGATCCATGTTGTCTCTGTTGGCTTCGTTCGCCTTATAACGAATCTAGTGTTTTCGCGCGCGTCGCCTTAAACCACTACTATATAGCCCCCAATTCAGACTACGCGAGCATTCAGGTCTACCGTCCCGATTTGGGTGTTATTCCAGCGTTGACAATACGATTACAATAGCAATTTCCGCTATGAAATACAAAAACTCCGTAATTTTGCGCGGAGTTTTTGTTGTTGCTATATTCTAGTTATTAATCCAAATTGTACCCGAGTTCGAACGCTTTTATATTTGCGGGTATTACTTTCGGTTTTTTCGCGAACTTCTTTTCGATAACCGCTTTCATAACTTCGGGAGTGAAGTCTCCGCTCATTCTCGTATACGCGCCGAGCACTACGATGTTCGCCGTGCGTACGTTTCCCGCTTCGATTGCGAGGTCGTTGGCGTTGATATACACCGCTTTTACGTCGTCCCTCGTTACCTTTGCGTCGATAAGCGAACTGTTTACTATGATCGTACCGCCTTTTTTCACCTTGCTTTCAAACTTTGCAAGGCTGGGTTTGTTCATCGCTATCAGCATATCGGGTACGGCTATAATCGGGCTTGCGACGGGTTTGTCGCTTACGACTACGCTGCAATTACTCGTTCCGCCGCGCATTTCCGGTCCGTAAGAAGGAAGAAACGTAACTTCTTTTCCGTCGTGAATGGACGCGTACGCGATAAACATACCGAGGCTCTGTACGCCCTGTCCTCCGAAACCTGCTATTATGATTTTATTTTCCATTAGTCCGTTACCTCCTTGAATACTCCGAGGGGATAGAACGCCTGCATATCGTTTTTAACGAAAGCAATCGCCTGTTCGGGCGTCATTCCCCAGTTGGTCGGGCAGGAAGACAGAACTTCTATAAAACTGAATCCCTTATTCTCAACCTGATGCGTAAACGCCTTCTTTATCGCTTTCTTCGCCATTCTGACGTGCGCCGCGTCGTAAAGCGCGACTCTTTCTATATAACTCGGTCCGGTAAGCGTTGCGAGCAGTTCGCACATCTTTATGGGATTGCCGTTCTTTTCCGCGTCACGACCGTAAATACAGGTCGTCGCCTTTTCTCCTATTAACGTGGTCGGAGCCATCTGTCCGCCCGTCATTCCGTATATCGTATTGTTTATAAAGATAACGGTAATCTTTTCTCCTCTCGCCGCGGCGTGGACGATTTCCGCCATACCGATACTCGCAAGGTCTCCGTCTCCCTGATACGCGAAAACTATATTGTTCGGATTAACGCGTTTTATTCCCGTTGCGACCGCGGGCGCTCTTCCGTGCGCCGCTTCCTGCATATCGCAATTAAAATAATTATACGCAAACACCGCGCAACCTACGGGCGCGACGCCTACGACGTGTCCTTCCGCGCCTATTTCTTCAAGAACTTCCGCCACTAACCTGTGCGCTATGCCGTGTGTACAACCGGGACAATAATGCAAAGGTGCGTCGGTGAGCATTTTCGTTTTTTCAAATACAACCGCCATTTTACGCCTCCTTGGTAACAAACGCGACTATGTCTTCGGGCGACATCACGTTTCCGCCGTTTCTTCCGAAAAATTCAACGGGTTTTTTACCCTCGACCGAAAGTTTTACGTCTTCAATCATCTGCCCTACGCTGAGTTCCACGCAAATAAATTTTTTCACACAGTCTTTTTCCGAGAGTTCTTTATACGCCTTAGTCGGGAACGGATACAGCGTTATCGGACGGATAAGTCCGACTTTTATTCCCTGTCCTCTCAGAATATTTACCGCGCTCTTTGCTATTCTTGCGACCGTACCGTAAGCGGTAAGCACGATTTCCGCGTCTTCCGTCATATATTCTTCGTATCTCGTTTCGTTTTCGGCAATTTTTTCGTAAACGGTCGTCATATAGTTGTTATGCGCTTCGAGATCGTCCGGATTTATCAGCAAAGAGTTGATAATTCTTCTTCCTTTGCCCGTCCCTGTGCCGTCGGTAGCCCATTCTTTTTTCGGCAACGAACCGAGGTCTTTCATCGGAGGAAGTTCCACGGGTTCCATAATCTGTCCGAGCATACCGTCGCCGAGTATCATAACGGGAACTCTGTATTTATCCGCAACGTCGAAAGCGTCGTACATAATATTCACGCATTCCTGAACGCTGTTGGGTCCGTAAACTATCATATGATAGTCGCCGTGTCCGCCGCCTTTGGTCGCCTGGAAGTAGTCTCCCTGCGCAGGCTGAATTCCGCCGAGTCCGGGGCCGCCTCTTACCATATTAACTATTACGCAGGGTATCTGCGCGCAACAGATATAACTGATACCTTCCTGCATAAGGCTTATGCCGGGGCTGGACGAACTCGTCATCGCTCTCGCGCCCGCTCCGCACGCGCCGTAAAGCATATTTATCGAAGCGACTTCGCTCTCCGCCTGTACGAACGTTCCTCCGACCTCGAACAGTCTCCAACTCATATATTCGGGAATTTCGTTCTGCGGCGTGATCGGGTATCCGAAGAACGCTCTGCAACCGCCGCGGATAGCCGCTTCGGCAATCGCTTCGTTACCTTTCATCAATTCTTTCATTCTCAAACCTCCTCGGGACGAAAAGTCCTTTATCTCTCCACCGTTATAACGCAGTCGGGGCACATCATCGCGCAGGAAGCGCATCCGATACACGCGCTCATATCGTTGATTTCCACCACGAAATATCCGTTCTTATTGCTCGTACCCGAGATCTGCAACAGTTTTTTCGGGCAAGACAGTACGCATAAACCGCAGCCTTTGCAACTCTCTTTTTTTATCGTAATTTTCGCCATAAAATCTCCTTGAGTATTTTATAAGATATTTATTTATTATACATATTACTTTTTCATTTGTAAAGCGAATTAGGTCGTATGTCCCTTCCTCAACCGTCTTTCGTTTTTTTTGAATATTTCGCGCGATTGTATTTCATTCTAACCGTAAGGAGAATTGAAAATGATTGGTTCTGTTATACTTGTAATTCTGGGAGTTATGGCTCTCATAGGCATAGGCAATAACGCTGTCAAGGATTTCGGCGTACCCGTAATCGCTCTCGTACTCGTTTTTGCCGCTATCGTCGGGTTGAACTTTCTTCCCGTCGTCACCTGGGGGAATTTTTCCTTCTCGCTCGGCACGGCTTTACTCTTCATAGTAACGTTCGCGCTCTGGCTGTTCCGCGGTTCGATGAAAAACCGTATAGTATGCCTGCTTCTGACTATCGTTCTCGGCGGCGTGCTTTACGGGGCGACGCGGCTTTCCGCCTATTTCGGCTCGGCTCTGTGGTCAACGGTAAACGTTTATTACGCTCTTATGATAGGTTTCATCGCTTTTCTCGTGACGAGAAACGCAAAATACGGCTTTATCGCAAGCGTTCTGTCCGTTATGGCAGCCACTTTGCTCACGCAGATCGGCGGACCCGTATCTTTGAATCCCGCTTATACTCCCGCAGTAATCGCAGGAGGTCTGAGCGTGGTTATGTACAGCCTTACCGCCGCTTTGATGCCGCGTAAACCGAGCAAAATGAGTTACTATTTCGAAACGGGAAGAATGACCGACTAACCCCGTGCGAACGGATTTCGTTCGCCCTTACCGTTGCCCGTCGCTTACGGCGGGCAACTTTTTATTCCCCTCATATCGAAAAAAACGCGACATAAAATCTAATGTGAAAAAAATTCGTTTCCATCCGATTTTTGCCGCCCTTTGTATTTTTTCGGTAATAAGCGGCAAACTTCCGCCCCTTATCGACGCCCTGTTCGCCCTTGCCGTTCACGAATTTTCGCATTTTCTGTCCGCAAAAAGTAAAGGTTTCGTTCCCGACGGGTTTTGTCTGACTCCTTTCGGCGCGACTATGTCGTACGACTGCGGACTGAGCGACAAAGACGAATTTTTCGTCACTCTCGCAGGTCCTTGCTCAAATCTCGTCTGTTGTCTTTTTTGCGCCGCTTTATGGTGGTTCTGCCCCGAATCTTACCGCTTTTCCCGCGGTTTTTTCGACGCGTCTTTCGCGCTCGCCGTTTTCAATCTTCTGCCCGTGTTTCCTTTTGACGGCGGAAGACTTCTTCTTTCTCTTTCAAAAAACAAAATTCGTTTTCTCCGCAAAAACCGTATTTTCGGCTTCGTTTTATCCGCTCTCATACTCGCCGCAGGCGTTTATTCCGCAATTTTCGGATACGGCTTTACCCTGATTTTTGCCGCCGCGGTAATTCTTTGGAGCAATATTTTCGACGCGCCGAAAGAGCGTTACCGCGTAATTTTTTCCTCGCACGGCGTTTTTTCTTCGCCGTATGCCCCGTACGAAAAACGCGACGTTTTCGTGGACGGAAGGGCGAAAACGGGCGAACTGCTCCGTTTCCTGACGCATAAAGGGATACGTCGCGGCAACGTAAAATACCGCGTTCACGTAACCGGCGGAAAAAAAGAGATTCTCCTGTCCGAAGAGAATCTCGAAAAACTTTTTTTCAAAGACAGAAAAACGCCTTTAACCGAGGTTATTTCCACCTTGCCCTTACCGGATAATACTTCTCGCGTTTCCGATTCCTGCCGACGGCAACGCCGATTATTATCGCAATGACTATCATCGCAATCAGTCCGAGTCCTATTCCGATTAACGGCAGGAAGCCGATTATCACGTCTTTGAGGCTCTTCTGCGCGTAAACCGCCGCGCCTACGATTTCTTCGGACGCAAACGTCGCGTAGACTCCGTCTTCTTTCGTTTCAAGCGTGAACTCCGCCTTTTTAAGTTCTCCCGACGCAAGTTTGAGATATAACTCGTCGTTTTCGCCGATCGCGTCGAACCTTAACGTATAAACGAATTCGCCGTCGCCCGCTTTGCCGCTTCCCGATACTGAGACGTATTCTTTCAATTCTTTGGCAAGAGGAATAAGCGCGTTTCCTCCGAGCGCGGCGTCCAACGTTTTCGCCGTCGCCTTAAACGCTCCGGTTCCCGAAGCGACTCCCGTTGCCGTTACGCTGTATCCCGGCGGAAGCGTTCCTTCCATTTTTATGCCTTCCGACTCCGCCTCGACGCCGTTTATCACGAGTATTCCCGGAACGTATACGAAATCGTAATTATCCGATTCCGCTCCGCCCGGCATCAGCGAATGATAACCGCTTTCCGTCGGCACGGTTCCCACGCTTGCCTGCTTCGTAAGGTTCGCTTTTCCGTCGCCTGCGAGGAAACCTTCGTAAATTATCGACGGCGTGAACTTTTCGCCGAACGTAATCACCCCTCCCGTCGCGGTTACGGTTACCACAGCCTTGGTTACGGAGCACCGTACCGTCGTTTCTTCGGCAAGGACGTAATACTTGCTTTCGAGCGTCGCGCTTACTGTAAAACCTTCTTTCGTGACGTTCTTCGCGTCTCCTTCAATCGTAAGAACGACGTCGTATTCTTCGTTGCCGAAAACCGTTCCCGAAACTCCGTAAGTAAACTCGTTCGCCTGAACCGCTTTGCCCGAATAAGTGAATTTCGCGCCGTCCGCTTTAATACGTTCTTCTCCCGCGCCTTTATATATCGTCACCGAAACGGGGCGTTTGCCCACGGTCACGGCAGCGCTCTTTTTAACCGACTCGAAGTTTCCGTCGGCGGGTATAAATTCGGCGATTATCGTCGTATCGCTCAGATTAAGCGAGGTTCTCTTTCCTCCCTGCGCGGAAAATTCAAGAACGTACAACGAGAACGTGCCTTCCACTTTGCTCCCGTTTCTGTCTTCCGCGGAAGCCGCGTAAGTAAGTTCTCCCGTTTCGTCGCCGTATTTTACCGAACCCGTTATCTCGAAATCGACGTGCGGCACCGCTTTGGTAATAACGTAATAATTCCCCGCTCTGTCAGCCACCGTCACCGCATAATTGAGTTCGGCAAGCGCAACGGCGTCCGTGCTTATCGAATACCCGTAACTTCCTACGTCCTCGCCTGCGGCGCGGAATACTCTGATCGCCGCCGCGAACGCGTCTATCGTATCGATTATTCCGAGTTCGGGATTGTTGACGAGTTCAAATCCGTCTTCGGGTTCGATAACTATTTTCCCGTCGGCTTCGCCGTATTCTTTTCCTTGTCCGCGCGCAATGGCGACGGTTATTTCCCGCTTGGTTATCGCAAACGACGAATTGAACTGCACGGATATTTCGTAATCGGGATTCAATGCTCCCGCTCCCTGCCCGGCACCCGTCAGCGTTCCCTGCGTCAACGCGTATTCTCCCACGTTTTCTCCCGCTCTCCTGCCGATTGCTCCGTTAAGCGCGACTTTCGTCCCGTCGGGCAACGTCGTAAGTTCGCGCCAGGTTCCGCCGTCGTCGAACATTATCGTATAAGGAATCACTTCGTTTTCTTTTCCCTCGCCGTATACTTTACTTCCGGCGTCGTTGACTACGACCAGTATTTCCTTGGGCAGAACGGTAACGACTTTCTCTCCGAAAGAATCGGACGAGAAGAACTCGAAGGAATATCCGTCGCTGTTTCCTCCCGAAAACGTAACCGTATACCTGCCGGCTCTGAGTTCGTCTGTGCCGAGCGTAATACTCGGCTCTTCCAATCCCTTGATATTCGTCGCTTCTATCTCTTCTCCGAGCACGCGTTCTCCCGCTTTATAGTAATACGCAAGTCTGAGATTTTCGAGAATTTCATCGCCGAAACTGAACTCGTCGCGTTCGAGAATTCCGTAAAGTTGTTTTTTCAATACTTTCAGATTAAACGTAGCCGAAGATCTGTTTTCGTAGTTCGTTGCGGAAACTCCTTCGATGCGGAACGCGGCGTTTTCCGACCCCGCTACGGGAACGAGATACCATTTTCCGTTTACTTCGTCGTATTCCGTGGTAAAATTGCTCGTTTCTACGCGGTAAACTCCGTCGTAATCGGCAGACAGCGCGACGCCGTCCGACGTAAGATCGAGTTCTATTCTGTCTTCCACCGTGACCTCGTCTCCGTTATTCAAAGCCGTACCGTCGGCTTTTTTCAGCGATACGACCAACTCGTCCGCCGTCTTCTTTCCGACGGTGATAACGGTAAGCGGCATTCCCTCTTCCGCGGCGTAGTTACCGTCGGTCGGAACCGCTTTTGCGTAATAAGTTCCGGCGTTAATTACCGCGGTCTCGTTAAGTCCTTCCCGTTCTTTATAGAATACGAGGTTGACGGCGTGATTACTGTCGTCGAAAGGAACGGTAAACGAAGCGGTTTTGCTTATCGTCGCGGACAAATCCGTTCCGTCGTACCTGAATACGGTATTGCCGAACGTAAAGCGTTCTTCGCTCACCGTGTATTTTTCGATTATCAGAATGTATTCGTCTTCGGAAACGATTTCGTAATTGCTTTCGTCCGCAGCAACCGCCGTCGCGGGCGACAGCGTATATTTGCCTACGTTGAAAACCGTCGCGGGATTCCCGTAAGAATCGCCGATTATCCATTTTACGCTTATTTCGTATACGGACGTATCGAGTTCGGGTTCTCTTGCCGAATACGTACGGATAACGACTTTTTTACCGTCTTCTTCTCCGTCGTAAGCGAGCCCGACTCTGACCTGTTTTTTCGTAATAACGCCGCAAGCGCCGAGGTCTTTTCCCGATTCGGAAAAACGGTAGTTTCCGTCTGCGGAAGAACAAGCCGTAATCGACAAACCGATATCCGTACCGGCGTTGCGCGTCGCGTAAGTAAATTCAAGCGTTATTCGCGGCGTTTCTCCGTCGGCGACTCCGCCAACGCAGTTCTCGTAGCCGACCGTTCCGGCGTTAAACGCGTACGTTCTGACCGCCGTATCTTTGTCGTACACCGTTGTATAAAACGCGCCGAACGCGCTCGCGTCGCCTAAACTCAGCGTTTTCTGCGCGACGATATACGTTTTTTCGTAAATACCGACGTAATTATTATTCGAGTCCGAAACCCTTACCGAAACGCGGTAAACTCCCGCGTCTTTTATTTCCGTTTTGCTCGCTCCCGAAGCGAGATAATACTCCGCCGTTCCGCCTTCGACGTTCACCGTGGGATTGCGCGTTTCGCCGTCGTACTCTACGCCGTCCGCTTTCGGGAAAGAAAGAATTTCCCCTTCGCTTATCGCGTCGACCGATACTTTAACGGAAACGGTATCTTCGCTCATAACGAATTTTACGAGAATATCGCCTGCCGACGGTTCGAGCGTATACGCAACCCCGTTGCCGACAGAATCGCTTATTCCTATAAATTTCACGCCGCGCGCTTTACCTTCGTCCGTCCAGGACAACGCGACGACTATTTCCTGCCCGATATAATGATCTCCGCTTACCGAAGCGACGGCAAAATCGGTGTCGCTTCCGTCCGACCAGATTGCTTTCCCCGTAACGGGAATACAATATCTTGCGCAATAATCGCGCGAGATATTTTCCGTGGACGAGTCGTAATACGGCGTTCCCGAAGCGGCGGCGATAACGTTGTCCGTCGAATCCATAATCATTCCTTTATACGCGCCCGTAGAAGAGAGCAGGAACCCGTATCCTTTTTCCTTTCCGTCCACGACGGTAAGACTTTCTCCTTTGGCTTCGTCGCTATAATCGTAAAGCACGCTTCCGCACCCGTTATGGATATACGAAGACGCGTCCGCTCCGTCGATAACGCACCAACTTTTCACCGCCGAAACCGTCAGTCCGCCCGAATTTACCGTTCTTATACCTATAAGTCCGTATCCGTCGTCCGCCGCAGTAACCTTGCCGGCGCATACCGTGCCTTTTATCGTAACCGAACCCGACGCCGCGCCGACGATACCGCCCGCGTTACTGCCAGTCGCAGTTACGTTCACGTATGAAAGACAATTTTCTATTACGCCTTTATGCGTGTATCCGACCAGTCCGCCTACGGAAGACGAGCCTTTGACGTAACCGCTGAAAATTATATTTTTAAGAACGAAACCCTCTTCCGTATTGGCGAACACTCCGAGATACGAATCGGTTACGTCTCCGCCCGAACTCGCCGCTTTATCGACTTTTACGTTGGAAACGGTGGGTCTGTCGCTTTCCGAACCGTAAACCGTTCCGCAGAAAGCGTTGCCCGAAGTAGCGGAATAATATCCTATCGCGTAACTTCCCGCGGAAGTATCGTTCATATTTATATCTTTGGAAATAAAGAAATATTTGCCGATAAAGTTCGTGTACTTCGTCAGTTCCGCAATCATCGCAAACTGCGCCGCGCCCTCTACGATATACGGATTCCTCGCCCCGCCGACTTCGTCGTCGGAAGAAGTGTCCGTACCGAAAATCGCTATCTCCGCGCTTTTTGCAACGTAATACGCCGTTCCCTCGTCGTACTCTCCGCTTCCTTCTGTTATCATCGCGTCGAACGCTTCGAGATACGGCGCGTAATAAGCGTCGTATGAATCGTTGAACCTCGAACTCAGCCTCTTAAAACCGCTTACGCTGAAATTCCCCGCGCCCGACGTGCGGAAATACGTCGCCGTGCGCGCGTATTCGGAATTATCCGCGACCGTAGGATACGCCGTCGCGTCCACGTAATCGGAATTGTAAAAACATTCGGAAAGCGAACTTGCCGTAACTCCGTCCGCCGACGAGAAAAACGCGCCTTTGGTTCCCGTGGCGACGAGATGCGCGTTGACGTACGCTTTGCTTACCGTCGTTCCCGTAATCTCCGCCGCAATACCGCCTACGTTCGCGCCTTCCGCTCTTCCCGAAACGTAACACGCCGTAATACTGCCGCCCGCGCTTTTCGCCGCTATCCCGCCGACCGCGACGCTTCCCGCCGCTTTGCCCGAGAAAAAGCAATTTTCCACGCTTCCCGAGTTGTTCCCGACTATTCCTCCGGCGTAATCCGCGCCGCTTATTCTCCCTGCGAAGAAACTCGTTCCGACGCGTCCGGCGTTCGCTCCGACGAGTCCGCCGACGTACGTCGCGGTTCCTTGCAGGAATACCGTTGCGTAACAACCGTCTATAACCGCGGTTCCGTCCGCCTCGCCGCAGATCGCGCCCATATTCACCGTCGTTTCGTCCGCGATTACCGTACCGCCCGAAAGTCTGAGATTTTTCACCGTGCCCGAGAGTTTTCCGAACAATCCGCCGTTCGTTCCGTCGGCGTAAATTTTCAAGTTGTACACCGTATACGTTTTCCCGTCGAAAGCACCGCCGAATACGGGTATCTGCACGAGTTCGTCGCTAAGCGTGACGTCGTTTACCAATCTATAAGAATAATCCGAATATCCGACGACGTTCGCGCACAGAAACGCAAAGTTTTTCATCGCTCTCGCGCTGCCTATAAGGTAAACGTTTTCCGCCGGGTCGGTTCCGTCGAAGTACGACACGGTGAGCGTCTCGGTTTTATTGAGAAAAGGCGTATTCCTCGACGGGAACGCGTAAACGCCGCCCGTTATTTCCCTTTCCCGTTCGCTCATAAGTTCGCTTGCGAACAAGTCTCCGCCGCTGAGTTCCACCGAATTCTTTTTCAGCACTCCGCCGACCGAGGAAACGCCCTTTATGCCGTCTCCGTTATAATAAACTTCTCCGCCGACCGCCGCGCTTCCGCCTACGGAAACGGATATAGCGTCGTAATCGAACGTCGCGGCTCCGCTACCCGCGATTTCCGTTATCGAACCGCTGACGTATCCGCTTCCGAGCGTAAGTTCGCCCGAAACCGCCGTAGCCGCGCCCGAAACGTAATTTTCTCCGCTCAACGCTCCGATTACCGCAAAAAATTCCGCGGTCAGCCGACCGCTCGCTCCGCCGACGAGTCCGCCGACGTTCGTTTTTCCTTTTATCTCCGCAACAGAAGAAACTTCCCGCAGACTCGCCGTTCCGTCTGCCGTTTCAACCTTGCCGATTATTCCTCCGACGTAGTCGGTTTTAACCGCGGTAACCGCGCCTTCGTTATGCGCGCCCGAAACCGACGCGTTCGCGTTTCCCGTAAGGACGACCGCGCCTATAATTCCGCCGACCCCGACGGTGCCCGAATTCTCCGCGACGACCGCCGCGTAGTTTGCCGCGTCGGACAAAACGATTTCTCCGTATACTCCGCCCGCTATACCGCCGGCGTAACCCGCGCCTTTAACGCCCGTGCAGGTTATTCTGCCCGTATTCACGCAGTTTTCCGCAACGAGCGACGCACCCTGCCCGACGAATCCGACGATTCCTCCGACGTTCTTGCTCGCCGCGACGTCGCACGCGTTTTTTATTCCCGAAACCGCGGTGTTACCCACGACCGAAGATACGACTCCGGCTACGTTCTCTCCGCCTATGAGGCTGCCTGTCACCGTTAAATTCTTCACGGTTCCGTTTCCTACGAACGCAAACAGCGCCACGTTGTTTCTGCTATTCGAGTTGACGATATTTACCGTTTTGTCCCCGCCGTCGAAAACGCCGTTAAACGGCGCGTTTTGCGAAGAAGCGGAATGGTCCGTTCCCAAATCGACGTCGGATTTAAGAGTAAGGTAAACCCCGTCGTACGAAAACAGCCGCGAATTGACCGCGAACAGATTCCATTCTTCCTTTCCGCCGATTTCATACGGGGACGCGTCCGTTCCGTCGCCCGACGCGAACAACGGCGCGGAAAACAGTTCTTCGTTCTCCTCGGCGATGAAAACGGTTTTCCCTTCAGCCGTCTCCTCCGTCAGGTACGCGGGCGCGTAAAGATATCCTTTCCCTTGTTTATAATCCGCTCTTACGAAATTCCCCTCCGAGAAAACGACTCCGTCCTCGCAAAGAAAATCGTAAAGCGACTTTTTCTCGAACTTGCCTTCGACTTCTCCCGAACTTCCGCTCGCGGCAAAGTCGTAAAGACCGCCTATCGCGTAATTGCGTCCTCCGTCCGCCGCCGTGGTAGAACCCGCGACCGAACCGACGTTGCTCTTCGACGTCGCCGAAACCACTACCGACGAATAAGCGTAACAATCGGTCATACGTCCCGACGCGATACCGGCGACTCCGCCGACGTTAAGCGCGGTCGAGCCGGAAGAAGCGACGCTTCCGAACGCGACGGAAGAAGTGAGAGAACCCGTTAAGTTCCCTACGATACCGCCGACGTTAAACGACGACTCGATCCGTCCCGCGTTCACGCACAGGGATACGTTATTCCTGTTGACGGCGACGATTCCACCCGAATACGACTGCGCGGAACCGTAGTTCGTCACGTTGACGTAACTGATGCAGTTGGTTATTACGCCTTCGTTTTCCGCTACCGCGCCCGCCGTGAGAACGTTCCCCGAAACCGAGCCTCTGAGCGTGAGGTTTTTAAGAACGCCGCTGCTCCCGAGGGTGCCGATGAAAGCGCATTTGCGGTAATCGGACAAGCCGAGCGTGACGGTATATCCTTTTCCGTCGAAAGAACCGTGAAACGCGTTATCCGATCCTATCGGAAAGAAATCCGTTCCCGTAAGGTCTATATCCGCGGTAAGTTCGAAAGTTTCTCCGAGACGGTTGTTCCCGTCGGCAACCGACTGCGAAAGTCCGATGAGTTCGTCCGCGGTGCCGATAAGAACGCTTCCCGCCGCTTGTGCGGGCGCATCCGGGCGCGCGGAAAAACCGACCGCACCCAAACACAGCGCAGCCGAAGCCAATATGATGAGAATTACAAACAAAGTTCTTCGTCCGACCGTCATCTATTCCTCGCGTGTACGCAAAATACACATAATAATAATTCTATTATATTCTATCATAAGCAGGCGCAATTATCAAGCGGTAAATTTATCAAAAAGAAAAACGCTTGATTTCGCACCGCTTTTCGTGTTAAAATCCGAATTATGACGATAGAAAAAACTGTTTTCGGAAAAAAATCCGCAAGCGTCTTCGCCGACGGCAAAGAATACGCCGCCGACCCCGACTGCATAATCAGGTACGGTCTCCGTCCCGGAGAGGAAATCGACGACGCAACTTTTGCCGAATTCCTCGTTGAAAGCGAACGCTCTTTG
>JBJETX010000137.1:0-3210 GCA_051883535.1 Christensenellales bacterium | reverse complement strand
AGCATCGAAAAGTTTGAAGAAATCAACGCGATGCTGCTGAAAGCGACGAGAAGGGCGCAGTTCCTCGCAGGTATAATCCTGCCGCTGATAAAACTCGTAAACAACGCCACGTACGTCAGTATATGTATACTCTGCGGATACAGAGCGGGTCTGGGCGTAATAAGTATAGGCGATATTCAGGCGTGTATACAATATACCAAGCAGTTTGCTCAGCCGGTTGAAAACATCAGTAACATAGCGAGTACGATACAGTCGTCTATAGCGAGCGCGGAGCGTGTGTTCAAGATGTTCGACCTCGAAGAACAGGAACCCGACAAAGAACATACCGACGTGAGTATGATGACGGGCGAAGTCAATTTCGAGCACGTTGCGTTCAGTTATTCAGAGGATAAACCTCTTATCACGGATATGAACCTGCACGTAAATTCGGGCGACAGCATAGCAATAGTCGGACCTACGGGCGCGGGAAAGACGACGCTTGTCAACCTGCTGATGAGATTCTACGAAACCAACAAAGGAACGATTACCGTTGACGGCGTGGATATCAAGACGATGCACAGAGACGATTTGCGCAGTCTGTACGGAATGGTTCTGCAGGATACCTGGTTGTTCAAAGGAACGGTTGCCGACAATATCGCTTACGGGAAAAAGGACGCGACGCGCGAAGACGTCATAGAAGCGGCAAAGAAAGCGCACGCGCACGAGTTTATCGAAAGTATGGAGCACGGATACGATACCGAACTCAACGACGACGCGACGAACATATCGCAGGGGCAGAAACAGTTGCTGACTATAGCAAGGGCGATACTCAAAGATCCGAAGATAATAATTCTCGACGAAGCGACGAGTTCGGTCGATACGAGAACGGAAAAATACGTTCAGAGCGCGATGCTCGATATGATGAAGGGCAAGACGAGTTTCGTTATAGCGCACAGACTTTCCACCATCAAGCACGCGGAAGTTATCCTTGTAATGAACCACGGCGACGTCGTAGAGCAGGGTAACCACGAAACCCTTATGGCAAAAGGCGGATTCTACCGCGACCTGTATTTGTCGCAGTTCCAGGGCAAACAGGAAGGGGAAACCGAAGAAGGGGACGGCGCGAAGTTCATTCAGACCTGACGAAAGAAGTAAAAGCGGCGAAGTTTCGCCGCTTTTGCATTACGTAAAAAAAGCGGAAAACAGAGTCGCGCGGTTTGCGCAAACGTTTGCTTAATAACCGTCGATATGTTATAATCGATAATATCATAAGATAACCGGAGTACAGTATGCCAACATTTTTTACAGAAGTATTTGATAAACCCTCTTCGGTCGGTCCTCTCGGATTGATTGTCCTTGACGGCGCGAAGGAAATGGGAAAACTTGTAGACAGGTATCTCGTAAATTGGTATAACAGAGATTTGGCGAAACACAACGCGAACTTTGTTAAGAGAGATACTTTTATTTTGTCTTCTTCGTTTCCGCGTTTCACGACGGGCGACGGCAAAGCGATGATAAACGACAGCGTTCGCGGAATGGATTTATATATATTGGTCGACACGGGTAATTATAACGTAACGTACAATATGCTCGGCAGTCCGAACAGAATGTCTCCGGACGACCATTATGCGGACCTGAAGAGAGCGATTTCCGCGGCGGGCGGCAAGGCGGAAAGAATTACGGTAATAATGCCTATTCTGTACGGCGGAAGACAACACAGGCGCAATTCGAGGGAGTCGCTTGACTGCGCGCAGATGTTGCAGGAACTTTACTCGATGGGAGTAAGCGAGATAATTACTTTCGACGCGCACGATCCGAGAGTGCAGAACGCCGTTCCTCTTATGGGATTCGATAACTTTTTCGCTACGTATCAGATACTCAAAGCGTTGAGAAACCGTTTTCCCGACGAGGATATTTCCAAAGATAATTTTATGATCGTTTCCCCCGACGAAGGCGCGATGAACAGGAATATTTACTACGCATCGGTTCTCGGACTCGATCTCGGTATGTTCTATAAGAGAAGAGATTATACTACGATAGTAAACGGAAGAAACCCGATAGTAAGTCACGACTATATCGGTACGAGCGTAAACGGAAAAGACGTATTCGTGGCGGACGATATTATCGCTACCGGCGATTCGATGCTTAGACTCTGCCGTCATCTTAAAGAAGACGGAGCAAGACGCATTTTCCTTAACGCGACGTTCGCAATTTTCACCGAAGGAAAGGAAAAATTCCAAAAAGCGTACGAAGAAGGCTTGTTTACCGCCGTTCTCAGCACGAATCTTACTTATACGAGTCCCGACGTAAAGGCGTGCGAATGGTTTATCGAAGCCGATTTAAGCAAGTATATCGCATATATCGTCGCTTACTGCAATCAGAATAAGTCGGTCGCTGATCTGCTCAGTTCTTCCGAACGGATTCACGAACTTATGAAGAAGTAAGCGGACGGAAGGCGAGGGAGGAGAATTTTATGGAAAACAAACGACGCGTGGGTTTTGCGGTTATCGCTGTAATCTTACTCGTCGTTTTTTGCGTAGCGGCGGGCGGAGCGGGAAAACCCGAGGCGGGGTATTCGGTAAAAACGATAATAGATACGCCGCTGTATTCGGACGCTTCGTACGAAAGCGAAGTAGTGCTGAAACGCCTGAACGCAAACGAAACCGTGGAAATAATCGGCGAAGTTATAAGGGATACGGACAACGTCGCCTGGATAAAAGTCAGATATAACTCGTATTACGAGGGGTACGTTCCGTACGGATATCTGTATTCAAAAGCCGGCGAAGCCGAGTACGATATTCAGGTAGTGAGAGCGACGGGAAAATCCACGTCCGAAGAGATAAAAGTATACCGTTACCACGACGAGAACAGCGATGTGATAGCGGTAATCCGGGACGGAGAAAAGGTGAACGTCATTATCGAACAGGAGCAGGATTACGGAGAATTCAGGAAGATAGTCTGCAACGGAGAATTCGGGTTCGTCAAGGCGGAAAATCTTACCGCCGGACTTACGTATAATCAGAAACTGGCGGTAATTATCGCCGCCGGACTCGTGGGATGCCTGATTGCGGTCGTTCTTATCGTGGTTATAAATAAAAAGAAGGGCAAAAAGAAGAACAAAAAATAAGCGCGTACCATATTTAATAATATGATAAAAATGCGCACGGTCAACGTCGGAAGTACGGGAGAGTTGGCGAGAGTAGACTGTTCCGACTGCGATATTTTAATGGT
>JBJETX010000136.1:0-3221 GCA_051883535.1 Christensenellales bacterium | reverse complement strand
CGAACCCTCTCTGCCGAAGAAACTCGAAGGCTCGGTCGTCGTTTACCGTTATAAAAACAGCAGTTACGTTATCGAGTACCATACGGGTCTGCTGAAAAAAATCACGGTTGACGGCGTAGTATGCGATAAAATCAGACTCGGCGAAAACGTCAGGAAACGCGTCGTCGTGGAAACGGGTTATTGAGCGGTTTTAATTGACAGAGGGCGTAATTGAAACTATAATTTAACTATTATGGATTTATTCGAGGAAAACAGGCTTTCGTCAAGACCGCTCGCGGAAAGAATGCGTTGCGCGGGTATCGAAGATTTTATCGGGCAGAAACATATAGTCGGAGAGAACGCTTTATTGCGGCGCGCCATCAAAGCGGACAGGGTCGGAAGTTGTATTTTTTACGGACCTCCCGGGACGGGAAAGACCACGCTCGCCAACATAATAGCGAACACGACGAAATCCGCTTACGTTTATCTGAACGCGGTTTCAAGCGGCGTCGCGGACGCAAAAAAAGTAATCGACGAAGCGAAGCGCAGATTGGAGTACAGCGGCGTAAAAACTTATCTTTTGCTTGACGAATGTCACAGATGGAACAAAGCGCAGTCGGACAGCGTTCTCGGAGCAATCGAAAAAGGCGAGATTATTTTCATAGGAAGCACTACGGAAAATCCTTTTATCAGTATGACGAAAGCCATACTCAGCCGTTGCAGGATTTTTGAATTTAAGCCGCTTGAAAAAGACGAAATACGAACGGGACTTATCCGCGCTCTTCACGACGAAATTAACGGATTGGGCTCGTATTCGGTGGAAGTTGACGAAAAAGCGCTCGATTGTTTCTGCTCCGCGGCAAATGGGGATATGCGCGCCGCGCTGAACGCTCTTGAACTTGCCGTTCTCAGCACCCCTTCAGACCATAGCGGAAAAGTATTTATCGACGAAAAAGCCGCCGCGCAATCCATAGGTAAACCCGTTCTCAGTATAGACGAAAGTTCTTATTACGATTACCTCAGTGCGTTCTGCAAATCTCTTAGAGGAAGTTGTTCGGACGCCGCGCTTTACTACGCGTCGAGGCTGATCGCCTGCGGATGCGACCCGATGATAATTTTCAGGAGACTGATCGTTCATTCCGCCGAAGACGTGGGGCTTGCCGATCCGCACGCGCTTACCGTCGCCGTCAGCGCGATGAACGCTTTCGAGAGAATAGGTATGCCCGAAGGGAAAATTCCTTTGTCCGAAGCGATTATATACGTATGCAAAGCGCCTAAATCAAACAGCGTGATAAACGCGATGTACGCTGCGGAAAAAAGCGTCGACGAGAGCAAGGGCGAAGTACCGGTTTATTTGCGCGACGCGAATTATAAACAGGAAAAAATTTACGGGTATAAATATCCGCACGATTACGGCGGATACGTCGAACAACAGTATTTGCCGGACGACATAAAAGACAGAGTTTTCTACGTTCCCACGGGTAATGGGGAGGAAAAATACTGTCACGGAATATGGCGGGAGAAGGAGAATAATAATGATTAAAATCGAAAATTTAACAAAATCGTACGCGGGACAGGACGTCAACGCGGCGGAAGACGTAAGTTTCTGCGTTCACGCGGGAGAAATAGTAGGGTTCGTAGGTCCCAACGGCGCGGGAAAAAGTACGACGATAAAATGTCTGACGGGGATACTTCCTTTCGATTCCGGTAAAATCACGGTATGCGGTAAAGATATAAGAACACAGGCGGTGGAAGCGAAAATGAACGTCGCTTACGTCGCCGATGAAAATATACTTTATAACGGGCTTACAGGGTATCAGTACATAAATATGATATCCGATATTTTCGGAGTGGGGAAAGAAGAGAGAAAGGAACGGACGGAGAAGTACGCCTCTATGTTCGATATCGCCGACAAACTCGGAGATAAAATAAGTTCTTATTCGCACGGAATGAAACAGAAAATAAGCATCGTTGCGGGGCTCGTTCATCAGCCGAAAGTATGGGTTCTCGACGAACCTATGACCGGGCTCGACCCGAAGGCGAGTTTCGAATTGAAAAAACTTATGCGCGAGTACGCCGCCGACGGCAACGCCGTTCTGTTTTCCTCACACGTACTCGAAGTCGTGGAAAAACTTTGCGACAGAGTGGTAATCATCAACAAAGGGCGTATCGTGACGGAATGTACCGCCGAGGAACTCCGCGAGAGAAGCGGAGATATCGGACTGGAAGAACTTTTCCTTAAACTTACGGGAGCGGTGAACGGTGAAAACTTTTAATTTTTCTCAATACAAAACGCTGCTTAAAGTCTTATTGCTAAACACGTTCAACTCCGCCGGAGAAAGAAAGAAAAAACGCAAGGCGGACGAACTGAATCTGCAGGTAGAGAGGAAAAGCGGCGCAAAAAAAGTATTAGGCGGTATTCTGGGCGCGTTGGTTGCCGTTATTATGGTGGGATATCTCGTTACGGTCGTTACGGCGTTTACCACCGCCGCGGTAGAAAGCGGAGAGTATAAAACCATTCCGTATTTCCTTATGGGAATGGGACAGTTGCTCGTTGTTTTTCTCGGAATAGGCGCGATATTCAATATGCTGTATTTCAGTTCGGACAATGCGCTTTTACAGAGTTTACCCGTATCCGACGCTACCGTTTTTGCGGCAAAATTTACTGTGGCGTACATATCGCAACTTGCTTTATCCCTTATTTTGTTGTTACCGTCGACGCTGACTTACGGGATAGTCGCGTCGAAAAAGGGAGTAAATATCTGGGCCGGGTTCTACGTGTATGCGGTTATTACTCCTTTCGTTGCGCCGCTGATTCCTTTGCTGGCGGTGAGTCTGATTTCCGTTCCCGTTATGTATCTGCTTTCCTTCGTCAAGAACCGTACGCTTGCAAAAAATATCCTTTCGTGCGTTCTGTCCGTTGCGTTTCTCGTACTGTATTTCGCGTTTATTTTTTCCACGAATTCGTTTGAATACGAAGAAGAAACGGTTGCGCTTCCCGCTATGGTATCCGGACTTGCGAAGTTTTCGGTATACAACTACAACTGGGTTGAGGCGATGCTCGGGAATTCGGTCGTCGCAAACACCGCCGTCTATATCGTTTGCGTGCTTGCCGCGGGCGTCCTGATTCTGCTCCTCAGCGCGTTTACTTATAAAAAATCCGTTTCTTTTTCCCTTGAAGAAGGCGTGTCGGGAAGAAAAAGACGCGTCGGGAAAGATATGAACTCACTCGGGAAAAAAGG
>JBJETX010000135.1:0-3248 GCA_051883535.1 Christensenellales bacterium | reverse complement strand
CCTCGTTCATCTTCGCCAACATATCGTTCGCGTTCGTGCGCTTGTCGGTCTGGGTTCCCATTTTCTCCTGTTCGGACTCCAGTCTTAAAGTTTTTGCCGCGATTTCCCTCTCGCATTCGGTTATCCTTGCCGACAATTTATCTATATCCGAATTTATTTTCGCCTGTTCGAGAATAGTATACTGCTTGCTCTGTTCCGCGGCGGAAACGTTTTTATCGAGTTTGAAAATCAGATTATCGATAACGGAGGACGTTTTTTCCATCTCTTTGAGTTCGCCGTCGATTACGTTCAGTTCGTCGGCGAGAATTTTGCGCGATTTTTCCAGTTCGTCCACTTTCTTTTTATATTCCGCGATTTCCGCTTCGAGGCTGAGCATACGGTTTCCCGTAGACTGTGTTCTTCCGCCCGTAACGGCTCCGCTGACGGCGTAATTTTCTCCGGTGAGCGTGACTATTCTGAACGCGTTTCTGTACTTTTCCGCCATCCTTATCGCCGTAGGCTTGTCTTCCACGACGACCACTCTCCCAAGGAGCACTTCGATTGCGGGACGGTACTCTCTGTCGCATTTTACCAGGTCCGCCGCGACGCCGTAACATCCGTCTTCTTCCAACGCTTCGTCGAAAACGGATTCAAGGGGTCTCGGTCTCATCGCGGTAAGCGGAAGAAACGTCCCTCTTCCTCCGCGGAAACGGTTAAGATACTCTATAAGGAAACTCGTATCCTGTTGATTCCTCGTAACCATATTGTTGATATTATTACCGAGCCCTATTTCCACCGCAAGCGCGTATTTAGGCGAAACCGTGATTAAATCGCCCACTACGCCGCATATCTTACCCGTAACCGAGGCGTCTCCGCAGGTCATAAGGAACTTTACCGCCTGATCGTAATTCGAGAAATTCGCTTTGCTGTTTTCCTGATACGTTATCCAGGTTTTTTTCTGCGTTATCGTATCGCGTATCTCCGCAAGTTTGTCTTCCGCGTTACGCTTGGCGACGAATTTTTTATTATATTCCGCCTCTATATCCGATTTAGCCGCTTTCTTTTCCGCCCTGTCTTTTTCGAGCGCGGCGATATTTTCGTCTTCGGCTTTGAGTTTGCGGTTGACTTCCGCAAGTTCTTTCTTTTTCTCGGTCAACTCTTCTTTCGACTCTTCGACGGTCTTTTCAAGACTGATTTTTTCGGCTTTCAACTGTGCTACGTCGCCCGTCATTGAAATGGATTCGTCCATCGCCTCGAAAATAATCGAATTGGTAATATCGATTTTCGTTCTCTTTTCCTTTACTCTTTCGTCGGCTTCTTCGTATTCTCTTATCAGTCTTTCCTCTTCGGATTTTGCCTGCAGATAGTCGTAAGTAACCTGTTCGAGTTCTTTGGAATAATTGTTTTTCGTCAATGTATTCGCTTCGGAGATTTTTTGTTTATCGTCGACTTCTCTTTGTTTCTCTTCGATAAATTTTTCCGTCTGTTCGATGTTTTCTTTCAGTCTTTTCTGCTCGCTGTTTTTGGTCGCCGAACTGTCGGTTAGCCTCACCATTCTCTCGTATACGATCTTAAACTCGTCGTCCAGTTTAGCAAGTTTTTCCGATACCGTCTCGTATTCGGCGTTCGTCTCTTCCTGCTCCTTTTTCGCTGCGTAAAACGCCCCGTCCGCCTCTTTCAGTTTCTCGGTTAATTTCCTGCTCTCGCTTTCGCTGTTTTCGGTAACGTAAAGAAAATGGTTGACTTCGAGGTCTTTTATCCTCGCTTTGATTTCGCCCGCGCGTATCGCTGTTATCGCCTGCTTTTCGAGCGGTTCCATTCTGTCTTCGTATCCGCGGAGTCTTTCTGCGGTAAGATCGAGGTTTACGCGCGTTTTTTCCAGACTTTTAAGCGCCTCGTTCCTGCTCGCTTTGTATTTGGAAATTCCTGCCGCTTCTTCGAAAATCTGTCTCCTGTCTTCGGGTTTTGCCGTAAGAAAAGAATCGATTTTCCCCTGACCGATAACCGAATATCCGTCTTTACCTATTCCGGTATCGCGGAAAAGATTGATGAGATTTTTGAGTTTGTCGCGCTGTCCGTTGATATAATACTCGCTTTCTCCCGTTTTCCACATTTTACGGGTTATGACTACCTCGTCGGTATCGAGAGGAAGCGTTCTGTCCATATTTTCAAAAGCAAGAGAAACTTCGCAGTATCCCATCGGTTTGCGGTTACTCGTACCCTTAAAGATAACCTGATCCATTTTGTTGCCCTTGCCCGTACGCAAATCGGACGCTCTCTGTTCTCCGAGAACCCATCTGATAGCGTCGCTTACGTTGCTTTTTCCGCAACCGTTGGGTCCGACGATACAAGTCACTCCGTCATTGAAATTAAGACAAAGTTTGTCCGCAAACGACTTAAAACCGTAAACCTCTATTCTTTTGAGGTGCATAATCTCCTCCGCTTGGAAAAACTCTTTTAATTATACGAAAAAAAAAAGGTTTTGTAAAGTAAATCCGCGCCCGCCTCTGCACGCGGTAAAACGGCGGCAAAAGGTTTTTCAAAAAAACGTCGAATAATAATCAATTCGTTAAATATGAAAACGGCGCAAACACGCCGTTTTGGGAATTATCATAATCTGTATCCGCATTTATCGCAGAATCGGCTGTCCGCCCTTAGTTCTTCACCGCACGCAGGACATATTATTCTTAATTTTGTTCCGCATTCCGAGCAGAAATTGCTGTCGTTTTCGTTCTCTGCTCCGCATACCGGACACTTACGGGATTCGGAATTAACGCTCTTTACCGCGCTTGCGATCGCTTTCACCGCGGGCGTTATCTCTTCGCTCGCCTCGTTAATTATCGGCACGCTTTCATTCTTGACGTATCTCGCTATTTCCTTTTTGAATCCCATTATCGTAAAACCGAGACCTATCCCTAAGGCAGGAAACCCGAAAATCAGGAATGCGAATAAATACGGCATCTGTCCTTTTGCCATACTTACCGCAAAATTGACGATACCTGCGATTGAAAGCGCCGCTCCGCCTATAAGAAGGCAAAGCCCGATAATCCTTACCTTTTTCTTGGTGAGTTCGTGCCTCTGTTTTTCGTTGTTTTCGTTATCCATTCAGTCCTCGATTTTCGTCACGTTATCGCCGTTTTCCCAAAGTTGTTCCAACGCAAAATATCCGCGCATCTCTTTGTTGAATATATGCACGATAACGCTTGCATAGTCCATAACGACCCATCTTCCTTCTCTCACGCCCTCTTTTCTGATAGCGTAAATTCCCT
>JBJETX010000134.1:0-3252 GCA_051883535.1 Christensenellales bacterium | reverse complement strand
CCACCGAACCGATGGTAATCGGTCTTTCCATAAATCCTCTCCTCAGAGCGTCAATATCTCTACGCCGTCTTTCTTTATCACGACGGTGTTTTCGTAATGCGCCGACGCCTTTCCGTCGTCCGTCGCAATAGTCCATCCGTCGCCTTTACAATAAACCTCGTACGTCCCGAGATTTATCATCGGTTCCACGGCTATCGTCATATTCTCGAACAACCGCATTCCTCTGCCTTCGATTCCGAAGTTAGGCACGTTCGGGTCTTCGTGTACCGTCGTCCCTATTCCGTGTCCCACCAGATCTCTTACGACTCCGTATCCGAAACTTTCGGCATAACTCTGTATCGCGTGTCCGAGCGTCCCGAGCCTTACTCCCGCTTTGAGAACTTTCATCCCTTCGAAAAAACTCTGCTTCGTTACTTCCGCAAGTTTCCGCTTTTCTTCGGATACGTTCCCGACGCATACGGTTCTCGCCGCGTCGGTATGCACTCCGTGCATTCCCACGCCGCAATCGAACTTCACGAGCATACCGTCTTTGAGAATTCTTTTCTTTGACGGAATCCCGTGCACAACCTCGTCGTCAAGCGATATGCATACGCTCGCGGGGAATCCACCGTAGTTAAGAAACGACGGCACCCCTCCTTCTTTTACGATATACTCGTATGCCATTCTGTCAAGTTCGTACGTGCTTATTCCTACTTTCGCGTTTTCTTCGAGCAGAAGCAACACGTCTCTCATAACTTTTCCCGCTTTCCGCATCGCGGCTATCTGTTCTTCGCTCTTAACGGTAACCACCCAGCACCTTCTTTACGTCTTCGTAAACGGCGTCTATGGATTTGTTTCCGTCCACCGTAACCAACTTGTTTCTCGCCGCATAAAAATCTATAAGCGGCGCGGTCTGACTGCGATATACCTCAAGTCTGTTCTTGACGGTTTCTTCGTTGTCGTCCGCACGCTGATAGAGGTTTCCGCCGCATTTGGCGCAGGTGTCGGATTGATAAGTGGAAATATGATAACTTTCGCCGCATGCGCACATTCTTCTTCCGCTTATTCTTCCGGTTATCACGTCGAAGTCAACGTCGATGTTGATTACCACGTCGATATCCGTAAGTTTTTCAAGCGCTTCCGCCTGCGCGACCGTGCGCGGGAACCCGTCGAGAAGGAAACCGTTTTTGCAGTCGTCCTTCGCAATTCTGTCCGCAACTATTCCCACTACGACCTCGTCGGGTACGAGTTGTCCTTTGTCGATAAACGATTTGGCAAACTTTCCGAGTTCGGTCCCTTCTTTAATATTTGCTCTGAGCGCGTCGCCCGTTGAGATATGGGCGACGCCGTATTCTTTCGCTATCTTGGTTGCCTGAGAACCTTTGCCCGCTCCGGGCGCTCCGAGTAATATCAATCTCATAATTATTTCAAAAATCCCCTGTTGTTTTTAATCAGCAACTGACTCTGCAACTGTTTGTCGAGTTCGAGTGCAACGCTTACCACGATCAACAATCCCGTAGCGGTGAACGCGCTATTCAAGCCGATTTCTCCGAAACCGTTGATTTGCAGTATGTAGGTAGGTATCAGAGCGACGATACCGAGGTACAACGCGCCGAAAAGCGTGATACGATTGTTTATCTTTCTGAGATAATCGCTCGTCGATTTTCCTGCTCTTATACCGGGTATAAATCCGCCGTTCTGCTGTATCATTCTCGCAATGTCGTCGGGATTAAACTGTATCTGCGCATAGAAATATGCAAAGAAGATAATCAGGAGGAACATTACGGGTCCGTACAGATAACCGCCTACGCCCATCCATTGATACCACCATCTGACGAATCCGCTCGTAAGATTCGGATCTGCGAACTGCATTATCATCTGAGGGAACATTATAAGGCTGGACGCGAAGATTATCGGCATAACGCCGCCGCTGTTTACCTTTATCGGTATATGCGTGGACTGTCCGCCGTACATCTTGTTGCCTTTTATCTGTTTCGCATACTGAACGGGTATTCTTCTTTCGCTGTTGTCAACGAAAACAATCAACCCGAAGAGCAATATCAGCAGTGCGATAAACGCGAACAGGAACCATACTCCGTCGTAAACGCCGGTCTTCGCCTGCTCGGGGATCTTGGTTATCATCGCGCTCCACAAGTCTCCGCCGAGAGTCGCTATGATACCGACGAAAATCAGTAAGGACGTGCCGTTGCCGATTCCGTATTCGGTTATTCTTTCACCGAGCCACATAACGAACGAACTTCCGACGGTAAGTATGATTACGATGAAAATCATCGTGAATACCTGACTCGTCGTGCCGTCGCCGAATACTCCGTTGATACTCGATTTCCAACTCACCACGATACCTATCGCCTGAACTATCGCAAGCAGAATCGACAGATAACGCGAATATTGGTTGAGTTTTCTTCTTCCGTCTTCGCCGTCTTTGCTCAGTTTCTCGAGCTTGGGAATTACAAGCGTAAGAAGCTGCATAATAATCGACGCGTTGATAAACGGGACGATACCCAGCGCAAACAGCGTACCGTATTCGAGCGAACCGCCCGTTATCGTATTGAGCATTGAGAGCAGATTGTTACTCTGATTCTCCCACATCTCGCTGTAAACGTCAAAGTTTATACCGGGAAGCGGAATAAAGCAACCCACTCTGTAAACTAACAGTAGTAATAGGGTAATTATAATCTTTTTACGTATACTCGCGTCGGCGAATGCGTTTTTAAGGGTCTGTAACATTACAGTACCTCGACTTTACCGCCTGCTTCCGTTATTTTTTTGGCAGCGGATTCGGTAAATTTCTTGGCTTGTACGGTCAGGCTCTTGGTAAGTTCTCCGTTTCCGAGAACTTTGAGACCGTACTCCTCGATTTTGCTTATAATACCCTTTTCATACAATACTTCTGCGTTTACAACTGCTCCGTTGTCAAAATTCTTTTCGAGAGTCTCCACGTTGACGATAGAATATACTTTCTTGAACAACGCGTTTTTGAACCCTCTCTTGGGGATTCTGCGGGTAAGGGGCATCGTGCCGCCCTCGAATCCGGGTCTCACGCCGCCGCCGCTTCTCGCCCACTGTCCTTTGTGTCCTTTACCGGAGGTCTTGCCCAGTCCGGAACCGATACCTCTTCCGAGTCTCTTTTCCGAGGTATTCGCTCCCTGTGCGGGAGAAAGATTGTGTAATTTCATTTCACTACCTCCATTATATTTCTTCGACTTTCACGAGATGGCTTACTTTCGTGATCATTCCTCTTATCTGAGGAGT
>JBJETX010000133.1:0-3289 GCA_051883535.1 Christensenellales bacterium | reverse complement strand
AGGAGCGGCGGATAATTGTAGGCGAGCGCCGAAAAAGTCAGAGCAAGTACAAAAGAAATGATAAACGCGATTAACGAGCGCAGGACGGTTGCTCCTACGCTCTTCCAGAAAGCCTGCTCCCCTCCGAGTGTGAAAAATTTTTCAAGAACCGTTCCGGGCATCGGCAAGACCAACGGATTATTTTTAATCGCCGAAGCCACAATCCATACGATGAGGATTATGGCTAAGGCAATTAGCGGAAAAACTATATTCCGTATGATCGAGTTTAATATATTTTTTTTCTTTACGTCCATTAAGCGAATAAAGTGTTTTTAAGCGACGACCAGTCGATGGCGTTGCCCTGAGCGTCTTTTCCCGCTACGGCGGAAAGGAACGCGATTACTTCGGTTTTACCGTTTTCGTCCATTTTTTCCGCATAAAGAGCGCATCTTTGGATACTCGGCGCGGGGAAAGCCGCGCTTTCATAAAGTTTTTCTTTTGCGTAAGCGGTTACCAACGCCGCGTTTGCGGTCACCCATTCTTTATTCGCTTTAAGCGCGGAGAAAAGCGCGTCCATAAAAGCGGAATCGGAAGCGAGTCCGCTTTTAACGAATAATCCCGCCTGAGGATAATTACTCGTCTCTTCCGAGCAAAGAGCGTATTGTTCCTGCATATTCATTTCGGCGTTGCATCCGAGCGTGACCTTGAAAGCGGTCGCCGCGGGTTCTCCGACGAGAGCGAAGTCGACCTGATTGTCGGCGAGAAGGGTCTTGGCGGCGTTGCCGTCGGCAACGTACTGAACGAAAATTTCGTTATTCGCCGCAACGGGATTACTTCCGCTGTCGGTAAGCATGGTGATTCCGTTTTCTTTCATAACGTACCTGAAAATAAGTCCGGGAACGCCCGTCTGTCCTATGCAGGCTATTTTTTTGCCTTTGAGGTCGGCAATGGAGAGCGCCCCCCCGTTATCGGTCGTTCCTACTATATACAAACTACCTTTAACCGCTATGCTTACGAGTTTGTAATCCGCGCCCTGACGAATCAAATTTGCGCCGGCATTAACGGGCATAATAACGATATCGGATTTTTTATCGGACATTTCGACGGCTATATTGGACGGGCTTACCACGTCGTATTCCATTTGCGTTCCGTCAATCGTTTTGTTGTCCTGCCCCAATCTGAGCATTGCGAGCGCAGGCGTGCCTTCGGGCGCGCTGAAGCGCAAAACGGTGTTTTCGTCTCTGACGGTTTTGTCGTCGCTGCACGCGGTAAACGACAAAAGCGACGCCGCGAGTACGGCAATCGTTATAACTACCGATAAAATTTTAAGTTTCTTATTCATTTTTGCTGTCTCCTTATTATTTTTTGTTTTAATCTTCGGTTTCAAAACTTGTCATTGCCGATTTAACGGACAATTTATCGAACTTACCGAGTTTTCCCGTAAGGGCGGAAACGCGTTCGAGAGAACCTTCTACGATAAGTGCGATTGAACTCATATTTTTGCGGGGAATACCCATTCTTCCAATAATGATATCGGAGAATTCGCTCAGAACTTTCTGCATTTCGCCTACGACGGAACGGTCTCCGTTGATTACGATTCCAACTACGCCTATTCTTTTCATAAACAAACTCCTTATAGTTTATTTTTTTAATTTAACCGAAAAAAAACTCCGAAAATCCGGAGTTTTTTGTATATGTGCAAATTATATTGACAAGTGAATATTTGCGCAAACTTACTCTCCGAATAATCATCGATTCAGGTTACGCTTTGATTATAAGTTATCGTTTGCGAAATGTCAACGGAATCAGCAAAAATAAATTAATTTTTCGCTTTGCACGTCGAAAATAAACGGTTGCTTGCCTTCGTCTTCGTCGCAAACTGTTACTTCACCTCCGATAAACGCGTCGCTTAAAAGATTTTCTTTAGATAAGCGTTTATTTATCCCTTCGTAACTGAGATAAATTCCTTCCGAATCCTCTCCGAGAAAACCGCGGAACGTTTGCGCCGACGGATGAAACAGACGGTAAACGAAACACGAGGCTGGATTTTCTCTGAGAAAATCGGGATAGCCGCATTGCTCGATAACGCCGTAGTTAAGCACGGCGATTTTTCCTCCGCAAAGCGTCGCCTCTTCTGGCGACGACGTGGCGAATACTACCGTGGATTTTTGCGAAAGTTTTTTTATTTCGGGTAAATATTCGGATAACGGCGTTTCTTTGTCTCGTAAACCGGAAAACGGGTCGTCGAGCAGATAAAGGTCTGCGTTGCGAAGTCCCGTACGCAACATAGCGGCGGAGAGCCGTGTTTTTTCATCAAGTTTTTTCGCTTTTTTATTCAGAAAATCGCCTATGCCGTATGAAACGGCGGCTTCTTCGACTTTTTTAAGCGCGTAAGTCTTGTTTTCGCCGCGGATAATCAACGGGTATGATAAGTTATAAGCGAGAGTTTTATTCTCGAAAAAGCCGTAGTCTTCGTGTACGAGGCACACGTTCCTCGTTTTTACGTCCGAGTCGGTAATATTTGTTCCGTTAAGATAAATTTCGCCTTTCGACTGTTTAATCAATCCCGCAAGCGTTTTCATAAGCGTGGTTTTTCCGCTCTCTTCTCCGCCGAGTACGCAGAATACTTCGTTTTTATCCGCGCAAAAAGAAACGCTATTTAACGCCCTTGCTCCGAATCTGTATTTTACCGTCAGATTTTTTACTTCAAGCATAAAATGCAAACGACCGCGCGTCGGCGCGGTCGTAATTCGTCTCCGTAATCAGATTATATAGTTTTCGGTTTTCGGCTTTTTGGCGCGGAGTTCCGCGGCTTTTTCTTCATACCCTTCTCTTCCGAGCAGCGCGTACGTCGCGTTTTTGCCCTCTTCGACGCCGGGCTGATTGAAGGTGTCGATATTGAGCAACGCTCCCGTATACGCGGTCTGAAGCATAAAGAACATCATAAGTTGTCCCATCGTAAACGCGTTGACTTCGGGCAGAATAATTTTATTGTTGAGCCGCTGAGCGCGGGTAAGGGCGTATTCGGTGGCGTTCATTTCTGCGGTAATAAGTTCGTTCATCGTGTGACCGCAAAGGAAGTTGACCGCGGGAATATCCTCGCATCCGTCGGAAATCGTAACGGTTTTACGGTAAGAATCCACGCCTATGAGCGTTATAACTTTGTCGAAAGGACCTTCCGTATAGAGTTGAACCTGACTGTGCTGATCGGTAACGCCGAGCGCTTTTACGGGCGTTTGTCCCGCGTATACTTTTTTGCCTTCGAGGTCGACGGCTTTTCCGAGGCTTTCTCCCCAAAGTTGCGCGTACC
>JBJETX010000132.1:0-14370 GCA_051883535.1 Christensenellales bacterium | reverse complement strand
CTCTTCCCGACGATACGTTAGGTTGCGTCACCTCTTCTTCTCTCGCGTTATTCGACTTTTCCATGCAACCCTCTTCTCCCGTATTTACCGCCGTCACAGCCGAAGAAAATCTTTCTCTCGGCGGTTACTCCCATTATATGCGGAAAGAAATCGACGAAATTCCCGAAGCGGTTTCGCGCGCGCTCGGGTCGTATTACCTCTCTTTTTCAAAAACGGTTTTCGACGGAATCCGCCGTATCGTCCTCGTCGGTTGCGGCACCGCCCTGCACGCCTGTATGGCGGCAAAGCGATTGATACGCGAACTCGTTCCTTCTCTTGACTGTTACGCCGAATCGAGCGGAGAATTCGTTTTTTCCGAATATCCGATAAACGAAACCCTTTTTATCGCAGTATCACAAAGCGGAGAAACCGCGGACACTCTCTGCGCCGTTAAAAAAATCAAATCCGAAGGCGGTCGCGTTATGGCGGTGTGCAACGTGCCGTCGTCATCCATCGTGCGTGAATCCGATTACGTAATTCTTACGTCGGCAGGAACCGAAATTGCGGTCGCAAGTACGAAAGCGTACAACTGTCAACTTGCCGTTCTGACCGCGTTCTGTCTCGACGCGGCGGAATATTTTTCTCATGGCGGTCGCGCCGTATGCGACGGAAGCGCGATATGCGAACTGCTATCTCTGCCGGCAAAACTGAAAGAAACGTTACTTTGCGAACAGCAGATTGCTCTGCTCGCAAAGCAAAACTCCGATCCGAAAAGCGTATTCTATCTCGGCAGAGGACTCGATTACTGCGTAGCCTGCGAAGGCAGTCTTAAACTTAAAGAAATCAGTTACGTTCATTGCGAAGCGTACGCCGCGGGCGAACTGAAACACGGAACCCTCGCTCTTATCGAAGACGGCGTTCTCGTTATCGCCGTTGCAACTCAACGATATCTCCTCGACAAAATGGTTACCTGTATCGCGGAAGTAAAAGCGCGAGGCGCAAAAATCACTCTGATTACTCCTTTCCGCGATAATAAACTTATTTCGTTATGCGACGACGTGGTATTTATTCCCGAAGTATGCGACTACTTATCTCCGATAGTAAGCGTAATTCCCACTCAACTCTTCGCTTATTACTCCGCCCTTTACCGCAAATGCGATATAGATAAACCTCGTAATCTTGCAAAAAGCGTAACGGTAGAGTAAACTCCGACCACTCGTTATGCGGGCGTTTAACGTAGTCGCTTCGCTTTGTACGCATAAGCGCTTTTTCCGCATAAGTCGGACTTACAAGGAAGCGTAACGACACGTTCCGCTTGTTATTATAGTTCGCAGGGACTTCCGCCCCTTGCTTATCCCCCGTCGGGCGCCGCTCTCGGTCACGCCCGTTCGCGCCGTTATTTGACTCCGACCACTCGTTATGCGGGCGTTTAACGTAGTCGCTTCGCCCCGACCTCTCGTTATAGGGTCGTTTAACGTAGTCGCTTCGCTTTTTATAAAACAGTCGCCCACCTTTCTCTGCGCCATATGAGTATTCTCCCGAATTTTCTTAAATTCGCTTTACTCCTCGTCGCAAGACATACGACGAAAAAATAATTGCAATAATGCCCTCCTTATGTTAAGATAAATTAAGTTTAACCGTATATAATAGCACGGAACGAACGGAGGACTATATGCTTGAAAAAATCGGCAGAGTGATTCTTAAATACAAAGGAGTTTTCCTGCTTGCGACGGTTATCCTTTTTGCCATCACCCTCGTGGGCACCGTTTTCCTTGTTAAAAACGAATCGAAAATCAATTCCGATATGGTAAGTTATCTGTCCAACGATTCGGATACTAAAAGAGGTCTCGTTTTCCTGCAAGACGAATTCGACATACGCGGAAACGCCACCCTCGTCGTGCGCGTCGACGAAAACTCGCCCGAAGACGTGGAAAAATTTCACTCTGCGGTGAAAAACGTTACGGAAATGAAGTCCGTTTCTTCCGTTACCTGGCACGGTTCCATCGCTTCATACGAACAAATCGACGACGGACTCAACGACATTCTTTCCTCTCTCAATTCCAATCGGGCGTATCTTGAAAATCTTGCCGCAACGCTCCGCGAAGAAGGAATTTACGAGAACGCCGACAAACTTCTCGTCCTTCTCGGTCTCGCCGATTATTACGGCGCCGACTTCGTCGATACCTCTTCTATGGAATCCTACCTGAGGCACGAAACCTCCTCGCCCGGAGTTTACGACTACGTTCTTATAATCCTTACGGACATCGATTCCGGCAATGCGGCTTACGCTCTTCTCGACGACATAAAAGCCGAATTCGGGTATACTAAATACTCCTCTTCGGGAACCACAGAAACCGCAGAAAGGTTATTGTCCGACACTATGGAAGACCTTCCCTGGTTTATCGTATGCGGCGTTCTCAGCGTTCTCGTTATATTGCTTATAACGTCGTCGAGTTTTGTCGAACCGTTTATCCTGCTTACCACTCTCGGCGTAGGCATCGTTATCAGTATGGGAATGAACTATCTGTTCCCGTCGATAAGCATAATAAGTTTCGCTATCAGCGCGGTTCTGCAACTTGCGATAACGATGGACTACGCGATATTTTTTATGCACGTTTACCGTCGCAACCGCGCAAACGACGCGCCCGACGTCGCCGCGGTAAAAGCGTTCCCCGAAGTTTCGGAAAGCATACTTGCAAGCGGTTTTACAACGGTAGGCGGTTTTGCCGCGCTGTACTGTATGGAATTTCTCATCGGAACGGATATAGCGAACGTCCTTATCAAAGGCGTCGTTATGTCTATGGCGACGGTTCTCGTACTTCAACCCATACTCACTCTTCTCGCGGACAAAGCGATTGCACGCACTTCCCATTCCTTCGTTTCCGATTTAACGGCAAAAATCAATATCGGGCGCGAAGCGAAAGGCAAAAAACCGATTTCCTTGGACAAAGGCTCGATAAGCCGACCTATAGCGCGTTTCGCGGTGTGGCAGAGAATAGTTCTCATCGTCCTTGCCGTTGCTCTTATCGTCCCCTGTTATCTTGCGCAGAGCAAAGTGTGGTACAGTTATCTTGAACTATACGAGAAAAAGCAAAGCACGGAGGAAGAAATACTCGCTTCCGAACTCGGCAATCAGTTGATACTCGCCGTTCCTCTTACCGTTAAAAAAGAAGGCGCGACGCACGAACAATTTATACGGGACGTGCGCTCGGTAAATCCCGAACGGATTACGGGTATGCTCGGAGTTTTCACCGCGGTAAACGTTGACGAAGACATTCTCGCCGCCCTTTTGGACGTTATGAGCGAAGGAAACGTAAAAGACATAAAAACGTTGCAGGCGTACCTCAAAGATTCTTCTTACCGCGACATTCTCGAAAGTTACGGTATCTACGAAGAAAACATTCCCGTTCTTACGGATTTATGCGACGCGTTTATCGGATTCGGCGACAACGTCGATTTGGATATGCTCGGTTCGTTCTTCCGTAAAGTCAACGGAGAGTGGTACACGCTTTATACCGTAAGTTTCAACGGAAACACCGAAGACGATGAAGCGCAGAACGCGTATACGGAAATCGTAAAACTTTGTTCCTCCTATTTCGGCGCGGAACGCTATTATCCCGTAGGAATGATAACTTCGAGCCACGAGATGAGTTCGATTACGCCGCACGACTTCACGGTCGTCACGCTGGTAAGCATAGCGATTATTTACTTTATCGTTACCCTGCTGCTGCGCAATCCGCTGAAAAGCCTTTTCATTATCGTCATTATCGAACTCGGCATATGGATTAACCTTGCGTTCAACTTCCTTTTCGGCGAAAGCATCAACTTTATCGTATACGTCATAATCAGCAGCGTACAATTAGGTTGTACCGTCGACTACGCGATACTGTTTGCAAACACGTTCGAGAAAAAACGTTCTTCCTTCGCAAACGGCAAAGAATGCGCGATTGCTACCGCAACCGAAGTAATTCAGCCCGTTCTTACAAGTGCGCTTATGATTGGTTCGGTCTGCCTCGGAATGTATTTTATAAGCGGAAATCTCGTCATCAAACAACTTACGGGTATGCTCGCGCGCGGCGCGCTTATCAGTTTCGTACTCGTGGTATTCGTTCAAACCGCAGTCTGGAGTTTCTTCCGTACCGAAAAGAGAGACGGCAGATACGAAGAAAAACTCCTCGCTCTCGAAAACGCCGAAAGCGGAACGAACGCAAACGCGGACGGAGACGCGGATTCAAAACCCGCTAAACAAGAAAAGAAACCGCGTAAAGCAAAACCGAAGAAACTTACCGCGGCGGAAAAACTCGCTTTACTCGAAAAAGAAGACGCGGATAACGAATAAGTTATCTCGGGGCGAACGGTTTCTTACGTTTTTTAGAAGATAAAAGTTTGAAAAATGATATAAAAGCGATTGCAAGGGGCGCGCGCGATGTGATATAATTATTACGTTGCGGGCGCAGAAAGAGTGCCGCCTTTATTGCGGTTGTTTCCGTTTCGGCAACGTTCAAAAAGAAAAATCTATAAAACGGAGGATTTTATTTGTGCAGTATACTCACGAAGTAGAAAAGATGGTTTGCGTGAAAAAAGGCCCTAACCACGGTCCGGCTCCCATACCCGAGGAAGGCAAGTGGGTTCAATCCAAGGAAATCAAGGATATCAGCGGTCTTACTCACGGTATCGGTTGGTGCGCTCCTCAGCAAGGCGCGTGCAAACTTACCCTTAACGTAAAAGAAGGCGTTATCGAAGAAGCCCTCGTAGAAACGATCGGTTGCTCGGGAATGACTCATTCCGCGGCTATGGCGGCTGAAATTCTGACGGGCAAGACCATTCTCGAAGCCCTCAACACCGACCTCGTTTGCGACGCTATCAACACCGCTATGAGAGAACTCTTCCTGCAGATCGTTTACGGTCGTACGCAGTCCGCTTTCAGCGAAAACGGTCTCCCCGTAGGCGCAGGACTCGAAGACCTCGGCAAGGGTCTGAGAAGCCAGGTCGGAACTATGTTCGCCACCAAATACAAGGGCGTTCGTTACCTCGAAATGGCTGAGGGATACGTTACCCGTATCGGTCTCGACGCCGACGGAGAAGTTATCGGTTACGAATTCATCCGCGTAGGACAAATGCTCGAAGCGATTACCCAAAAAGGTATGCCCGCCGACGAAGCCGTTAAGAAATTTACCGCAAAATACGGCAGATTCGACGAGGCTGTTACGAAAATCAACCCCAGAGTGGAATAATGAGGTGCAATATGGTTAAATTCGAAGGCTATGAAAGAAGAATAGATAAAATCAACGCTTGCCTGAAAGAATACGGCATCGCCGATCTCGAAGAAGCAAGAGCAATCTGCCTTTCCAAAAACGTCGACCCCGACGTTATCGTAAGAGGCGTACAGAACATTTGTTTTGAAAACGCGGTATGGGCTTACACCCTCGGTTGCGCTATCGCAATCAAGAAAAACTGCGTAAAAGCCGCGGACGCCGCCGAAGCAATCGGTATCGGTCTTCAGGCTTTCTGCATCCCCGGCAGCGTTGCCGAAAACAGAAAAGTCGGTCTCGGCCACGGCAACCTCGCCGCAAAACTTCTCCGTGAAGATACCAAATGCTTCGCGTTCGTCGCAGGTCACGAATCTTTCGCGGCGGCTGAAGGCGCAATCGGTATCGCAAGAAGCGCGAACAAAGTAAGAAAGGAACCTCTCCGCGTTATCCTTAACGGTCTCGGAAAAGACGCCGCTTACATCATCAGCAGAATAAACGGATTTACTTACGTTCAGACCAAATACAATCAGTTCACCGACACCCTCGAAGTCGTTAAAGAAACCGCTTACAGCAACGGAGAAAGAGCAAAAGTACGTTGCTACGGCGCGGACGACGTAAACGAAGGCGTTGCGATTATGATTAAAGAAGAAGTTGACGCGGGTATCACCGGTAACTCCACCAATCCTACCCGTTTCCAGCACCCCGTAAGCGGCACCTATAAAAAATGGTGTATCGAAAACGGCAGAACCTACTTCTCCGTAGCGAGCGGCGGCGGCACGGGCAGAACTCTTCACCCCGACAATATGGCGGCGGGTCCCGCTTCCTACGGTATGACGGATACTATGGGACGTATGCACAGCGACGCACAGTTCGCAGGCTCGTCTTCCGTTCCCGCTCACGTCGAAATGATGGGTCTTATCGGTATGGGTAACAACCCGATGGTCGGCGCGACGGTAAACTGCGCGGTTGCCGTTGAAGAAGGTCTTACCAAATAACTTCCGACGTAAACAAGTAAAAGGCGTATCTGTTCGATACGCCTTTTTATTTTGAAAAATTATATTAGTAACTCTACTTTTTAACGCTTATCCCCAACATAACAGTCTGCCCGTCGGAATCGTTCCATACAGAATGGGGAACGTTTCCGTCAACGAGAAAACTCTCGTTTGCGTTGACGAATACCGTCTCCTCTCCGTACTCTATTCGCGCTCTTCCCGATATCACGGTAAACAGGTGGCTGTGCGGATGCGTATGCTTTTCATCGGGACCTCCGCCGTTCGGTTCAACGTACGCTATCGCGCCGTCGATTATTTCTCCCGACGGTCCGAATAATTTTTTTGCGATAAAACCTTTATGCCTTGGCGGCGTTACGAATCCTTCCATTATCGTACCATAAACTCCGTATAAACGAGGAAACCCGGGCTTATTTTAATAGGGCGGGCGGGTGGGCTATTCCATTTCAATAGTTGCCGGCGGTTTGCTCGTCACGTCGTAAAGAACCCTGTTTACGCCCTTTACTTCGTTTACTATTCTGTTGCTTATCTTTGCAAGCACGTCGTAAGGAATACGCGCAAAGTCAGCCGTCATGGCGTCTACGCTCGTAACCGCTCTGAGCGCGACCGCGTAATCGTAAGTTCTCATATCTCCCATTACGCCGACGCTCTGCATATTGGTAAGCGCGGCAAAATATTGCCATATTTCGCGGTCGAGTCCGTTCTTTGCGATTTCTTCACGCATAATGTAGTCCGCGTCGCGCAAAAGGTCGAGTTTTTCTTTTGTTATGTTCCCGATAATACGGATAGCGAGTCCCGGACCGGGGAAGGGCTGACGCATTACTATTTCGTCGGCAAGACCGAGTTCTTTTCCGACTTTTCTTACTTCGTCTTTGAACAAATCCCTGAGCGGTTCGATAATTTCCTTAAAATCTATTACAGAAGGCAAACCGCCTACGTTGTGGTGAGACTTGATAAGCGCGGCTTTTCCGAACCCGCTTTCCACTACGTCGGGGTAAATCGTGCCCTGTACGAGATAATCGACTTTACCGATGGTCTTCCCGAACTCTTCAAATACCCTTATGAACTCTTCGCCGATAATTTTACGTTTTTTCTCGGGCTCGGTAACTCCGGCAAGCCTGCTGAGGAAACGCTCTTCCGCGTCGATTTTGATTACGTTCATTCCCTGTTCGTCGCGGAACACGCGCATAACCTGTTCGGCTTCGTATTTACGGAGCAGACCGTGATCGACGAACACGCAGGTAAGATTGCTTCCCACCGCGCGATACAAAAGCGTCGCGGCAACCGCGCTGTCAACGCCGCCGCTCATTGCGCAGAGAACTTTTTTATCTCCGATTTTTGCGCGTAACGCGGCAATCTGATTTTTGACGAATCCTTCCATAGTCCAGTCGCCGTTCGCTCCGCAAACGAGATAGAGGAAGTTTTTAAGCATATCCAAACCGTTTTTCGTATGCACGACTTCGGGATGGAACTGTACGCCGTAAAGTTTTTTATCGACGTTTCCATAAGCGGCGATCGGGCAGGTAGCGGTTTTTGCAAGCACTCTGAACCCGTCTCCGAGCGCGCAGACGTAGTCGGTGTGACTCATCCAGCAGACGTTCTTCTTTTCTATGCCGTCAAACAACGGACAATCCTGATATTCGATATCGCATTTGCCGTATTCTTTGGTCGTCGCGCTCGCCACGTTGCCGCCCGTCGAATAAGCGAGAAGTTGCGCGCCGTAGCAAATACCGAGCATAGGAATTCCCAGATTGAATATTTCTTTGTCGCACGCAATCGCGTCTTTCGTAAAGACGGAATTGGGTCCGCCCGTAAGAATGATTCCTATCGGATTGATTTCCTTCAAGCGTTCCACGCTCGTCGAATAAGGCAACAGTTCCGTATACACGCCGAGGTCTCTGACCCTACGCGCAATCAACTGATTGTACTGTCCGCCGAAGTCCAAAACAACTACCGTCTGATGTTTATCCATTGTATCTCCCTTTATAAATGTCGTTATATATTTATTATATATTTTGATTACCGCTAAGTCAAACCAAAGAGCGCACAACCGTCGCGTTATTCGCTTTTATTTTCTTCGTTTTCCTGTCTCTCCGCCGTTTCCGCGGTTCCGCAGGAAATACTATCCTCCGCTTTCTCTTTTTTCTTGTAATTGACTACGAAAATGCCGCACGCGACGAGAACGAGCGCAATTGCCGTCGGGTAACCCACGGACGAATACTCTTTCAGGAAAAGCGCGCTCATAAGACTTCCCGCGATCGGGTTGACGAACCCGAAAACGGAAATCTGCGAAACGGGATTATATTTAAGCAACATACCCCACAGCGAATACGCCGCCGCCGATATAAACGCCATATACAGCAGCAAAAACGCCCCTCCGACGGTGATTTGCGAAAGTCTTCCGCCGATTGCCACGCCGATTATTATCATAACCGCGCCGCCCGCGAGGAACTGATATCCGGAAAGCGTTATCGGATTTTCTTTCGCGGAAAACTTCTTTATCAACGCGCCGCTGAACCCGTATGAAAGCGCGGAAATCAGGATAAACCCTTCTCCCGTTACGGAAAAACCGCCGCTCGTTCCCTGAACGAGAGACGCAAGCGCGACTCCTCCGAAACCGAGCGCGCATCCCACTCCCTTTTTTACCGTGAATTTTTCCTGTCCGATAATACAGGCGATTACTATGGCGAAAAGGTTGCTCGCGCCGTTGATTACGCTTGCGTTCACCCCCGACGTGTTTGACAGTCCGATATAAAAAAATACGTATTGAATTACCGTTTGCGTAAGCGCGAGCGCGCCGACGTAGCCGAGGCTGCTCTTTTTTGGGTATAAAAATCTTTTCTCCGTAATACTGCCGAAACATATCGCCATTATCCCGGCGATGAAAAATCTTATTCCGGCAAAAACTATCTGCGAGCGGTAGTCTCCGCCGATATCGAATATTTCGTATCCCTTTTTGATACACGGGAACGCGCTTCCCCAAAGCAGGCAACAGAATATCGCGCAGAAAGCCGCAAAAATTTTATTTCCGAATATTTTTTCGGCGGTTAGTTTCATAACAGGAATTGTACCACATTTCCGCCGTTTAATCTACTTTCAACTGTAATAATATTTATGTTTTTTGTTTTTTCTCGGAAGAAACAGGATTATTATGAGTATCAACACCGCCGCGCTTACTCCGCTTATTACCAGCACCTTGACGAGTTCGGGTTGCTCGTCTTTTTTTTCTTCCTCGTTATCCGCGTTTCTTTCCCCGTCGACGACGGGCAGGAACTCGCCTACGCTTATTTCGGGCGTATCCGTATAAGTATTGAGAACGTACCCGTATTTCCCTCCGTAAGAAACGTAATACCAGATTGATTCGCCCTGTTTATAAGTGCCGATATAAGTAAGCGGTTCGCCCGTTGGCGCGGTAAGCGTTTCGCTCTCTTCCCCCTCGATGGTCGTTTTTAACCTGATTTCCGTGAAAACCGCGTATTCGGGTGCGATTCTTATTATCGTCTGCGTATCTTTGACCGCTTTGTCGTATCCCACCACCGACACGCTGGTCTTCGGCACTTTACCGCTTACACCGTTGAAAGTAACGTAGTAAAACGTTTCGTCCATTTTATCAATGCGCGCGTAATAGGTTTTCGGCAGAAGAAAGAGTTTTTCTCCGCTTTCGGCAAGCATCCACACGTCGTCTCCTATCACCGCGTACGGCGTGCTTACCGCTATTGCAAAAGTACCGACCGTCGTCGTCGCAAAGAGTCCGAAAATCAAGATAATAGCAAAAAACGCCGCTAACTTTTTCATAGCGTACATTATAAAACTTCGCTATCCGTTTTTTACCGCTTGTTATATCGTAAAATGTCTATTTATGCCGACAAAATTATATTTCTTCAAAACGTTTCTTTCTTACGACGGCAAACATTCCTATGCTTTCGACGATTTCGCTCTTCGTCCGAACGCTGTCTTTCGCAAGTTCCTCGTCGAGAATTTCTTTAAGTTTCGCAAGGTTTTCCTTGTCTTTCATACTGATAAAATCTATCATGATAATGCCGCCGATATTTCTCAGCCTTATCTGTCTTGCGATTTCTCGTACGGCAATGCGGTTCGCCTCGAAAACGGCTGTCTCCGCGTCTTTATACGAACGCGAAAAGCGGTGCATATTGACGTCAATCGCCGTAAGCGCTTCGGTCTTGTCGAAAACGATTTCCACTCCGTCAACCGTTATCTTCCTTTGTCCGAGTTCTTTTATCTCGTCTTCGATTTCCGTAAAATCGTCGGATACTTCTCCGCAAGAGCAAAGCCTGTCGGCAACGCCGGACGCGTCGTCCGTCCATAACCTCGTCACTTTCGTCGTAGTCGCGGCTTTCGCCGTTATTTTACGGTATTCTTTCTCCAACGCCTCGCATTCCGCGGCGATTTTATCCGCGTCCGCTTCCTCGCAAAGCGAACGGAAAACGAAACCTATCCCCGCTCCGCTTCGTACGGTTTTCGTTATTTCTTCTCTTTTTTCATCGGAAATTTTACGGGAAAAATTCATTCTGCCCGAACCGTTTACCACCGCGAACCGTCCGGGTATCGTCACGTTTTCGGTGAGCGCGCAACCTTTTTCTTCCGTAGGTTCTTTCGTTACGGCGACGGTTACGCAGTCTCCGCTTTTCAACCCGTTCCTGTAAGACAGCAGCCCGTCTTTATCCAACCCGATATCCACGAACGCGCCTACGTTTTTCGACACCCTGCGGATTATCCCGACGAATATGCTCCCCGTGAGAAATCCTTCTTTCAGTCGGTAAAACCTTTCGAGTTTGCCGTCCTCCGTTACGGCGATTTCTCCGAACCCGTCGCTTTGGCGGAAACGTACCTTACGCATCGGCAATACTCTCCATATATCGCGCCGCGAGAATCAGCCCTTCGCCGCTTTCCACCAGTTGTCTTTTTCGCGTAATCGCCGAAAGCGGAACGTCGAGATTAAACTTCTCTTTGAGCACCGCCGCAAAAACGTCCGCGCGCAGATTTTTGTTTCCGAAACAGAATCTGCAATATATCACGCCGTTTTTAACCTCTACGGAACGTACGTAGCCCGTATAATCTTTTTCCGCAGGTTGACCGTCTTTGGTCGTCACCGCGACGAATCCGTCTTTGAGTTTCTCTATTTCTTCGGCAAAACCGTCCGCTTCGGGACAGATTATCTCGTAATCGCTCGCAACTATTTTCGCCGCAAGCGAAGGATTTTTTTCGGTAACGTATATAGCCGTAGGCTGAATAAACGGCGGGCAATTCTCGGAAAAAAGGCGGAAAAACTCTTCTTTGTCAAGTTCGGAAGCGACGTCCGCCGTAACCCACTCTTCGTCGCTCGCTATGCCGAGCGGCAGAGGTTGAGAGAGTTTCAGACTCATATGTCTGTTAAACCCTTTGCTGTAATTTACGTCTATCCCTGCGCGACGCATAGTCCTGTTAAGGCTTCTCAAAACGTCCGTATGGGATATGTAAACTCCGTTTCCGAATCTTCTGAAGGATAGCGTTATCACTCTTTTCCCTCCGTTTCGTACATACGGCATTTGCCGAATTTATTTGCTCCGCACCCGTTGCAGTTGCGTTTGCACGGTTCCGTCGTCTCTTCTTTCAACGCCTTACCGTATTCTTTTTTGAGATAGGCTTTCGTAGTGCCGAAGTCGATGAAGTCCCACGGCAACGTTTCTTCCGTATCGCGTTTTCTCGTATACTCGTACGGGTCTATACCGTTTTCCGCAAGCGCGTCGAACCATTTTTCGGGCAGAAACTTTTCCGACCACCCGTCGAACACGCACCCTTTTTTATAAGCGGTTTCGATAACGGACGACAACCGCCTGTCTCCCCTTGCGAAAACTCCTTCGAGAACGGACATATCCGAGCCGTGCCACGAATATTTCACCCCTTTCATCGGGTAAAACTCCGCCTTCAACATATCCTGTTTTCTTTCCATTTCTTCTTTGCTCGCCTGTTCAGCCCATTGGAACGGCGTCACGGGTTTGGGGATAAACATAGCCGTGCTTACGTTGACGGTTAAGTCCGTTTTTCCCGTTACCTCGCGGTAAATCGTGCGGATTTTCTTTACCGTTTCCGCTATTCCCATCACGTCTTCGTCGGTTTCCGTGGGCAGTCCGAGCATAAAGTAAAGTTTAATCGTCCTGTATCCCGTTTCGAACGCGAGTTTCATACTCTTTTCTATATCGGTCTCGGTGATATTCTTGTTAATAACGTTTCTCAGCCTCTGCGTACCCGCTTCGGGGGCAAATGTAAGCGAACTTTTCTTCGCGTTTTTCGTCAGATTCGCGGTAAAACTGTCCAACCTCAGGCTCGGAAGTTGGAATACTACGTTTTTCTTCTCGGAAATCCCTTTTACGTCTTCGAGAACCGCATAAATATCCTCGTAATCTCCGCTCGAAAGACTCGTAAGCCCGATTTCGTCGAATCCCGTGCAGGATATTATCTTTTCCGCAAGATCGGCTACGCGCTCGCGGCTTCTGTATCTTATCGGACGATAGAAAAAACAAGCCTGACAGAATCTGCACCCTGCGTAACAACCTCTGTAAAGTTCCACCACCCCCCTGTCGTGGACTATCGCCATATTCGGCACGAGAGGCTTTTCGGGATACGGCGCACCGTCGAGGTCTTTTACCACCGCTTTTTTAACTTTGGTGACGCACACGCCGTTTTCGGTTTCGCATAACGACGGAACGTATACTCCGTCAAGTTTCGCGCATTCTTCAAGAATTTTTTTCTTGTCGCCCTTGTATTTTTCCGCAATCCTCGCAACCGCAAGATCGACTTCCTCTCCGTCCCCGATGAAAAACAGGTCGAAAAAGTCTATTATCGGTTCGGGATTCGCCGCGGCGGGACCTCCTCCCACTATAAGCGGATACTCGTCTCCTCTGTCCTTCGCTCTGAACGGGATTTTCGCTAAATCCAGCATATACAGAATATTGGAATAACTCATTTCGTACGGGACCGAAAAACCTACTATGTCGAATTCTTTAAGCGGTTTTTTCGTCTCTATACTGAAAAGCGGACAATCTTTCTCTCTTAAAATATCGGCAAAATCCGTCCAGGGCGCGAAACACCTTTCGCAGACGATTCCTTCCGCTTTATTGAGAATATCGTAAAGAATGGCAATACCGAGATTGCTCATTCCCACCTCGTACAAATCGGGAAAACAAAGACAGAACCTTAACGAACACGGTTTGTTCATATCGGGCGTATTATACTCGCCGCCCGTATATCTCGCAGGCTTCTCCACCTGCGTCAAATACTCGAAAATATCAGACATACTCTCCTAATCCATCACGGGCGCGGCGGCTCCGACTATCCCCGCGTCGTTTCCGAGCGAAGCCTTTACGATTTTCGGCATTTTGTTGACTTTACCGCCGAAAACGTGTTTCTTCGTCGCTCTTTCAATCATTTTAATAAACCAATCGCCCGCGTTACTTACGCCGCCTCCGATTGCAATAAGTTTCGGACGGAATATGTTTATAAGGGTAACCAATCCCGTAGCGACGTATTTTACGTATGTTTTGACGACTTTTTCCGCCGCTTTATCCCCCGCTTTATACGCCTCGAAAGGCACCGTTCCGTCAACGCCGCCCTTTTCCGCGGCAAGTTTATTCATCAGCGAATCGGGGTATTTTGCCATTGCTCTTTCCGTCTGTCTGAGCAACGCCGTAGCGGAAGCGTAAGCCTCCCAACACCCTCTTTCGCCGCAGGTGCATTTTTCTCCGCCCATCTTTATGCAGATATGTCCGCCTTCCGCGCCTTCTCCGCGGTTGCCTTCGAAAATCTTTCCGTCAATGATAAATCCCGTGCCTATACCCGTTCCGAGAGTAATGAAAATTGCGTCTTTTTCAAATTTTTCTCCGCCGAAACGCGCTTCGCCGAGCGCGGCGCAGTTCGCGTCGTTGTTTACCGCGGTTTTTATATCCCAATGCTTGCGGAATTCTTTGACGATATTGACGTTGCGAAAATTGAGATTCCCCGCGAAACTTATTATTCCTTTCGCGCTGTTTACCGTACCGGGCGAACCCATTCCCACCGCGCGCACGTCCTCTTTTTTCAGCCCCGCCGCTTCGGTTACGCTCACGCACAGGTCGTAAATATCTTTTACGATG
>JBJETX010000131.1:0-3352 GCA_051883535.1 Christensenellales bacterium | reverse complement strand
GTCCGATCGACGCAACTCTGTCTCTCGTCAACATTACTACGGACAAGACAGAGATGGTGTACGGAACCGATTTCGGCGCGGGAGAAGGACTGTACTTCGCGTTCGGATACGCAGGCGGCGAGTATTCGTTCGGAGGATACGATACCAATCTCGAATCGATGGAGAACGTTATCAGATATATAATCAACGCGTCGCAAGGGCAACTGTCGCTCGTGGACGACGGCAGAACCTGCGCGGGATTCCCCGTTTACGTTCCCGTAGCGTTGGGGTCTTCTTCGTTCGTTGAAATCAACGGCGTTAAATACGTTAAGATCAGCGGCAGTTTTATGAAGAATCTGCCTGCGAACAGATATGACTCGAATAACGAAATAATCGAAAGATATCTCACTTACGGAGCAGGACTTACCTCGGATTCGAGCAAATACACGATTAACGTTATCGGAACTTCTTTCCGCATTACGAGAAAAGAAATCGAGATTACCGGAGTCGAAAGAGCGTATTTTGACAAAGATACCGACAATTATACGTTTACCGTCAGCGTTGACGATATGACTCAGGACGAAGCGAATACCGTTCTTTCTACCGAAAACGGAAACGGCAACAAGTTGAAAGACTATATAGTGGACAACACGTCGCGCGCGGCGATAGTAGGAACGTGGACGGGCGACGGGAACGCGCATTATTACGTGAAAATACCTTCGTCGGCGTTCAAATCCAACGACGCAAACTACATCGTGAAAACGACGGTTGTGAACGAACAACTTATCGAAAGCGAATGGGACGGAATATCGGTTAATAACGGAATATACGTATTCCTGCCGCTTACCGTATGCAAAGCAAAAATCACGATAAATTACGTAGTTAAAGACGCAATTGCGTACGGCGATTTATTCGACAGAGGAGAGGTCGGATACGTCGGGTTGCCCACGCTTAACGTTTTCGGCGCATATTCGTACGTCAATCACGCTACTGGAGAAACCATAACGGAAAACGGTCTTTTCAACGTCAACGGCGACGCGGCGAATATCAGATTGGACGACGAACAGAACAATCTGAAAAACGGAATCAACGCCGTTCTGCTTATCGACGCGTTGCGCGAAAAGGCGGCTTGTTCAGACGTAAAAGACGTACCGTACGGAATATATCTCGGCGCGTTCGTTTCCGAGACTCCGATATTCGATAATTTTGAAATCGTATGGGGAACGTTTACTTATACGGTGGTCAAGAAAAAGGTTGACGTCGGAATGAACGTTGTGGAAAAAGCCTATTCGACGGGAGAAAACGTCTACAATAATTATTTCAGCGCAAGATGGTCGGAAAGAAACGATTTGTATTATGCCGACGGCATATCCGCAGCCGATTCAAGAGACAGGAGACTCGCTTATACCGTGAGCATAGGTTCGTTTACCGTAAACGGTACCGAATACGGCGTTCTTGCCGAACAGATAGCGATGCTTCTCGGCGCGAGTTATGACCCCGTTACGGGCGGATTCGTTTATAAAAACGTAGGATACGCGAACACGTTCGAATTTATGAGCGCGATATGCGATTACGATATTTACGTTTACAGAGAGACCGACGAAACGCTTGCCGAAAGCGGCGGCGCGGTTCGTTATATAGCGTTGAAAGGACTTGAAAGCGTCAACTTCGAACTGAACTTCAAACGTTCGGAAATTATGCTTTATCCCGAAATCGAGGGTATAGGGAAATATACTTCGGGCGGAACGTACGTAAATCTTATTCCCGATACCGAAGCGACTAAAGAAGGCGTTACCGTTGCCGTAAGCGAAAACACGGTTTCCGGACTGAGTATGCTCGTAAGGTACAATTTCGTGGGATATTCCGCGGAGAAGGCTTTGCAGTATGTAGATACCAAGCGCAGCGGCGATTACGATATCTCCGCATATACGGGAATGGATTACGACAGAAAACTTACCGTTATATATATTCCCGAACTCTCGAGCGTAAATCTCGACGCGAACGGACAACCCTCAATCGGAGACGTCATTACCGTTCAACTGAGGCTTGAAGAATCCTTCTACGGCGGGAAATACGTTACCTTAACCGAAAGCAATTATTTCTCGGTGACGATGAAGAAGGAAGGCAGCAGTCAGACCGGTTATTCGGATACGATCCTCGATAAATCTTCGGGAGCGTCGTTTGCGAGAGAAAGCGTGTCCGGAACGGAAGGATTCGGGGAGTATCTGACTCAGCAGGCTGCGGAGTACGCTCTTGCGGATAATGGCGGAACCGTTTATTACGGTAAATACGATATAATAAATCTCCGTGCGAGAATGGTACCCGTCAGCGCGGGAGCAACTTCTCGTAAATTCGAAATCGTTTTATACGAAAACAGTTTCGGCAGACTCGTTCTCGGATTTGCGTCGGGTACAAGTTACGTCCGTATGAATTATAAGAAGTATTATATACCGGCGATTAACAATTATAAGGACGTAAAAGACGGAGAACCGATGTTGAAAGACGCGCTTGCGGAGTATTGCGTATTCACCCTGGCTTCCTCTTCGGAAACGACGGCAGGCAGCGCCGTGCCGCAGAACACGTATTACGAAAAGGTCGGAAACGGCTACGTTCTCACTTCTGACGGGACCTTCTCCTCGGGCAAGGTTTATTATAAAAAGACGGTCAGAACGTCCGAACTGCCCGACGATATATCTTCTTACGTCAGCAGCGTATACGTTAATTACAGCGAGTGCGTCGTTTCGGACGGAATCGTCGATTTGTTCGACGGAGGCAATCATTCCTTCGGTATATATCTCGATAAAGTCGGAGCGTTTACCAACGTGCTTTATACGAAAAATCACGGAATAGAAACGCCTTATTACGATCCGAGCGACAGCGGTATGCAGCAGATCGGTACGACGTGGACGGACACCACGACGGTGACGGCGGACCGCATTTACAGCGTCAGAGTCAGCGTGGACGGCACTACGTATCTTTACACCTTTATCGGCGAGCCTTACGACTACAACGTAAAAGAAACGGTAATCGATTACAGCGACGAGGGTCGATCCGACGAACGTAGCGTAAGCCGTTCGGCATATACTGCAACTTTCTTTGCGGAAGCGGGAAAAACGGGAATAAACTACGACAGTCTTAAAGTTATGCTTTCCAAGTTTACCGTTCAGAACAGGCTTATCGCTACCGCGACGCAGTACAGGTATATTGCAAACGTGGTGTTCTGGCCCGCGGGTGAAAGCGACGAAGATATTCCGTACGTCACCAACGAGGGAACGGCTAAGACGATAGGCGAAATAATCTCGCAGATCGGAAACGTTACCATAAGCGGCGGAGACGACGCGATGGACGCATACGAAGCGCAATTCAACGAGGA
>JBJETX010000130.1:0-3376 GCA_051883535.1 Christensenellales bacterium | reverse complement strand
TAATATTCTTCTTAAAGACGATAAAACGTATCCTTATATAAAAATCAACCTCAAAGAAAAATTCCCGAGGGTGGAAATCGCGTACAGAATGAAAAGGGACGGAGCAAAGTATTTCGGACCGTATATGCTCGGAATGTCCGCGCGCGAACTCGTCGATATTATCCATACCGTTTTCCCGATAAGGACGTGCAGGAATATGCCTAAACGCGAATGTCTTAATTATCACATCGCAAGGTGTTGCGCGCCATGTACGGGCAGAATCGACGAGGAAGAATATCGCAAACTGATAGGAAGAGTCATCTCGTTTCTTAACGGAAACGACGAATACGTCAGAGAAACGCTTCAAAGCAAAATGGCGTACTTTGCCGAGAACGAAGAGTTTGAAAAGGCGAAAATATACCGAGACGCGTTGCTCGCGCTCGAAAAAATTCTGAGAAAACAGGCGATACCCTTCAAGCAGGAACTGAATATAGACGTGTTTACTTTCGTTACCAACGGAATGGATTCGGCGGTGAATTGCTTTGCCGTACGCGGCGGAAAATATCTCGGCGGGACGAATTTCAGGTGCGCTGACAACGAGTACAATAACGGACTGACTTCGTTTATTATGCAGTATTATCAGAATAATCCGCTTATATGTTCGGAGATACTCGTGGGCGAAGAACTCGAATTCGGCGCGGAACTTGCGGATTATTTGTCGGAAAAAGCGGGAAGAAAAATCGTTATCACAAAACCTAACGGCGGTATACGGAAACAACTCGTGGAACTCGGGCTCGCCAACGGAGAGGAGTTCCTTTCCGCGCAACTTGAAAAACAGGAAAGAGCGGAGGATCTGACTTACGGCGCGACCGTACAGTTAAAAGAGGCGTTGAATCTGCCTACGGTGCCCGAAAGAATCGAATGTTACGACATTTCGCATATCAGCGGAACGAATAAAGTCGCGAGTATGGTAGTATTTGAAAGGGGCGCAAAGAGCGCGAAAATGTATCGGCATTTCAAGATAAAAACCGTAGAGGGAAACAACGATTTTGCCTGTATGTACGAAACTTTGAAACGTCGTTTCGAAGAGTATAAAGAAGGAAAAGAACAGAGTTTTTCCGTTAAACCCGACCTTATAATAATCGACGGAGGCAAAGGACAACTCTCTTACGCGTTGCAGGCGGCAAAGGACAGCGGCGTGGAAGTAAATATGATAAGCCTTGCCAAGCGCGAAGAAGAGATTTTTCTCCCCGGACGGGAAGAAAGCGTTATTCTGCCGCGGAACAGCCTTGCGATAAAACTCATTATCAGAATAAGAGACGAGGCGCACAGATTTGCGATAACTTTCCACAGGGCGTTGCGCGCAAAAAAGATGACGGAAAGCGAACTTACGAAAATCGAAGGTATAGGCAAGACAAAAGCAAAGTACCTTATAATGAAATTCAAAAAGATAGAAAATATAAAACAGGCAACCAAAGAAGAAATTGCGGATACCCAAAGTATTACGTTAAAGGACGCGGAAAACGTACGAAAATATTTTGCGCAAAACGAGGAAAATAAAGAAAATGAAGTATAAACTTATATGTTCGGATCTTGACGACACGCTTATCGGCTCGGACGGAAAATGCGGACGAGGACTGAAAAACGCGATAAAGGACTACGAGGAGCGCGGAGGAATTTTCTGTATAGTTACGGGAAGAATGACCGCGGGTGCGTTGCCGCTTGCTTCCGAACTCGGACTTAAAAACGAACTCGCAACGTTTCAGGGTGCGGTAATAAGCGATTTGCGGACGGGAAAAGTTCTGTCCGAGACGGTTATATCCTGCGAAAAGGCTGTGGAAATCGGCGAGTATATCGAGAGCAAAGGGTATTATTATCAGACGTACGACGGCGATAAGTTCTACACCGCCACGCCCAACGATTTTACCGTGCTTTACGGAAAACTAAGCCACGCGGAATTTGCCGTTACCGAAGAAAAACTTTCGGTATTTATCGGGAAGAAAAAACTCAATCCGCCGAAAATTCTGCTTATGGACGACGCGGAAAAAATTCCCGGGATTCTTGAAGATTTGCGCGGAAAGTTCGGCAAAGATTTTCTCATAAACACGAGTAAACCGTTTATCGTCGAGATTATTCCGCACGGAACGGACAAAGGCGTCGCGGTGGCGTTTATCGCCGACAGACACGGTATCAGCAGGGAAGAAATCGTATGCGTGGGGGATTCGGAAAACGACGTGCCTATGCTTAAATACGCAGGCGTGGGCGTTTGCGTCGGATCGGGCAGCGCAAAAGCGAAAGAAGCGGCGGACGACGTTGCGCCGGGGTGCGACGACGACCCGGTGACGTGGGTTATAAACAAGTACGGGAAATGACGTAGCCGACCGAGGGAATCCGCGCCGCGCGGCATAAACTCCGATGAAAAGAATATACCTTTAATAGGCGCGCTACCGCGTTGACAAAAGGCTTTTCGGAGGGGTATAATAAATGAGCACGGTTTTTCTCGAAACCGACACGTCGAAGACGTGTACGGCAGGCTGCGGTGGGGTGATAAAAAAGTCTTTTTTTCCGCAATGCGTCGAAGATCTGGACGATATTGCCCGACAACTTGCCGTTGAGGAATACGTTATTCTCGGAGGAATGAGCAATACGCTCGTGTTGCCCGATTACGAAGGAGCGGCTGTTTTTACCGGTTTGCTCAAAGGAATATCGGTAAGGGGAACCTCTATAAGGGTGAAAAGCGGCGAGAGTTTCGCAAAGTTGTGCGGAGCGGCACAGTACGCGTCGCTCGGCGGATTGGAAAACTTTTTCGGTCTGCCCGGAACCGTCGGGGGAGCGGTAAGCGGAAACAGCGGTTGTTTCGGTTCGTCGATAAGCGAATTCGTGGAATCCGTGACGGTATATAAACTCGACACGGGGGAGACGGAAGAACTGTCGGGAGAGGAAATCGCTTTCGGGTACAGATACTGCAACCTGAGAAAGAACAAAGACCTTATACTTGACGTCACTTTGTCGTTATATCGTGAGGACGGGCGCAGGATTGCGGAAAAAATGGCGCAAACGAGGAGGAACAGACAGATTTCTCAGCCGAAAGGGCGAAGTCTCGGGTGTTTTTTCAAACAATACCGCGGAGTGAGCGCAGGGTATTACATAGAGCAGGCGGGACTCAAAGGATACTGCGACGGCGGCGTAACGATAAGTCCCGTGCACGCTAACTTTCTGATAAACGACGGCGGCTCGGCGGAGGATTATCTCCGCGTCGGAGAATACGCGGCGAAAAAAGTGTATGAAAAATTCGGGATAAAACTCGAACGCGAGGTTATAGTAATTGGAGAAGAAAACCGTCAGAGAGACCGTGACAGATGAACTGTGCGCGTTGGAAGTCAAAAAAAACGTGCGG
>JBJETX010000129.1:0-14773 GCA_051883535.1 Christensenellales bacterium | reverse complement strand
GTCTCATCTCTTACGACGACACCCCGTGCTTCGCTCTACGAAGACATACCCTGGCAAACGGCTCCCTCACGCTTGAAAACGCGCCCGCCGTATTTATTCTGCTCGAAGGCGAAGCCGTGCTTTCCTGCGGAAAGAGCATAAAAAAAGGCGACCGCTTCTTCCTGCCGCATGCCGCCGCGGGACAAACGATTTTCGCCGAGAAAAACGCAGTTTTAATAGAATGTCTGCCGAGCAGACAGGACTGAAATCAGATTACCCAGACCGAGTAATAAACGATAAATCCTATATCGAGAACGAGGCTGACCGAAAGGGACGCGCAACTTATGCAATGGAGAGTATATCTCGTGGAAGTTACGCCGAGCGCAGAGCATACCACCGCGCCCTGAAGAGTCAACAGCGATAATATGCTCGCTATCGTGTTGATAATGTCTTTGGTGTACCCGCTTCCCGGAGAATGCGCTATTCCGATAAAAATAACGGACAATCTGAGAAAAGCCATTGCAAGACTGAAACTGATTACTTTCGGCGCAGTTTTCGGGTGTTTTTTCTGCCGAACGGCAGCCTGTTCCATAAATCTTTGTTTTGCCGTCATACCGATATTTTACTACCGTTTATCTTTTGTGTCAACTCTATTTTTCTCAGGCAACGGTTACGGCGGTATCAATCAGCCTTTTTCCGTGCGAATATGCGTATTTTCCGCTTCCCAACGTTGCAGATAATATAAGGGCAGCGGCAGGGCGATTCCCAACGTAATTACGGCGACGAAAAGACCCGAAAACCATTTTCCGTATACGCGCAGTACGTTTCCGTTAAAAACGAGGCGTTCCCCGTCCACCGTCGAGGCGTCGGTATAATATTTCTGTTTTACCCGATAAACGAGAGGATACGCGATACCCACGGTAATCAGTCCAAGCAAGGATAAAACCGCGCTTTTCAAAGCGCATCTTATAAGATTGCTTTTCATTCCCGATTCCCCTCGCATCAAACCGACGTAATGCGTATTCTTTTTCTCCCATTTACGCAGACGCGTTCCGATAAAAAACGCCGCTATCGCCGCCGTAACGCCGCTTACCGCGTAGTTAAGCGCGTAAGTCTGCAGGTCGAGCGGCAGAACTCCGATAACGAGATTTAACGCCGTCACTATCGCCGCGATTGCGGCAAGTCCCGTGTAGTAGATTAAAAAAGCCGAAGATATCTTTCCGTCGAAAACGAGTTTTCGCCCGTCGATACGGGTATTTTCTATCCTCGTCTTCGCCATAAAATAATAAGAAAGGGGATATAAAAGCGTCGCGCTCGCAAGCGTGACGAGAAAAAACACGACCGACAGGGCAAAATATTTCGGAAAGGGCAATTCCAATCCGCTTCCGTTTGCGCCGTCATCGTCGGGTAATCTTATTTCGTTTTTCATTTACAGGTATTCTCTCAACGCGTTTACGTCGTCGAAAACGTAATCGGGATTAAGTCCGCTCTCTTTAAGCATGGCAAGATCGGTTTCTCCGCTGAGAACGAGAATTCCCGTCATATCGTTGTTGAGCGCGAATTTTATATCGGTATAAAGTCTGTCCCCGACGAAAGCGACTTTGTCGGGCGTAACCGAACAGAAGTCAAAGACGTATTCCGCCATAGGCGCATAGGGCTTTCCTATGATTATTTCCGGCGTTTTTCCCGTGGTCTTTTCCACGAGAGCCATCATCGCGCCCGCGTCGGGCATATTCCCGTTGTCGGACGGGCATACGAAATCGGGGTGCGTGGCGATATAAGTTTTTCCCGCGGCTACGAGGTTAGTCGCGTGCCACAGTTTTGCGTAAGTGAGTTCGGTATCGAACGCAAGCAGAATAATATCCGCGTCCTCGCCCGTTCCCACGACGTCAAGCCCGCTTTCTTTAAGTTCGCGGCAAAGAGTTTCCGTTCCGAGAACGTATACTTTTTTACCCGCATAATGCTTGTTTATATAACTCGCCGCAGCCATTCCGCTCGTGATTATCTGCTTTATATCCGCATTATAACCCATTCTGCGTACCTTGTTGAGATAATCGTATTTCGACTTCGAACTGTTGTTCGTTACGAAACAAACCGTTTTCCCCGCTTCCGTAAGCATTTTAAGCGTTTCCATCGCTCCGTCGATGGGTCTTTCGCCCATATTGAGCGTTCCGTCCATATCAAAAAGATAAACCGATATTTCTTTCAGATTTTTCATAGTAAAGTGCGTCCGTAATTCCTTCGTTGTTTATTATCGCAAAAACCGGACTGTCCGCGTCCGCGCAGGAAGACAACGCTTTAAGCATCGCCCCGACGTCGGGTTCGGGCATATCGGTAAGAAAAGAAATCTTTTCGCCGTACCGCGAAAGCCGTTCTTCCGTCGGCAGAACGCCGCCGTCGAACGCCGCCGGGCGTACGGGCTTAACGCCTTGTACCGGGTTTTCCGACGGTAAAAGGATACCACGGAACGAATGTTTTGTAAAGTTTCTGAGCATTAAAATGAGAAAGCGCGCCACCGTAAACCTTTCGCCCACGGTTACTCCGTACATACCCGAAACCTTCTCGGTGATTAAAGACGCGGTTTTCCTCGAATACAACTCGTTCACGATATTTACGATAAATCTCTGACTTTCCGAATAAAAAGTCTGTTCGTCGCTCTTCCCGTCAAGCAGCGTTTCCGCGACTTTTCCGTACGCTTCCGCCGTCACGTCTCGGTAAGGGAACGCGCTCGCGTAAAAAATACGGAACACGCATTCCGCGTACAGTTGAAAAACCGTCTGATAAAGTCTCGCGCAATAGTCTTTTTCCTCGCTCCTCGCCTCTTTCCCGAGAAAAACGAATTCGGGCAAGGAAAATTTTCCGTCGAAAGAGTAAAGAAACCGATAATCGAATACCGCGGGGATAAAAGCATATTTTGCGTTTACTGCGGCGCGTTTCACCGCGGGAATTACCCCGCTTCCGCCGACGCCTATGACGAAACGCGCCCCGGAAGGAAGTTTTATATCGTCCCCTGGCGAAAAAAGCAACGCGTTATAATCCGCGCCGAGCGCTCTGATAAGATTTTCCCCCTCTTCTTTATCCTGAGCCACTACGGCAAGTTTCCCACCGGGATAATAATTGGATAAAATTTCGGCAAATTCCCGAAAATCTTCACCGTTGATAAATTTCGTTCCCGTACGCATTCCGCCTCACCCCCGTATAGGGAATTATACCCGTTTTCTTATGCGCAGATACGCGCTTATCGGCAAATAATGACGAATAAAGGCGAAGTAATATTTTCTATTCGGTTTTATATACTATGATTATGAAAAACAGCCGCGCCGATTTCTTTCTCAAACTCGCCGCAATCACTCTCGCGGCGTTCGTAGTTTTCAACTTCGGCACCGTCGGCGGATTTTTCGGCAACGTATTCAAAATTCTTCAGCCCGTTCTCATAGGAATAGTCCTCGCCCTTGCGATGAGCGTTCCCCTTAGGTTTTTCGAACGCAGAGTCTTTCGCAAGGTGGAAAAACCACGCCTTAAAGAATTTCTTTGCCTTACAATGACGTTTCTCATATTCGGAGGAGTGGTCGTTTTTTTAGCGGTGCTGATCGTTCCGCAGGGCGTAAAAAGCGTAAAAGACCTTATGGAAAGATTCTCCTCGGGCGATATAAGCGCGGCGGTGAGCAGTATCGGAGGAATGGATTTTTTACAGACGTTTTTCGAGAAAATATATTCTTTTATCAGCGCGCGTATAAGCGAATATCTCCCGAAAATAATGTCGGTTATGCAAACCGTTTTTACGGGTTTATATAACGTTTTATTCGGCGCGGTTATTGCGATTATGCTCGTCATAAACCGTAAAAACGTAAAAACGCAACTCAAAAAAGCAATCGGACTTATTTTCAAAGAACGCAATATCAAGGTCCACGCTTTCCTGATTAACGCGTCGGAAAAATTTTCGCGCTACCTCGGCGGACAACTTACCGAAGCCTGTATTCTCGGTTTTGCCTGCTATCTCACTATGCTCGTGCTGAAAGTTCCATACGCCGCTTTGGTATCCCTTATTATAGGTTTTATGAACCTGATTCCGATTATAGGCGCATATATAGGCGGCGCTCTGTGCGCCGTTATCGTGTTCGCCGCCGACCCTTCCAAGGTATTGGTTCTGATAATAGCGATTATCGTGCTTCAACAAATCGAGGGTTTCACGACGTATCCGGTAATCGTAGGCAAATACGTCGGACTAAACGGTTTCTGGATCACCGTTTCCATTATAATATGGGGCGGACTTTTCGGTTTTTGGGGTATGTTTCTCGGCGTGCCTCTCAGCGCGTTTTTATTCGATTTATTCGATAATTACTATGCGAAAAAAAGTATGGAAATGTCGGTCGTCCGCTCGTTACGGGAAAAGTAGCGGCGTGCCGAGAAAGACGAGAGAAAGCAAAATTCCGACGCCGATAGCCAGCACCTGCCCGAGCAGATACACTGCAAGCGAATGTCTTCCCGCCGCGGAAAAAACGTTATGCCATATTCCGTCGAGCGACGGAAACAGCGACTTCTTTTCTCTGTACAGGATTTTTGAAAGCGCGGCTCCGAAAAAGAAAAAGGAAATAAAAGGAAATATCGGGAAATAATCCGCAGTCCACCATTCGGGCGAGTAAAAGAATATTCCGAAAATTTTTCCGTCGAGTTCCGTATATACGTGACTGCCCGTCACTTCGTTTAATCTCGGATTGTAAACGCGGTTGATTGCGAAAAAAGCCGCGGACAATCCGAAAAGAATAACGCAGGAAAGTATGGTTTTCCATTTGTCCCCCACGGGTTTTTTCCGTATTTTTTCTACGAGCGCGAACGCGCCGCGAATTAAAAAATCGACCGCGGCGTAAATAAGAATGACCGACGCGAGACAATGAAGCACGCCGAACAGGACGAAGACGCCTTCGCCGGCAAGCGTCTCTCCGATATAGGTTATCACGCTTACGCAAAGCGCGACCGTCCAGAGTTTTATCCCTCGTAAAAAGTTATTCTTGCTTAAAGCGGTGCATAATCCCGACACACAGAAGAACAAAAACAGAAACGCGGGTCGCCAGAACGCCCTTACGTCGCTCCCGAGATAATCCAGTCCGAGGGCGTTAAGCCATTCGAGGAAACCTACGCCGCAATTTCTCCATTGATAAAACAGTCTGCCGAAATCGAAAAAAGCGTGGTCGAAAACGACGAGTATAATCGCCAATCCGCGCCAGAAGTCCAGTTCCCATATCCTTTTCGATTTTCCCGTCATTTGTACTCGACTCCGACGTATTCGGTTTTATCTCCGACTACTTTGAATAATTCGAATCTGTCCGAATACTCGTGTACGAGAATACTCGGGTTGAGTTTGCTGAAATACACTTCGGGAATTTCTTTTTTCGGAACGCTTTTCATTTTCGGCTTCGACGCAGTATGTTTTTTCTGCGGCACCCAATCAAAGAGCAACTCGCTCGCGCTCTTGCGCTGTTCGTCGTCGTCCGCGTCTATCAGGTACTCCGGGATTTCCTCTTCCTCTTTTCCCTCCGTTGTATCCTCCTGCTCTTCTTCGTCGAACTCGGGATAATCGTCTCCTTCGGGGGGCGAAAGTCTGCGTTCTTTCTCTTCGCGTTCTTTTTTCTCGGTCTGCTCGCGCGCGGCGAATTCTTCGTCCGCCCATTTGTCGTTGATTTTTTCGCGCCTTCTTTTAACCGCGCTTCTGACGGGCATAACGAAAATATTTCTGACGGATATAATCACGGCGCATACCACGCACGCAACCGCTCCCGACAGATAAATAATGCTGTATACGTCGAAACCGAACGGGTCGAATCCCCCTCCGAAATGCAAAATAACTCCGAGCAGCGCGTAAAGGGCGGGCAACCACAAACCGAAGGTCACCAGTATTTTAAGAATCAACCGCACCAGTCCTTTGAGAATTGCCGCAAAACCGCCTGCGATTGCGCCCAATATGTCGCCGAAGGAGTTACTTTTCCGCATTTATCTTATTTAAGCACGTCCGTTCCCACGTATTTCCTGAGGACTTCGGGAACCGTGACGCTGCCGTCTTCGTTCTGATAATTTTCCAGTATCGCCGCTACCGTTCTGCCGACGGCGAGTCCGCTTCCGTTAAGCGTATGAACGAGTTTGACTTTTCCGTCGGTATCGCGGAATTTGATGTTCGCTCTTCTCGCCTGAAAATCGACGTAGTTACTGCAGGAAGAAATTTCCACGAACCTGTCGTAAGACGGCATCCAGACTTCTATATCGTAAGTCTTGCAGGAACCGAACCCTACGTCGCCCGTGCAGAGGCAAACCACTCTGTAAGGAATTTTCAGCCCTTGCAAAATGCTTTCCGCTTCGTGCGTAAGGTCTTCGAGTTCGTCGAAACTCGTTTCCGGACGGGTAAATTTGACGAGTTCGACTTTGTTGAACTGATGCTGACGGATAAGTCCGCGCGTATCTCTTCCCGCGCTGCCCGCTTCTCCCCTGAAACAAGCGGTGTACGCGCAATATTTTATCGGAAGATCCTTTTCCGAAAGAATTTCGTTGCGATGAAGATTGGTTACCGGAACTTCCGCCGTGGGTACGAGATAAAAATCGCTGTCTTTAATCGCGTACATGTCTTCCTCGAATTTAGGAAGTTGCCCCGTACCGAACATAGAGTCGCGGTTTACCATAAACGGAGGAAGAACTTCTTCGTATCCCGCCGCCGTGTGCGTATCGAGCATATAGTTGATTACCGCTCTTTCCAATCTTGCGCCGAGACCGTGATAAACGGTAAATCTCGTTCCCGTGATTTTTGCCGCCTGCTGAGGATTGAGCCAGCCGCGTTTCTCTCCGATGTCCCAATGGGATTGGGGTTGGAAAGAAAATTCGGTGGGTTGCATAAATCTGCGCACTTCCACGTTGTCTCTGTCGTCTATTCCCACGGGCAGGCTGTCGTCCACGAGATTGGGGATTACGTACATTATTTCCGTAAGCCGCGCTTCGACTTCGGCAAGACGAGCGTCGAGTTTTTTGATTTCTTCGCCCTTTTCTTTCATAGCCGCAATCAGGTCGTCGCAAGGCTGTTTGTTCTTTTTCATAACGGCGATTTCCGCGCTCGCTTTGTTCTTTTCCGCTTTAAGCGATTCCGTACTTCTGATAACCGTGCGTCTTTCCGCCGCAAGAGAGGTGAGTTCGCTCAAATCGAGTTTGCTGTTTCTTTTCGCCAGTTTTTCTTTGACTAAATCGATGTTGTCGCATACAAATCGTAAATCTAACATTTTTACCTCGAATATTTTTGTATAATATGTTATTTTACTATATACTCTCGCGGATTGCAAATATTTTCCCGAAAAAAGGGATTTTTCCTTTGCCGTCCGACTTGTTTCGACTTAATATGTCACGCCGCTTTGTTTCTCCGCATATTTATACAAAAAGGTCGGAGGCATTATGCAGAATATCGAACAACTCGCGCGCGAATACAGAAACGCGTTGGAAAGTACGGCTCCGGACGGGTCCGCCGTCATAGAACAGATAATCATTCTCGAAGAAAATCAACTCGATTATCTCAACGGGCTGATTCCTCGCCTTCCGCAGAACTCGCGCAGAACGGCTAACTATCTCAAAAACGTGATTTACCGTTCGCTTTCAAAACTCAACGCGCTGATAAAAAATACTTCCTACGTTCCCTCTTTCCGAAACGTAAACGTGCCTTGTCAGTCGCTTAAAAGCGCGCTTTTAAGCACCCAGATTAGCATTTTCGTTCTGCTTGACAAACTTCCGCTTCCGTATGCGGACATAGCGGAAATACTCTCGCTCGAAAACAGAAAACTCGGCTTGTTGTCTTTCGTATAGCCTCGCTCCCTCTTCCGGAAAAGGGCGATTTTCATACGTTTGACTTCGCCGCGCCGTAACGGTATAATATCGGTATGGATATCTTACTCGAAGCGTTATTGGAATTTTTCCTCGAAGTATATACGGAGATACCCCTTTCTCTCATACCCGAAAAAAAGTTCGGCAAGGCGGCGACGATTTTAATCAAACTGTTTACCCTTATTATCGCCGTAGGCGCGCCCGCCGTTCTTATCATCGGTTGCTGTCTGCTGTCCGAGAACCGCCATGCGGGCGTTCCCATGATTATCGTCGGAGCGTGCGTAACTTTCCTGCACCTTCTTTTCGTCACGCTGTTTTCCGTAAAAAAATATAAAAAAGAAAAATCGTCCCTAAGCGTCGGGGACGATTCCGAAAAGGAATAGTCGCGTTTTCATTTTTTTCTGAATACGCCGAGTTCGAATTCCGTTTCGACCGTCATTTTATCCACTTCGTATAATTTTTCCAACCGCTCTTTCGGCGTATGATAATAGTACGGCGTCATTTTGACAAGCGCGCGCACGTCCTCGCCGTCGCATTCTATCCTGCCGCCGACGATTTCCCGTCCGATTTCTTCGTATCCGTCGAACGCGGAGTCGTCCTCTTCGTTATATCTCGCCTCTTCGTACAAAAACTCTTTCAGCCCGTACAAATGTCCGCGCGCGGGCGTCACGCGCAGTAATAATCCGTTTTCTTTGCTCACCCTTGCGAACTCGCTTGCGTAAACGGGCGCGAAAGCGCATATCACCGCGTCGGCTTTCCCGTCTTCAAACGGCAGTCTTATGCTGCTGCACACCGCGTAATTCACGTCTTTATACAATTTGCTTGCTTGCTCGATTGCAAATTTTGAGATATCCGTTCCTGCTATTTCGGAATCCGCAAACGCGGTTTTCAGCCTATGCGTGATATATCCCGTTCCGCATCCGGCGTCAAGGATAAACTCCGTTCCTCTTTTTCTCAGAACGTCGATAATTCTGTCCGCGAGCGGAGCGTAATAGCCTTTATCCATTACGCGGACTCTCGCTTTAATCATATCTTTATTGTCGCCGGGATTTACCGAATTCTTTTTATTCGCAGGCAGAAGATTGACGTAACCGCTTTTCGCCACGTCGAAGCAGTGTCCGTTTTCACAAATCAGACTTTTCTCTTTTTTTAACAGTTTATGCCCGCAATGCGGGCATAAAAACAATCCGTCGGTTACCATATTTCCTTAGTCTTACAGCAGTTTTTCCAGCGCCGCGTTTTTCACGCAACGAGGGAAAAGGCTTCTTTTTATCGCTTTTTTCAGTTTTTCTTTGTCTTTTATCTTTTCTATCGGCATATACCGTATCATCTTGCCGAGGTTTCCGCCCTGACAGCGGCTGAAAACGATATTTACCTGCTCGAAAACGTCTCCGTTATCCTTCGCTTTGACGTCGGTCACCGTTATTTCCGCGCCCTTGTCGGAATCTACGGTCAGAGTAATCTCTTCGCTCATTCCGCGCAATTCTCCGTTCACCGTTACCTTCCCGTCCGCAACGTCTTTGAAACATATCGTATAATTTCTCTTTGCCGGCACCTGCGACAGGTCGCCTTCCGTCGGATTTATAACGAATTTAACGGTATTCCCTTCTTCGCTAACTTCGTAACGGGTCGTTGCGAACGCGCCGTTTTCACATTCGAGCGTCATTCCGTCGTCTTCGTAAAGCGTATACGTTCCGTTCCCTCTGTAAACGAGTAACTTAATATTTTCGGGATTGCCGCACCCGTTTCCTTGGTCGGCGGAAAGGGGTATTATCGCGCCTTCTTTCGCGAGAACGGGCAGAAACTCTGCGTCGCGGCACATCGTAACCGTACGACCGCCGGTATAAATCTGCCCCGTAAACACGTCGGTGTATCTCCCTTCGGGCAGCCACACTTTCACTTCCGCCATTCCTATTTTCCGATTTATCTTTTTCGTTATCGGACAAACGATGAGTTCGCTTCCGAAAAAGTACTGATTCGGCACGGAATACGCCTCTTTTTTGTCGGGATACTCGTAGTACATAGGACGGCACAAGGCGACGTTTTCTTTATGCGTACGCACGGACGCCGTATAAATATAGGGAATCAGCGCGTGTCTCAACCTTAAATAATCGCTCGTTATCCGTCTTACCGTCTCGCTGTGTTTCCATGGTTCTTTCCCCTGCAACGCAAAACAGGTGCTGTGCAGTCTGTTTATCGGACTGAAAACGCCGTACTGACACCATCTTAAATACATTTCGTCGTCGTAATATCCGAAGTTATGTCCGCCTATGTCGTGACTCCACCAATCGTATCCGATATTGCTCGCCGTATTCGTGAACTCGGGTTGGAATTTGAGGCTTTTCCATTTGGTTATATAATCTCCGCTGAACCCGAGGGGATATCTGTGCGCTCCGATTCCGCAATATCTCGAAAGCACCATTCCGCGCTTGCCGTCTCTCGCGTTATCGAGATAATGGTAGTGGTTAAGAACCCATAGCGGATCTACGTCCTTCAACGTGGACTTAGTTCCCTGCTGCCAGTCTATCCACCAGAAATCCACTCCGTCGTCCTCGTACGGATGATGCAGTTCGTCGAAATACGCGTTGATAAACCGATTGTCCGCGATGTCGAACGGAATATCCTTTTTCGTAGCGGGGTCCACTCCCATCGCTTTCGCCATTCTTTCGTATGCGTCTTCAAAAGACCTTACGCCCGACGCGGGATGCAAATTGAGCGTAACCCTCAGATTATGTTCGTGCAACCATCTGAGAAACTCTTTATAATCGGGGAAAAGGTCGGTATTCCAACTGTATCCCGTCCAGCCTTCCGCCTGAAACGGATTTTTCGATTTGTAATTCGTTCCGAATTTATCGTTTACTTTCACCCAATGCCAGTCCATATCCACCGTCGCCACGGTAAACGGAATGTTTTCGCGCTCGAACCTCTCCATAAGGGATACGTATTCTTCCTGCGTATAAGCGTAATACCTGCTCCACCAGTTTCCGAGAACGTACCTCGGAAGCATAGGCGTGCTTCCCGTAAGGTAAAAATACGCGTTTAACGCCTCGGCGTATTTTTTACCGTAAGCAAAAATATACTCGTCTTTTTCCTTCGCCGCGCGCGGTTTAAGCGCGCCGTCGTCTCCGAGCGCGATTCCGTCGTCCGACAAAACCGCAACTCCGTTTTCCGACAAAACGCCGTTTCCGAGTTTTACTCTGCCCTGCCTCATATCGAGCGTGCGGCAGGTGCCGCCGAAATTGCCTTTGTTGTTGCAGGCAACCCACTTCTTTTCGCTATCGATATAGACCGACATTACTTTTTTACGGGAAACGGAAAAATTGAACTTGCATTCTCCGGTTTCGATTAAAAGAGTGCTTCCGTCGATCCTTGCCTCGAATTTGTTTTCGGGAAAATCGCGGAACCATACGTATTGGGTCGCTTCGTCGGTGAAAATCCCGTCTTTCTGCGTTTCCACGCGTATCAGAGAGGGAGTAAGAACGGTTATGCGGAAACCTTCGCCCTTAACCGTATTTTTACTTGCGGCAACGGGTCTCGTCTTTACCACGAGACGCGAATTCAATTGGGTCATATCATTCCTCCGATTATCCGTAAAATTTTGTGATTCGTTCAGTCTGCAAAAACGCGCAGAGTTCCGTGAACTATGCGGCAATCGAGCACTTTATCGTCGGTCACTTCGCCGTCCGCCTGTACGCTTCCCTCGTCAAGCATTTCGAGTTTCGCGCTGTCGCAAAGGTATTCTTCCGAACACGGCTCGGCAAGATGCTTACCTTTAAGGAATTTAAGAAGAAGTCCGAGCACTTTCGATTTTTTTATCTCGTTCACTATCACGACGTTTAGTTTTCCGTCGTTCACAGAAGAATTCGGACTTATAGGCATACCGCCGCCGATGTATATTCCGTTTGCGATGCTGATAAGAAAAACGCTTTTTTCGGCAGGTTCGCCGCCGTCTATAGAAATCCGTACTTTATGGAATTTAAGATGCATAAGCACCTTTAATAAACTTACATAATATTTGATTTTTCCATGAAAATGCTTCATTGACGCATAAGTCACGAGAACGTCGGTATCCATTCCGCCGCCGGCAACGTTAAGACACCGTTTGCCGTTCATATCGATAAAATCCGTGTAACCCGTTTTGCCTCCGAGTATCCGCGCCACCGCTTTATCGACTTCGCCGGGAATATCCGTCGCTCTGACGTAGTCGTTACCCGTTCCGCAGGGAACGAACCCTACGACGGTATTTTCAAAATCCGCAATTCCGTTCAGAACCTCGTTAAAAGTGCCGTCGCCTCCGAAAACGACGATATTTCCGCCGTTTTCGGTAAGTTCACGACATATTTCCGTCGCGTGCCCGGGCTTTTCCGCTTTATGAACGCGGTATTCCACCCCTTTTTCGGAAAACATTTTTTCCGCCTGACGTAACGCGATAAGCGATTTTCCTTTCCCCGCAACGGGATTTACGATAAAATCAAACATTTTTTGTCCCTCCGCCGTACGTTGTTGGTTTTTGCCCGGATACGCTTTGCCGGTTGTTTATAATTATTCTTAATTATTCTTCGCTCTTTTCTTCCGCGGTCTCCTCTGCGGCTTCGCTTTCTTCGGCACTCGCTACGCTTGCTTCCGCTCTCGCTTCCCTGAGCGCCTCTTCGTCGATTTCCACTTCGTCGAAGTCCGCTTCGTCGTCGTGCATCGTTATCGCCATTGCGACCACCTTCGCGTCGCCTTTGAGTTTCATAATCGTAACGCCTTTGGTGTTTCTGCCGATATTGCTCACCTGCGAAGCCTTTATTCGTATCATGGTTCCGTTGTCCGCGATAAGAATGATATCGTCGCTTTCTTCCACGAGTTTCATATTGACGAGCAATCCCGTTTTTTCGTTGAAATTACCCGCCTTGATTCCCTTTCCTGCACGCGATTGCAGGCGGAACTGATCGAGATCGGTACGTTTGCCGAAACCTTTTTCGCTGATGGTGATTACCGACGCGCCTTCTTTGGCGATAGCCATATCGACTATGAAATCTCCTTCGTCGAGTTTGATACTGCGTACGCCCTGACTTCCTCTGCCCGTTCTTCTTACGTCCTCTTCGGAGAACCTTATGCACTTGCCGTTATGGCTCGCTACGATAATATCGTCTTTACCGCTCGTTCTCTCGACTTCGATAAGTTCGTCGTCTCCGAGCAGGGTAATCGCAAGTTTGCCGTTTACCCTTACCGACTCGAACTCGTTTACTTCGCTCTTTCTTATAAGTCCGTCGCGCGTAGCCATCACGATGTATCCGTCGTTGTAATCCTTAATCGGTAAGAACGCGGTTATACGCTCGCCTTCCATAAGCGGCAGTACGTTTACCATCGCCCTCCCCTTGGAAGTTTTCGTCGCTTCGGGTACCCGATACGCCCTCATTCGGTACGCTCTTCCGCGATTACTGAAGAACAGCAGGTCGTCGTGCGTGTTGCAGACGAACATCTTCATAACGAAATCTTCTTCCTTCGTCTTATGCGCGGTAACTCCTACTCCGCCGCGGTTCTGCGCCTTGTATTCGTTTACGGGGATTCTCTTGATGTAACCCTGATACGTCATAGATATAACGACGTCCTCTCTGGCGATAAGGTCTTCTATGTCTATCTCGCTGTCGTCGTAAGAAAGTTCGCTTCTTCTCGGCGTTCCGTAAGCGTCGCGCACCGCGCCGAGTTCTTCTCTTATAATCGCTCTGACTCTTTCGGGTTTTTCAAGAATATCCGTAAGGTCCGCTATCGTCCTCTGAAGTTCGGCTTCTTCCGCCTGCAACTTCTCGACCTGCAGTCCGGTTAAACTCGCAAGCCTCATATCGAGAATCGCGTTAGCCTGTTTTTCGCTGAGCAGGAAGTTTTCCATAAGCGCGTCGCACGCCGTCGCTCTTTCTCTGCTCTTCTTGATGATTTCCACGACCTCGTCGATATTCGCTATGGCGATTATCAACCCTTTGACTATATGCTCTCTCTCAATCGCTTTATTCAGGTTGAAACGCGTTCTTCTTTCGACTACGTTTACCTGATGCGCAAGGTACTCGCTCAAAAGGTCTTTGAGGTTGAGCACGACGGGTTTTCCGCGCACCAACGCAAGGAAATTTATTCCCGTCGAAACCTGCATATTCGTCTGTTTATAAAGCGTGTTCAGTACGACGTTCGCGCTGAAATCGCGTTTGACTTCTATTACGACGCGCATACCGAATCTGTCGCTCTCTTCCCTTATGTCGGATATACCTTCGATTTTCTTGTCCTTAACCTGATCCGCTATGTTTTTGATAAGCAGAGCCTTGTTGACCTGATAGGGAAGTTCGGTTACTATAATTCTTTCTTTGCCGTTATGTTCTTCTATCTCGGCGCGCGCGCGCATAACCACGCCGCCGTGTCCCGTTCTGTACGCCTGCGCAATCGCCGCTCTTCCCATAACGAGCGCTCCCGTAGGATAATCGGGCGCGGGAATGTACGTCATAAGTTCGTCAACCGTCATTTCGGGATTGTCGAGAAGGGCGATCGTACCGTTGATGACTTCCGTCATATTGTGCGGAGGAATACTCGTCGCCATTCCGACGGCGATACCCTCGCTGCCGTTTACCAGCAGATTGGGAAAATGCGCCGGCAAAACGACGGGTTGCATAAGCGTGTCGTCGAAGTTCGGATAAAAATCGACGGTTTCTTTGTCTATGTCGCGCAGCATTTCGCCTGCGATTTTACTTAATCTCGCCTCGGTGTATCTCTGCGCCGCCGCGGGGTCTCCGTCAACCGTTCCGAAGTTTCCCTGTCCTTCGACGAGAGGCACGTTGATGCTGAACCATTGAGCAAGCCTTACCAACGCGTCGTAAACCGACGAGTCGCCGTGCGGATGATATTTACCGAGCACTTCGCCTACGATACGCGCGCATTTCTTCGTCGGCTTGTCGTAGGTGTTACCCATATCGTACAT
>JBJETX010000128.1:0-3404 GCA_051883535.1 Christensenellales bacterium | reverse complement strand
GTTGCCGCCGCCGAGAATAAGCACCTTCTTTATCCTCGACTGATACATTCCCGTGCCCTTGAGATATTTTACTATGCCCGTAACCGTGGACGCTATGCTCAGTCTGTCTCCGCCTTCGAGAATAAAATTACCTGTGGGAATGATAATTTCTCCGTCCCTTTCCACCGCGCAGATCTGCACGTCGGGATAAATCTTACCGTGTTTCGCCGCTATCGAAAAACCGGCGAACTCGCTGTTTTCGGGCAGAATAACGTCGATGAGTTCCATTTTGCCGTCGGCAAAGAGTTCCACCTGCAACGCCGCGGGGAATCTAAGCATACGCGCGACTTCGGCAGCCGCTTCCTTTTCGGGGCTTACAGACAGATTTATGTTGAACCTGTCGCGCAGGTTCTCTATCTGATCGTGATACCGCTCGTTGTTATTGATAATAACGGTATGCTGCGCTCCGAGGTCTTTTGCCACCATACAGCAAAGTATGTTCACTTCGTCGATGTTCGTACTCGCTATAACGAGGTCGGCTTTGTCCACGCCCGCTTTTTTCTGTACGTCGTAAGACGCCCCGTTGCCGACGACGCCCGTTATTTCAAACTTGTCGAACGCCCTTTTTACGCGGGTTGCGTCTATATCGACGACGCACACGCTGTGCCCGTCTTCAAGCAACTTTTCCACAACCGACGAACCGATTTTGTCGCACCCGATAACTACGATTTTCATTGTTCAGATATATTTGCCCCTTCTCTGATATTTTTTTTCAGCACGCGAAGTTGTTTCGCAAGTTTTTCGGGAAGTTTGTCTCCGAAAATTTTGAAAAATTCGCCGATATCTTCCGCTTCTTTCTTCCACGCCGAAAGATCCACCGAAAGCACTTTTTCGAGTTCTTTTTCCCCGAAATTATCCATTCCTTCTATATTGATATCTTCGGGTTTCGGCATAAAACCGATAGGCGTTTCCACAGCCCCGACTTCGTTTTCGCACCGTCTTATTATCCAGTCGAGAACTCTCATATTATCTCCGAAACCGGGCCAGATATAGTTGCCGTTTTCGTCCGTACGGAACCAGTTGACGTGGAAAATTTTCGGCTGATTGGACATTCTCGCTCCCATTGCGAACCAATGAGAGAAATAGTCGCACATATTGTAACCGCAGAAAGGCAACATCGCCATCGGATCGCGCCTTACCACGCCGACCTTCCCCGCCGCGGCCGCTGTTGTTTCGCTCGCCATCGTCGTGCCGACGAACACTCCGTGTTCCCAGTCTCTCGCCTGATATACGAGAGGCGCGACGCGCGCTCTTCTTCCGCCGAAAATTATCGCGCTGACGGGTACTCCGCGCGGATTGTCGAATTCCTTGCTAAGACACGGACAATTCTTCGCGGGCGCGGTGAATCTGCTGTTTGGATGCGCGCCTTTGACGGGATTTCCGTTTTCGTCTCGCATATTTTCTCTCCACGGTCTGCCGCGCCAGTCGTACGCTCTTGTCGGCGCGTCGATTTTGCTTCCTTCCCACCATACGGTGTTGTTTTTCGCGTTGAAACAGACGTTCGTAAAAATAGTATTCCTGCGCATAGTGGCGAGCGCGTTGGGATTGGATTTTGCGTTCGTGCCGGGCGCGACGCCGAAAAACCCGTTTTCGGGATTTACCGCGTAAAACGTGCCGTTTTTCTTGCGGAGCCACGCTATATCGTCGCCCACCGTCCATATTTTATATCCTTTGTCCAGATATACTTTGGGCGGAATAAGCATTGCGAGATTGGTTTTACCGCACGCGCTCGGAAACGCCGCGCATACGTACTTCGTGTCCCCGTCGGGTTTTTCCACTCCGAGAATAAGCATATGCTCCGCCATCCAGCCCTGTTTCCAGCCCTGATAACTCGCTATTCTGAGCGCGAAACACTTTTTACCGAGCAGAACGTTGCCGCCGTAACCGCTGTTGAGCGAATAAATTACGTTATCTTCGGGGAATTGGCAAATGTATTTATTCTTCGCGTCAAGCGTGACTTTGCTGTGAATTCCCTTGACGAAATCGTCTCCTCCGCCGAGTTTTTCGTACACCTTGTCGGAAACGCGCGTCATTATCATCATATTGAGAACGACGTAAAGACTGTCGGTGAGTTCGATACCGTATCTTGCGAACGGCGAACCGATTTTACTCATCGAAAAAGGAATAACGTACATCGTTCTGCCTTTCATCGCGCCCTCCGCTATCGCGTCGAGTTTTGCGTACGCCTCGCCCGGCGACATCCAGTTGTTCGTAACGCCAGCGTCCTCTTTATTTTCCGTGCAGATAAACGTGCGGTCTTCCACGCGCGCCACGTCGTCGGGGTCGGTACGGTGATACAGGCAACCCGGCATAAGGGAATTGCTGAGTTTAATTACTTCGCCCGTAGCGATTGCCTCGCAGGTGAGCAATTTATGTTGCTCTTTGCTCCCGTCCACCCATACCACTTCGTCGGGAGAAAAAAGACGGCGATATTTTTCCACAAAATCCAGTACGAATTTATTGTCGGTCATAATACTCCTCCATAGGATATCGATATATTGTACCATATCCCGAACGTAAAAGCAAGAAAGAAAACCCCACCCCGTCAAACCGTCGGCGGAACGGTATTTGCGCTTAAAAATCAAGCGTTTTATAAATATATTGCATTTATCTTTCTTCGGTGATACAATAAAGCGGCACATGCGTTTCCCGTCCGATAAACGCGCCGCGCCTTCGGCACAAGCAAAAAGTACAATATACGAGGAAATAATTATGAAAAATTTTTTGAAAACGCTTTTTGGCGGTATTTTCCGTCGCTCGCTGTCGCTTACGTTTGCTTACGATGACTCACTAAAGGCATATTCCGTAAGCGGTTATTGCGGAAAAGGCTCAAAAGCAATAATCCCCGATACATACGACGACGGTATAAACGGAAAACACAGCGTAACAAAAATAGATGATCACGCGTTCCGTCACTGCGTTTCTCTTAAAAGCGTAACCGTCCCCGACAGCGTTACCGTTATCGGGTGGAATGCGTTTTCTTCCTGCACCGCCCTGACCGATATCGTCCTTTCGGACAACGTATCGGATATCGACAGCGGAGCATTCGAGTACACTCTATGGTATTCCGCACAACCCGACGGAGCGGTGTACCTGGGGAAAGTATTACTTGGATACAAAGGCACTATGCCCGACAACGCCGAAATAATCGTTAAAAACGGAACGAAATGCATTGCCGACCGCGCATTCTTAAACCGCTCTTCTCTTACGGATATAACCTTACCCGGCAGCGTGACGAGTATCGGAAGTTCCGCGTTCGAAAACTGTTCTTCTCTGAAAAATTTAGTCCTTCCCGACGGCGTATCCCGTATCGACGATAAAACGTTCTCGGACTGCTCTTCCCTCACGAGCATAACTATTCCCGA
>JBJETX010000127.1:0-3418 GCA_051883535.1 Christensenellales bacterium | reverse complement strand
ACAACGAGTTTCTTACGTTCTCAGCGATTATCGGAAGCGCGAATTAAAGAGGATAATATACTTATATTATAGACTTTAATATCTTAAAATGATATAATAATACGAATTCATAAGAGGAGCGAACAAATGTTACAGAGAATTAAACAAATTTTCGACGCATTCGGAGAGAAAATATCCGCAGTCGATACCTTGAACGATTTGACGGGATTGAGAGTCAGATATCTCGGGAAAAACGGCGAGGTAACCGAACTGCTTAAAGGGTTGAAGAATTGTTCACCCGAGGAAAAACCCGCTTTGGGGAAGAAGATCAACGAACTCAGGCAAAAAATCGAAACCGCTTTGTCCGACGCGGAGAAGGCGTTTAACGAAAAAGCCAAGGCAAAAAAACTCAGAGAAGAAGAAATAGACGTTACGCTTTCGCTTGCGCACGACGAGCGCGTAGGCTCGATTCATCCGCTGACTTTGGCGAAAAATATGCTTGTAAACGCATTCGTAGGAATGGGTTTTTCCGTTGAAGAAGGACCGGAAATCGAATCGGATTATTACAATTTTCAACTTCTCAACATACCCAAAGACCATCCGTCGCGCGATATGCAGGATACGTTTTATATAACCGACAGTTTTCTGCTCAGAACGCAGACTTCCGCCGTTCAGGCGAGAACGATGCTGACGACCAAACCGCCGATCAGAATTATCTGTCCCGGCAAGGTTTTCCGTGCGGACGACGACGCGACGCATTCTCCTATGTTTCATCAGATGGAAGGACTCGTTATCGACAAAAAAGAAAACGTTTCGCTGGGCGACTTAAAAGGTTGTCTCGACGAATTTGCGCGTAAGTTCTTCGGAAGCGATTCGAGAACGAGACTCAGACCGTCGTATTTTCCCTTTACCGAACCGAGCGTCGAGATGGACGTCAGTTGCTTTATGTGCAAAGGTAAAGGTTGCAGACTGTGTAAAGGAACGGGGTGGATAGAGGTTCTCGGAGCGGGAATCGTAAATCCCGTGGTTCTTGAAAATTGCGGTATAGATTCAAAAGAGTACAGCGGATATGCGTTCGGTATAGGAATCGAAAGGTGCGCTATGCTTAAATTCGGCATACCCGATATAAGAATTCTGTTTGAAAACGACGTACGTTTTCTTAAACAGTATAAGTAGGAGGCATAAGATGAAAGTACCTTTTAGTTGGATAAAAGAATTCGTAGATATCGACGTCTCGGCGCAGGAACTCGGGGATAAACTCGTCTCGGCAGGGTTTGAAATCGAAGAATATATAAATTTACGCGACAGTATTCAGAACGTTGTGGTGGGACAGGTCGAGAGCATTGAAAAACATAAAGACAGCGACCACCTGAATATCTGCCTCGTAAACGTAGGTAAAGAGGTTCTGCAAATCGTTACGGGCGCGCAAAACGTAAGAAAAGGCGATAAAGTACCCGTTGCGCTCGACGGAGCGGTGCTGCCCGACGGAAAACGCATAAAAAGCGGCGAACTGCGCGGAGTAGCGAGTAACGGTATGCTTTGTTCGGGCGGAGAACTCGGGCTTGCGGAAGAGGATTATCCCGGCGCAGGCGTAAACGGAATACTTATTCTTAAAGAAGAGGAACGCGTCGGCGAAGACATCAACGACGTGATAGGAAACGACGAGATTGTATTGGACGTTGCCGTCACTGCGAACAGACCCGATTGCAACAGCATTCTCGGTATAGCCCGCGAAGTGGCTGCGGTGATGAACAAACCGCTCAGAATGCCCGATTTAAGTTATAACGAGACGGAAGGCTCGGTTTACGATTATATCGACGTTGAAAACAGGAATTATACGCTCTGTCCGAGATATATGGCGAAAGCGGTTGTCGACGTAGTGGAAACGCAATCTCCGAAAATCATACGCGACAGACTCAAAGCGGTGGGAATAAGACCGATAAACAACCTCGTAGACGTTACGAACTACGTTCTCACCGAAATAGGGCAACCCATGCACGCGTTCGATCTGAATAATTTATCGGGAAAGAAAATTATCGTCAGAAACGCCAACGACGGAGAAAAAATCGTTGCGCTCGACGGAAAGGAATACGCCCTGAAAAAAGAGCAACTTGCAATATGCGACGCGGAAAAACCCGTGGCGATTGCCGGCGTAATGGGCGGAGAGTATTCCTCTATCTGCGCGACGACGAACACGGTTATACTTGAAAGCGCGCGTTTTGCGAGGGATAGCATAAGACATACGGCAAGAGAACTCGGACTTCATTCCGATTCCTCTGCAAGGTATGAAAAAGGCGTTGATTTTTATTCTCAGGAACTCGGACTTAAACGCGCCCTGTCGCTTTTTGACAAATATAAATGGGGTAAGATTGTCGGCGGAGTAATCGATTTATGCGAAGCAAAGCCCGAACAGACCGTTCTTAAATACGATTATAACGAAATAAACGCTATTATCGGCGTAAAATTGGAAAAAACGGCGATAATCGACATTCTTAACAGGCTTGATATTGCAACGACCGCCGAGGGAGATACGCTTACAAGCGTTATACCGCCTTACAGAGAGGATATTTACGGAGTCAACGACCTCACGGAAGAAGTTATCAGAATTTACGGCTACGACGTAGTCGAACCGAGATTGGTGAGCGTTTGCCGCGGCGGAATGAGCGATAAACAGTTAAGAACGGAAAAAATCAGAGAAATCCTCGTCGGGAAGGGTGCGTTCGAGACCGTTTCGTATGCGTTCGTATCGCCCAAGTCGCTCAATGCGCTCAATCTTCCCGATAATTCCGCATTGCGTAATACTATAGAAATACGCAATCCGATTGGCGCGGATATGAGCGTAATGCGTACGAATCTCGTTTACAGCATGTTGAAGACCATAGAATACAACTATAAAAGAGGGAACAAGGCGGCAAGGTTCTTCGAAATCGGCAATACTTATCTGCCCAAACAGATTCCTTTGACGGAACTGCCCGAAGAAAAAGCAAAACTTTCCGTCGGTTTTTACGGAGCGAACGAGAACTATTATACCCTTAAAGGGGTGATCGACGACATTTTCGATATCTTCGGCATAGAAATCGAGTATCGCAGAGCGGACGAAGCGTTCCTTCATCCGGGCAGAAGCGCCTATATTTACGCCGGCGACAGAAAAGTCGGATTTTTGGGAGAGGTACATCCCGACGTAAACGATAATTTCGATTACGACGGAAGGGTTTACGTCGCCGAACTCGACGAAGAGTTTATATCCGCCGAAGGTATCGACGTCAAGCCGTTCAAACCGTTCAGTCGTTATCAGGGAATGCAGAGAGATATCGCGCTTCTCGCGCCGGAGAGCGTTCCCGCAGCGGAGATCCTTTCGGTTATCAGAAAATCCTGTTCCGATATATTGGAAGACGCGGAAGTGTTCGACGTATATTCGGGCGGACAGACTCCGGCAGGG
>JBJETX010000126.1:0-15036 GCA_051883535.1 Christensenellales bacterium | reverse complement strand
GGAATCAGGGTGGGTGAGAGCGTATGCTGACTTTCGGGCTGACCGTGCCGGTCTGCGATAAAACGCCGATAGAAAAACTTGCCGCCGATTTTCTCGGAGTAAAATCCGTGGACAAATGCGTTATAGTAAAAAGAAGTCTCGACGCGAGAAGGAAGGACAGAATCGTCTATATTTACCGCGTAGCCGTCGCATTGCCCAATGAACATAAATACGTAAATAAAAAAGTAACGTATTACGATATGAACATACCGACGGTTGAACGTATGACCAAAGGAAGAAAAATCGACTGCCGTCCGGTAGTGGTGGGAAGCGGTCCCTGCGGTATGTTCGCCGCCCTTACTCTCGCGTATCTCGGCGCGCGTCCGATAGTAATCGAACGCGGCGACGACGTGGACGCGCGAAAAGCGAAAACCGAAGAATTCGTTTCCTCTCTGAGACTCGATACCGAGAGCAACGTGCAGTTCGGAGAAGGCGGCGCGGGGACGTTCAGCGACGGCAAACTCAACACGGGCGTAAACAACGAATTCGTATCCGCGGTGATAAACGAGTTCGTTCTCTGCGGCGCGCCCGAGGAAATCTCGTACGCGGCAAAACCCCATATCGGGACGGATTTACTCATAGACGTGGTTAAAAATTTACGGAAAAAAATTATTTCGCTCGGCGGAGAATTCAGTTTCCGTACGAAACTCACCGATATAGAAACCGCGGCGGGACGCGTCGTTGCGGCGGTGACGGATAAAGGCAGGATTCCGTGCGACAGGATATATCTCGCCATAGGACACTCGGCGAGGGATACGTTTGAAATGCTTTACCGTAAATCGGTTAAAATGGTATCCAAAATATTCAGTATGGGAGTACGTATAGAGCATTTAAGCGAAACTATAAACCGTGCGCAGTACGGCGAATCGGCGCGTTTTCTGCCTGCCGCGGATTACAAAACGGCGGTGGATACGGGAGAATACGGCGCGTTATATACGTTCTGTATGTGTCCCGGGGGTAAGGTGATAAACGCTTCGAGCGAAGAAGGCGGAGTGTGTGTAAACGGTATGAGCGAGCACGCGAGGGACGGAAAAAACTCGAACTCGGCGTTGCTGATTAACGTAAGCGCGGACGATTGGAAGACAGAGCATCCTCTCGGCGGAATGGAATTTCAGCGTAAATACGAAAGGAAAACTTACGCGCATTCGGGCGGATACAAACCCGTGTCGCAGACCGTAGGAGACTTTTTGTCGGGAAAGAGCGGCGGAGGGTTCGGAGAGGTGAAACCGAGCGTGGAAACGGGATACGTTATCGGCGATTTGCGCGAATGCCTGCCCGAAAGGGTGGTTTCGGGAATAAGTACGGGAATTCCTCTTATGGGAAGAAAACTCAAAGGGTTCGATTCTCCGCAGGCGGTGCTTACGGGGATAGAAGCGAGAAGCAGTTCGCCCGTAAGGATTCTGCGCGACGAAAAATGCGTTTCTTCGATAAGCGGTCTTTATCCGCTCGGAGAGGGCGCGGGATACGCCGGGGGCATAACGAGCGCGGCGGCGGACGGAATCCGCGGAGTGCTTGCGGACGCAGACTGACGAAAAACTTAAATTATTCAAACAAGTTGCTTTTTTATTTTTAATTGTCTATAATCTTTGTTATTATGGACGAAAACTTCGATAGCATTTTATCTTCCGAGGAAGAGAAGAGAACCGATGAGACGACGGGAAACCGCGAAGTAACCGAAGGGGAAGACGCACTATCCGTCGCGGTTGCGGAGTCCGTCGCGGAAAGCGGCGCGGACAATGGAAGCGGTTCATCGGATAAAAATTCGGATAAAAAGAAGAAAATAAGGAACAAAATACTCGGATACGTATTTTTTCTCGGCATAAGCGCGGCGGTTATCCTCGCTATGATTTTATTCGAGGACAGGTCGGGAGATCCCGTGTCGGGGAAGGAAGCGTTCGTTCTGCTCGGGCAGCATCCGTTCTGGACCGCCGCGGCGGTGGCGTCGTTCTTCGTGATTATCGCCGCCGACGTAGTCGTTTTCAGAGTGCTTACTCTTAAACTTAAAGCGACTTGCAGCCTCGGCGCGTGCGTGTCCGTATCCTTTATGGGGAGATATTTCGATCGCGTGACTCCCTGGTCTATGGGCGGTGAGCCGTTTCAGATAGTATATCTTCATAAGTCGGGATTGTCTTCGGGCGACAGTTGCGCCGTGACGATGAGCAGACACATAATAAGGTTTTTTACCGTGGCGGTAGCGGTTATCGCAATTCTCGCTTCTTCGGGAATAGCCACGAACGTTTACGTTATGATCGCCGCGATAGTCAGCGTGCTCGGCGGTCTCGTGATTCCCACGTTTATGCTGATTTGCGCGTTCAGACCCGAACTCGGCAGGAAAATCTCCGGCGGAGTCATAAGCCTGCTTTGTAAAATCAAAATCATCAAGAACCGCGAAAAAGCGGAAACCAAGGTAAACGAAGACGTGGGCAAGTTCCTTTCGGGAATGAAATACCTGAGCGTGAACAAAGGCGCGATCGTCGTAATCGGAATCGCCGCGCTCGTGGAAATGTTCGTGAACAACTCCGTGCCGTTTTTCGTTATGAGGGCGTTAGGGGTATCCGAAGTCGGATATTGGGAAACCCTCGTGCTGTGTTTATTCGTCAACTACGCTTCAAGTTTCGCGCCCACTCCGGGAGGCGCGGGGATAGCGGAACTGAGTTTTTACGCGATATTCGCCGCGCATATCGAAGGAGGACTTCTGTTCTGGGCGGTACTGTTCTGGAGAATAGCGGTGTTTTACGTTCCCGTTTTTATCGGGTTCGTTTTTCAGGCGGTGGTTTCCGTCAAAGAGATTTTACGGATAAAGCGTTCCTGATTTAAGGAACGGTCGGGGAAAGGGGCGCGGCGCGCCTCTTAATTTTTTCTTAAGAGAACCGAGAAAAAAACGGGGTAGATATTGCAAACACGCCCGCTTGTATGATATAATACCGTAAAAGAATTATATCAAGGAGTATTTTATGCGCGAGCGCGCACAGAAAGCGGTATTTGCGATAATCTTCGTATTCCTTCTCGCCTTCGCGGCAGTATGCGGAACGGCGACGGGAAAAGTTGCCGACGGGAATTCTTCCGCCGTCGCTTTCGATTATTCCGCAGACTGTTTCGAAGTGCGTTCTTCCGAGGATTTAGCCGCGCTTTCCGCGTTTACCTACGGCTCTTCCGCTTACGATTTCAGCGGTAAAACCGTACTGCTTATGAGCGACGTGAGCGCGCCTTCGGGCATTGTTTTCAATAATTTCAACGGAAAGTTCAGAGGGAACGGGTTCGTAATCGACGGGCTTAATTCTTCTCTGTTCGGAACGCTCGGCGCGAGCGGAGAGGCGGACTCGTTTACGCTGACGGGAATAAACGCCGTTTCGTGGCCGCTCGCAAACGAGAATAAGGGGACGATTACCGACGTAACGCTTTACGGAACGTCGCATAGCGCCGTCGTCAATTCCAATTTCGGAACGCTCCTTCGCGTTTCCGCTTATATGACGGTTACGGCAAAGGCTGCGTTCGTAAGCGTAAACTACGGCAGGATAGATTCCTGCGCTTTTTCGGGCGACGTCTATTCGGACGCTTCGTCGTTTTCCGTTCTCGTCGGAGCCTCGGGGAACGCTTCTGCGAAAATCGTCGATTCCGCGTTCAACGGCAGAATTCACGCGCTGAAAGCGACCGCGGAGACTGCGGTTACCGTTTTCCCGTTCGGAGATTGCGCGGCGGAACGCTGTTCGGCGGTAATAAATTCAGGGGAATATAACGTCGTTTTCTCGGTTACGGGAACGGCGAAAAACACTTTCGTTTACGACGGAACGCAATATACCGTTTACGGCGAAGACGGAACCGCGGGAACGGATATTTCCGCCGTTACCGAAGGGTTTTATACGCCTGACGGCGGAATTCCTTTCAATTCCGCTTTATTCGACGGGAAAAGCGGCGAGTCGGGAAACGAGTTGGTAATCGAGGATATGAACGACGTTAAAAAACTCGTTTTCGTCGCGCTCAGCGACGAATCGAAAACGGGATTTAACGCGGTTCTCGGACGCGACGTTTTCGGATACGGTTTTTCCGACGGAACGGGAACGCCGGCATTCGGAACGGTAAAAGGAACGATTGATGCGAACGGACATATTTTCGCAAAGACTCCGTTTAATCCGTTTGCCGCGACTTCGGTGGTTTGCTCCGCGCCGATTGAGGAAGAATACGGAAACGACGGTTACGTTTCCGGGGAAAACGCCGCGGTAAGCGCGCTCTCGCCAGCCGGGAGCGGAACGGCGAGCGACCCGTACGTAATTACCGACGCCGCCACCCTTGCCGGACTGCTTGCCGACGCCGAAAAAAACGCGACGGGAAAATACGCGGTCGCGGTAAAAGATATTATCGTCAACAATTCTCTGTCCGCGGACAAATATCTCGTTTCGGGAGGAGCGGATATAAATCTGACGCTCGACTTCCTCGGGCACGCTCTCGTAAACCTGTATTCCGCGCCTTTTGCCGCGGTAAACGGTTCGATTAAAAATCTCGTACTTACGCTTTCTTCGCATTCTTCGGGAACGGTTTCGTACGGCTTTTGTCGGGAAATCGCGGCGGGAGGCGGGATAGAACGCGTCGCGGTTTACGACGTAAAGGGAGGAACTTACGTTTCGGGATTTGCGGAGACGTCTTACGGAATTATGACGCTCTGTCATAGCGGACTCGACGCGACGAACGCCTTTTGCGCGGAGAATTACGGCGAGATAACGAATTGTTCGGGAGCCGTTTCGGACGCGTTCGTCGGAGGGGGAACGGGAACGGTTTCTTTCTGCGCTTCCGACGGGAAACACGTTGCGGACGACGGAGAGGTGAGCGAGGGAAGCGGATATTTTCTGCTTAAGGCTAAGGGTTTCGACGTGGATAACGTATTCGGTTACGAAGTCGGTAAATCCGAAACCGCGCCCGTAATCAGAACGGCGAAAGGGAATTACCGCGCGGTCGGTTCGCTCGGAGCGGAAATCGCGGATTTCGGCGTTTTGGGATACGACGAACTTGCGTATACGAAAGGGGGCTTTCTCAAAACCGATATCGAAAACGACGCGTGCTTGCCCGAAGCGGGCGTTACCGCCGCGTTTGCCTGGACGTACAACGGAGAAAATCACGAAGGAACTCACGTTTCCGACGTGGGAACGTATTCGTTGTCCGTGACTTTATCGGGAGACGCTTATATTACGGAAACGGTGGTTATCGGCGAGATTAACGTCGTTCAGGCGGTTTACGACGGTTCGATAGAATTCGATTCGTTCGCCGATCTGAATACGGTGTACGCGGGGAGCGCGATAATCGACGAACCCGCGCCGAAAAACGCCGGGCAACTTACCGCCGACGGTTTTGCGATAAGTTATTCGGTTACGAAAAACGGCGTTGCGGGCGAAGCGTTCGGTTGCGGAACGTATATTCAGACGGTTACGGCGACTTCTCTCAATTACAAAACGCTGACGGTAACCCGTAGAATAATCGTGGGAAAAGCCGCGCTTAACGTTACGGTAAACGACGAGGAAATCGGGTTCGGGCAGGAAGTCGAATTTACCTCTTTCGGAGAAAACGCGCTTACGTTAAACGGAGCGGTCGGAGTCGACCTCGCAAAAACGGCGAAAGCGCTCGTAGAGGAAAGCGGTTACAATTTTTATTCGTTTTTCACGACGGACTACGCCAAGGGGAACGACGTGGGGAGTTATTCTCTGAATTATACGCTGAAAGAACTCGACAATTACGTTCTGACGGTGACGGCGGGCGCGCTCGAAGTCAAGCCCGCGGTTATGGACGGCTGCGTTTTCGTCGGCGAGACTTTTACGTACGACGGCGCGGCGAAATACCTGGCGGTCGAAGGCGCGCCTGCCGGCGCTGTCGCGGAATATACGGGTAACGGACGGACGGGCGCCGGCAGTTATACGGTAACCGCCACCGTAACGCACAAAAACTACGTTACTTTCACGCAAAACGCGGAACTGAAAATAGAAAAGGCAACGATAACGTTTACGGTTTCGGGCGCGGAAAAAGATTACGGTTACGCGTTCGACGCGGCGGATTTTTCTTACGGACATTCGGATACGGTCGGCGGCGACGATTATAATACCGTCGTTTCGGGCGTTTCGATAGCGATATCCGACGAATACGCGGGGAGAGTTCTCGACCCGGGGACTTACGAGGTCGGACTGACGATTACGGGAGACGCGGACAACTACCGTTTCGAGACGGTCAAGGGAACTCTCGTTATAGGCAAGGCGTATCTTACCGCGCTTTATCCGACGGAGAATTATTCTTCCGAACTCGAAGTCGAATATACGGGAGCGGCTGCCGACGTAAGTCTTCCCGAAGACGCGTTCGGAGAAGCGACGGTCAAGGTCGAATATTCGATAACGAAGAGCGGGAAAACGGTAACGGAAATAGTCGAAGTCGGTTATTATTCCGTAACGGCGACGGTTACCCCTCTCGGAGAGTATGCTGACAGATATTTCGTTACCGTTTATACGAAAGAAGTTACCGTCACGCTCGTGCAGACGGCGATACGGTTTTCGCAAAGCGTATATACTTTCGTTTACGACGGAACGGATTTCGCGGCGGAGAGTAATTATCCCTATTCCACGGAAAAAATTCCCGAAGAAGGGGTTATCGCGGTTTACTACACGCAAAACGGGTCGCGGGTGACGAATATCGTTCACGCAGGGAGATACTCGGTCGTGGCGGAGTTCTACGGGAACGGCAATCTCGCCGACGCGAGGGCTACGGCTACGGTGACGGTGCAACCGCGCGAAGCGATTCTTTCCGTGCGCGAAGAATACGATTACAGCGGAAGAAGTCTGATTCCCGAAACCGAGATAAGTTATAAAACGGGAGAAAGCGGAAATTTAAGCGCGAACGAACTCGTTTATACTTACACCGACAGGTACGGAGCGACGCTCAACACGGTGGCGGAAGCGGGAACTTACACGCTCAACGTGACGAGCGGAAACACCGATTACACGGTTTCGCCGACGACGTTTACGATAGTAATAAATCCTCTTTCCGTCGTGGTGACGCAGAGCGATATAACTTTTGAATACGGCGCGAAAGGCGAGTATTCGTGCGACGGAATAACGATTAACGTGGGAACCAACGAAATAGGAGTGCTCGGTTACGAAATAGCGGAAACGGGCGCGACGGTCACGTTTACGTTCAGATTAAAGAGCGAAGATCTGCCTGCGTCGACGAAATATTTTCCCATCGGAACTTACACCGTAGACGATTCGCTCATAGTGCAACCTAAAAATTACCGCTATACGCTTTCCGCGCCTTTTACCGTGGAAGTAACGAAGCGGATTCTTTCCGTGGTATGGACTCTGGACGGGCAGGACGTGTCGACGGAGGAAATATCGGTAACGTACGCCGGGAAAGAGCAGGACGAACGCGTAGGATACCGCATTACCGGATTTGCCGCGGGAGAGAGCGAAAGCAATATATCGGTCGAAAAGACGGTCAGACAGGGCGTAAACGAGAAGTCCCTTCTCTACGTCGGAGAGTACGCCGTTTCTCTCACGCTTACCAATTCGCCGTATTACGTTTTTGCCGGCAATACGCCGCGGATAAACGTGACGGTCACGAAAGCGACGCTCTTGTCGATTGCCATAGCGGACGGAGAAGTTATGCAATACGAAAACCTGCCGTCGCCGTCGGTTACCGCAGGAGGACTGAGGGGCGACGACGCGGGCAAGCGGTTGAGCGCGCTGAGAGGTTATTCGTTCCGCGCCTTGACTACATACAATCCTCTTACCGCGTCGGTGGGGGAAACGTACAGGGTGAGCGGAGAGTTTACTTTCGCCGACTATACGATTGCTTCGGAAAATATCGAGCCCGGAGTGTTTACCGTCGTAAAAGGCTATAAGAGGTATACTCTGCCGACTTTGAGGTTCGTTTACGACGGGACGGAAAAAACCGTGACGATAAGCGACGTCGAAGACGGCGTTACGGTAACTTACGACAACAACGCGCACACGGACGTAGGCAGATACGAAGTTACGGCGAGGGTAACGTATCCCACGGGGAGAACGGAAGGGCTTACTTCTACGCTCACCATTACAAAGGCGACGCCGATAATAACCTGCCCGGACGAGTACGGTATTTATATCGGAGACTACGTTTTGGGCGCGGACTCGGTAAACGCCGTCGCAACGCTCAATACCGCCGTACCCGTGGTAACGGGAGTATTTACGTTTAACGGGTCGTCGTCGATTACCAAGGGAAAGAACTCGTTAAGCGTTAAATTCACGCCGACGGATACGGTGAACTTCGAAGTCGTCTATTTCACAAAAAACGTGACGGTATACGAAGTTACTTCGAGCGCGCTCGTGTACGACCGTTACGATTTTACCTTTGACGCAAACGGGAAAATGTACCTTGATAAACCGCTTTACGTAACGCTCGACAAATCTGGATACGTCGGCGCGGAAGATATGATTTCGCTGTACCTGAACGGTTCGGTTACCAACAGGATTACCCTTAACCGTACGGCGCAGGAAAAGGTGGAAATAAGATACGGGCAGGTTACGGTTTACGCCGTTACGCTCGACGTGGTTTACGGAACGGAAAACGAGCCGGACGAACCCGAAACCGTGGAAATAAATCATAAATTGCTGCGCGCGGACGGAATCGTTTTTTCCGACGACGGGCAGACGATATATCTCGAAAGCGGAAGCGGAAAGGGATATCTGAGCATGGCGGATGAATACCGCAGCGATTTTGCGTTGTACGTCAACGGGCAAATCGTTTCGGGAACGTACGAGATTACCGCGGAAACCGGGGAAATCAACGTCTCCATAAGGAGTCGTAAACTCGGAGTAAGTCTTTATTCGGCGAACGCGACCGTTACGACGGAGAAAAAACCCGACGAAAACGGAGAAAGCGGCGAGAAAATCGAAGACGGAAACGGCGGTTTCAAGACGTATTACTATTACATTATCGCGGCGGTCGGCGCGGTGGTCGTCGTCGGCGTGATAATACTGATATTGAAATTAAGAAGATAGAATAAAACGCGTTGTTCGTACCGCGACGTAAAGCGGAAAGGAGAGTTTTATGAAGAAAAGAATACCTGTGATAATTTTTGCGGCGGTTATGCTGGCGTTCGTCGCCTGCACGCTTTCGGCTTGCGATTATATCGATAAACTGATAAACGGCGACAAGAAGAGCGTCAGAACGCCCGAGATTACGTCGGTTACCACGATAAAGGCGGACGAGGGGTATCTTACGAGCAAGGAATATCTTTTCAATCAGGGTTGCACGAATCCGATGGCTCTGAACGACGCGGAAAAGTTTTATATCGTGCTGACTTACGACAATCCCGACAAACTGTCGGTAAGTTCGGTGAAAATCAACGGTACGAAAATCGACAGCACGAAGTTCGCTCCGGGTTCGGATTATTCGCAGACGAAAATAGAATACGAGATAGAGGATTCCGCGCAGACGGAAATCAGAAGTTACGTTATCAATAACGTAATGTACATAAACGGAACGGAAACCACGAAAATGCGTTGGGCGGAAAACGTGGAAAACACCGTAAGCGTATCCGTTCGTCCGCAGTTCAGACTTACGCTCAACGCGATGAACGTGGACTACCGTATGGCGAACGAAAACAGGCTTAGCGACGAAAAAGAAGTCGCTTCGAGCGAACCGAAGAGCATATATTACGACACGGAGTTGAGTTACGTCGGCGTTTCTTCCCCCGATTACACAGGGGAAACCGCCGTGGGCGTGTCTAAAAACGGCGGCTGGGTTTTTGCCGGCTGGTATACCAAACCGAACGGCGAGGGAGAACTCGTAAAAAGCACGGATAAATATTATTTCTGGTGCGATATGACGCTTTACGCGCATTACGAACGTATGTACGAACTTGAGATCGTCGAACTGAATTCGCCGATAGTTTACACTTACGGCGCGAACCGCACTTACCGTTTCCTTTCGGGCGCGATCGTCAAGAACCGCGACTTCAAAGAATACGAACTCACGCATTACCCCACGCTCGAGATACCCGATACGGTCGTCGTGGAGGAGATAACTTATACCGAGACGGTGGGTAACTACGGCTTGCCCGTATACACTCCGAAAGTGTCCTACACCGAATATCCCGTTATAAAAATCGACAATCTCGCGTTCAAGGGGTTCAATACGATTGAAACCGCAAGCGTGGGAAAATACGTCGAAGAAATCGGTTACGGCGCGTTCTGGGAATGTACGAAAATCAACAGTTTCGCTTTTTCCGAGGGCTCCGCGCTCAAATACATAGGGGATTACGCTTTCCGTAACACCAAGGCGCTCGGCGTAAGCACGCCTTTCGGACTTCCCGACAAAGTCGAGTACCTCGGCAACCTCGCGTTCAGAGACAGCGGCTGGACGTACGTTCCGAAAGCGGAAGGCGGCGGCGGAACGAGCACGCTTACTTTCAAAAGCACGTGGAAATACGTCGGATATAAATGTTTTATGAATACCAAATTCACGCAGGTGGATTTTGAACCCGGTTGTCACTTCGAAGGGCAGATCTCCGACGCCGCGGGCAACGCGATAGAGAGCAAAGAAGGCAACAGGACGCTTCAACTCGGGCAGAACCTCATCGGGTCGAGACTTTTTGCAAGTTGTCTGCAACTTAACCGCGTGCAGTTCCTGTCCACGGACGGTGAAAACGACGGACTCAACATCATTCCCGATTACTGTTTCGATATAAACAACTACGAAAAAGACGAAACGAAAATAGCGTATATTCAGAACGTGTTCTTTGCCGAAGGGCTTACTTATATCGGGCAGAAAGCGTTTTATTATCAGAAAAAAATACCCACGCTCGATTTTCCCGCAAGTCTGGAAGAGATAGACTGTCTGGCGTTCTATGAAAACGAAGCCGTCACCGAAATAGGTTTCGGAGGGGCGGACAGTCAACTGAAAATACTGCACAGCGGAGCGTTCGGCAACCTTCTCAATCTCGATTCCTGCACGATTACGAGCAGCGTGTTCGAGAAATACGGTTCGGGCGTTTTCCGCGGATGCGACAGAATGAAATGCGTTATTTTCGAGAACGCGGAGTTCGTTCCCGTCGGATATCTTAAAGGCGAGCGCGTCGACGAAAAAGGCAACGACCTCGAAGTCGTCGTAGGACACGTTCAGGCGGACTTCCTTTATGCGACGGGAGAGGCGGGCAACAAAGAATCCGTCAACGACGACCCGAACAATCAGGACGCGAAAACGTATTCTTCGCCCCTCAGAATTTTCTGTCCCGCCATTCTTCTCAACGACTTCGAGAAAGAAATGAAAGCGGGTAAAGAGATGAGCGCGGGCAACGTTTCCACGGGCACGAGCGCGTATAACAGTTCGGTTTTCGTTCACTCTCTCGAAAATCTGAAAGATTATACTTATATCGGAGAGGACGGAAAAGAAGTTACGGTAAAGGTGGCTGTTCAGGAAATTTACAAGGCGGCGGCTTCCGGAGATAAACCGGTTGCGACGACTACGATAGTAGGATATTCGATAGTGTATTGGTCGGAAAGAAGCACCTACGTAAAACTGCCTACGAGCGACCAACTTAATATCAACTATCCCATTATCGAAATCGCTCACTACGCCCTGCCCACGAGCGTGAACAGAGTGTACATTCCCAAAGAATACACGAGAATAGCGCACGACGCGTTCAACAGTTGCACCGCGCTCGTGGACGTCGAGTTCGAGGACATAGACACGCTCGAATATATCGGAGATTACGCGTTTTTCGGGACTGGAATCAAGAACTTCGTCGGAGGAAAAAATCTTGCGGTAATCGGACAATACGCGTTTCAGAGATGCCTGTCGCTTAAATGGGTGGATCTCAGAGATACGCCTATCGTAAACGAAAAGAACGGCAGTCTGAAAATCAGAGACCTTTTCAAATACGAATACGAACTCAAGGACGAAGAGAAAGACTATCGCAACTGTCTCGGTTACGGCGCGTTCAAAGGCTGTTCTTCCCTCGAATGGATTTACCTGCCCAAAGTCAAACAGATTACTTCGGATACGTTTACCAATTGTAAAAAACTCAAAACGGTAATCATTCCCACGCTCGGAAGCGATATTAACACGAATACGAGCGCGACCAACGACGACGCGTTTTATCAATACGGACAGCCGACTACGGTATACGACCCGTCGATAATACATCAGTTGCACATTATAGTGGATTCGTCGGCGGCGACGGCGCACAGTATCATATTCGATATAGGACCGGAAATCGACGACGGGTACGGAAACAAGTCGGGTTACGGTACGATTGCCGCGGAGAATACGCAGAGACCCGAATAATTTTCACGGAAAAAAATACAAGACAATAAATCGAAAGGAGATAACAAAATGGAAAGATTGACTACGCCGTTCGGCGAAAAACTGAACAAAGACCTGCCGCTCAACGAGTATCCCCGTCCGCAGATGGAAAGAGACAGTTTTCTCAACCTCAACGGAAGATGGGAGTATGCGATTTGCCCGAAGAAAGACGGATTCGGCGGTTATCAGGGAGAGATAATCGTACCTTTCAGCCCCGAGAGTATTCTTTCGGGCGTGGAAAGAACGGTTACCGACGACGACGTTCTTTATTATCGCAGGAAGTTTGATTTCGTCAAAGAAAACGACAGAGCGATACTTCATTTCGGCGCGGTCGATTATCTTTGCGAAGTCATACTCAACGGCGTGAGCGTCGGGAAGAACCGCGGAGGCTATTATCCGTTTGAATTCGACGTGACCGACGCGATAAAGGAAGGGGAAAACGTAATAGAAGTAACGGTTACCGACCCGACGGAAAAAGGCACGCAGGCAAGAGGCAAGCAGACGACGGCGCGCGGAGGAATCTGGTATACGCCGCAGTCGGGCATATGGCAGACCGTATGGCTCGAACAGGTGGCGGATAACTATATCCGCAGAATAAAAATCACGCCCGACATAGACGAGGACGAACTGAACGTCGAGTTGTTTTTCTCGGGAGAAACCGTTTCCGCAACGCTTACCGTGCTTGACGAAGGAAAGGAAAAAACGTCGGTTGTCTGCGAAAACGGCAAAGCGGTGATAAAATTGGACGATTACGAACTGTGGAGTCCGGAAAACCCGCGTCTTTACGACCTTATCGTAAAAGCGGGCAAAGACGAGATAAAATCGTATTTCGGAATGAGAAAGTTCGGAGTCGGCAAGGACGAAAAAGGGATTTCCCGTCTGACGCTCAACAACAAGCCGTATTTCCATAACGGTCTGCTCGATCAGGGGTATTGGAGCGACGGGCTTTATACCGCGCCGAGCGACGAAGCGTTGATTTACGATATCGAAACGATGAAAAAAATGGGATTCAATATGTTGCGTAAGCACATAAAAATCGAGCCTCTGAGGTGGTATTATCATTGCGACAGGCTGGGAATGCTCGTATGGCAGGATATGATAAGCGGAGGCGGAATATACAATCCCGCGGCTACGATGATAGTCCCCGCGTGCAATATGGCTCTCGGAACGAAAGCGTTTATGAAAGACGATACGGAGAAGAATTACAAATTTTTCTCGCGCGAGGACGAAGCGGGCAGAAAAGAGTATTACGAAGATTCCGTGAGAATGGTGGAAGAACTTTACAACGTGGTGAGCCTTGCGGTATGGGTGCCGTTCAACGAGGGTTGGGGGCAGTTCGACGCGGCGAAAGCGTTCGAGTTTTATCGCAAACTCGACCCGACGAGAAGTATCGACCACGCAAGCGGCTGGCACGATCAGGGCGTAGGGGATTTCAACAGTTTCCATATTTACTTCACGCCGTTCTGGTTCCCGAAGTACGACAAGAACGACGAACGCCCGATAATACTCAGCGAGTTCGGCGGTTACAGCCTCAAAGTTCCCGGACATATGTTCAACAAAGAGAAGTTTTTCGGGTACAGAAAGTATTACGAACAGAAAAAGTTCGACGCCGCGCTTGCTAAACTTATGGGCGGCAGAGTAAAGAAAGCGATTAAACGCGGACTTTCCGCCACGGTTTACACCGAGGTAAGCGACGTCGAGGACGAATGCAACGGATTGCTCAGTTACGACAGGCGCGTGGTTAAAGCGGATATCGAAGCGTTGCGGAAAATAAACGAAGAAATTAAACTTTGAAAAAAAGGGATTGAAAGATGTTAAACGACAAGATAATGAGCGTATTTGACGCGGCGATGAAGTATTTGTCTGCGGGCGAATTCGTCGTAGTGCCGAAAAGCGATATACGCGACGCGCTCGGAGACGCGCTTACGCAGAACGAAATCGACGCCGCGTTCAACGCCTTACAGATGAACGAACTTTTGCAGATACGGTATGCCGACAGCGACGTTTATTGCCTTACCGTTCTGCCCAAAGGCATACGGGAAGACGAACGCAGAGAGGAGATCCGCGAAGCGGAGAGGAAGAAAGCGGCTCTTGAAGCGGAGGAAGAAGCAAAACGCGCCGCGGCGGCGGCAGACGGCTCCGACGAGAGCGTATGTGGCGCGGAGGGGAAAAACGCGGACGTGGAATCGGTTGATGTTCCGAAAACCGTCGTGAAACCTTTTTCCTACGTAAAAGCGGCGATTGTCTGCGGACTGAGCGCGTTTTTAGGCGCGTTTATCGCAGGAATGATTGCGCTTGCCGCGATAATTTCCAAGGTGGGTTGATATGGTACTCGGTAAAAAAGAAAAAGTTCTGATGAACGTTATTTTCGCCGCGGCGAGCGGCGCGCCCGGAGGGCAATGCCTTATTTCCCCCGTAGAGATTCTGTCGCGGATTTCGTACAACGTCGATTTTCGCGAGGGCGACCTCGAAGAAACGCTCAATAAACTTATGCTCGACAATTATTTCGTGTACGAAAAAGCGAAAAAACTCAACGGCGATCTTATGTACGTTATCACGCTCAAAGATAACGGTATAAGTTATATGCGCGATAAAGAGGTATCGAGAAGGAAACTTGCAATCAGGATTGCGCTTACCATAGCAATCGCGGCGTTGTCGTTTTCCATCAAATACATTCTTGAA
>JBJETX010000125.1:0-3555 GCA_051883535.1 Christensenellales bacterium | reverse complement strand
AATACGTCTCGACGAGTTCCCCTTGCCCGTCGTAGTTCGGCACGGCTGTCATATTAGCCCTGTCTTCTGCGGAAAACGCGCCGTAATCGTCCTCGTCTATCACGTATATCGAACCGTATTTTACGTAATACGTTCCCGCGGCGGGGTCGATATAGTTGTTCGCAACGATATCGCTTGCCCTTATAAACATCGTCGGCGCATATTTTTTATCCTCGTCGTAAATCGTCACGGGAACGTAGTCTCCCCGCGCTTCCGCTGACAATCCGAGATAGTCGGCAAGCGTAATCATATTTATGCTCTCCGCATAAGTAAGCGTCATACTCGTAGGCAGAACGAATTCGGGAATACTCTGTTTTGCGGTGAACGCAGCCGGCGCGGCATTGCCGTAGAAGAATATTACGTTGGAATAAGAAAACGCCACGTCCTGTCTGTCGTATACGGTAATTATATAACTTGCCCTTAAATCTTCCGACGTATAATCCTTGTATATTACGTTTATCGTAATCTGTTTTCCCTCTTTGGAATACATTCCGGAAACGAAACCCGAATACGTCACGTCTTCGCTTTCCATTCCCACGTATTTGCTCATATACCCTGCGAAAACTCCGCGCCTCGTGTATTTCGTGAACGTGAGTTTCACGATTCCGCCCGTAAGCACGAGGTCGTCTTCGCTTTTTATCGCCGTATAAATATAATTCTGCAACGGAAGAACCGCCACTTCCACGTCGGTGAGTTCCGCGCTCCATACGTAAACGTACGCCTGACAAGTCTGATTTTTATACCGAATGGTAACCTTTCTGTACCCTATCGTAAGATCCGACGTGTCGTAATCCAGCATAGAAGGCGTAATCCTGACGTAATCCACGTACTCCGTTCCTTCCGCGTCCACGCAATTTACCGTAATGACTTTATCGAGAATACTGCCGTTGAAATATTCGCTGAGCATTATTTCCCATCCCGCCGCAGTCTCCGCAAGCACGGGCAGTTCGTTTACCGTTCCCACGGGGAACACCGCGGGAATGTCGGATTCTTCGTTGAGCGAATCTCCGTTCGTCGGATTAAGTTTAGTATCTCCGAATTGAATATTCTGCTCGTAAGATATTCCCACTACCGAACTCTTGTTCTCCACGACTTCCACGGCGTAAACGCTTGCGTCCTCGTCGAACGGGTCGATTTCTATCGCCGCCAATACCTCGGCGTAACTCATCGTACGAACGTAACCGTATCCCTTGCCGTTTGCCGCGTTCTCGTCGGGATAGGAATAATACAATTCGTATACGACGATACCGGGCTGTATGAGGTTCTCCACGACTTCTCCCCTCGTATTGTACATTTTGTACCACCAGCCCGAGGAAACTTCCTTATTGGGAATACCCGAAAGAACCGAACCCGAAATCTGTTCCGCGGGTCCGGCGTTATAAGTAAGCCTGAACGCATAATCGGAAAAATCCATTTTCGTGCCGTATTTTCCGACGTAGTCTTCCTTGCCTTTACGGATAAGCGTAACGTCGGTGGGTTTGCGGTCGGTAACGTTTATCTTCAGAGTATTGTCGTCCGTCGCGCCGAGATATGCGAATTTAACCGCAATATCCGAACCTTTTTTCTGCGTGCTTCCCGAATAAATCATTTCGGGCAGCACTTCGTCGAGAATTTCCGTTTTCCCATCCGAATACGTTACCGTTATTTCCAGTCCCGCAAGATTCCAGTCTTCGTACTGAGTGTAATTCTTTTTATAATATTCTTTGCCGTCCGCGTCTTTCAGCACGGTAAGTTTAATCGACGATACGGTCTTACCGCCTTCGAGCAGAAAATATCTGAACGACGCGTACGTTCCGCTCTTTACGCCGTAAGAATCCACGTATACGGCGCGCGCTTCGTATCCGTCGTGTTTTTTCCTGACTATGGAATTTATCGGAATTCCCGCGTTGTCGCCGTCTCTCATAAATACGTAGAGCCTTTCTCCGCTTCCCGAAAAGTCGTATTCTTCGATTTTATCCCAATCGCCCGACAGTCTGACGCTCACGACCGAAAGCGGATTATCCCCCGTAAGTTTGCGCGTTACCCTTTCGTTGTTTCTGTAATAAACGTCGAGCGCGGCTCCTTCGTACGAAACGTCGTTCTTGTCCGCTACGTACACCTTGTACGGTTTGACTATAAACTCTATCGAATTTATCGGCTGCGGGGAAACGTTGTAATTGCAGGTTGGTTTCGTGTATTCTTTTTCATCGTTCTCCGACGGTATGAGTTTAAGATATCTGTCGGGAAGACGGAACTTTATCTGCGCGGCGTACGGAGCCGACGCGGGTTGACATTCCAGAGAATACCCTTCGTCCACCATATCCGCCGTCATCTGTTCGGTCGCCCCTTCGTCGCCGTTGTTATACACGACGTGATACGTCATTGCCGACAGGGATATTTTATCCCCGTAGTAGAACTCCCTTCCGCTTATCGTATCCGTATCGAGTACGAGCGCGACGGGATATTTGCTTTCCACTGTCGCATAGAATTCGGTACAGTTCGCCATAACTCCGCCGTACACGACGAGTATGCGGTTCCTTCCCGGCACGAGCGCAAACGCGTCGTTCACCGACTCTTTGCCGTAATTAACGAGACTTATCATCGCGTCGTCCATACGAAAAGTCTGTTGCGAACCGTCGTCGTAACTTACGAGAACTTTACCTACGGATTTATCTATTACGTCGCCCTCTATCATTTTATCGAGAGTCGTATCCTTGTAATTGAGCGGCGCAGGATAAGTAAGAATTTCCATCGAATAGTAACTCTTTTCTTTTACGTTGCTTACGAATACCGCGGTAGGCGCGGTTTTCAGCGTTACCACGCCGTTATCGACGCTTTCCACCACTCCGCCGCCTTTAGCGTATATCTGCGCGCTGCCGTATTTGCCGATATAACCGCCGTCGGCGACGATTGCTCCCACGCCTACCTGTACGTCGGTAAGGTCGTAAGAAACCAGCGTGCTGACCGTCATCGTCTTGCTTCCGTCGGAATTGGACGTTATGCTCCTCACCGTTCCGAAACTTTTGCTCGTTATCGCGTCGAGAACTATTTCCTGTCCTCCGCGGTCGATCTTGTTGGACGCGAGTTCCTGCCCCGGTTCCACTATTTCGCCTTCGGAAACCTTGGGCAAACCGTAAAATTTGTAAACGTAGGTTTCTTTATAATCCGAGGGATAATACATAAGCACGGCGTCGAGAGCCCTCGCCGACGTGTCGTCTATACTGATATAAATATCTTTTTCGAGATCGGTTTTGACGTCGTACTTCGGGGATTGGTCGTTATCGTAAGTTACGCGAACCGTCATACCCGTGACGTCGTATTTTTCCCCCTGCCCGATAAAAACGTAATTTTTCTCCGCCGGGTCGACTATCGATATGCCTATAGGGGTCTTTTCGGAAAAACTGACGTCGAAACTCATATCGACGCCGTAATAAGAAAGCGTAACCGTCGTCGTTCCCACGGTCTGATTGTCGTAAGGCTTGAGCATATCTTTCGTAACGGAAAAATATTTGGTTTTGTTGCCTTCGAAACTGCACT
>JBJETX010000124.1:0-3576 GCA_051883535.1 Christensenellales bacterium | reverse complement strand
CGGTGCATTCCTCGTCGCGGAAAAACGCGTAGCGGTAGTTGGGCTGTTTCAGAACTATATCGTCGGTCAGAGAAACTCTTTCCGTAGCCGCCGAAACGCTGTAAACGCACCCTGAGGGAGAAAACGAAAAAGCGGCGGAATCTATGAACACGTCGTTCTGAAGCCGCCATCTTGCGTAAAGCGTTACGTTTGAAGTAACTATATCTTTGCCGAAATCCCATTTCGTAAAATAGTTTTCCGAAGTATACCAACCGTCGAACGCATAACCGTTTCTGACGGGTTTCGCGGGCTCGGAGATTTTTTCGTTGACGGAAGCGGATACGCTCGCCACGCCGCTCCCTCCGACCGAATCGAAAGTAACGGTATAAACGACTTCGCCGACGGGGTCGGACGGAAGGACGTTCGCTCCTTTGATATCGGGACGCTCGGTACACGCGAAGAAACAGAACGCAACCGATAAAATAATCGCCGTAATTATCGTCGCTTTCAATCCCTTGCCGTATCTCATATCGTCTGCCTCCGAGCGCGCATATTCCAAAATATAATTATTTTATATTATATTTTTCTTTTTGTCAATACTCAAATGAATCCGCTCGCGCCGTTTTCTCCGTAAAAAAAAGGAGCGCATCCGCTCCTTTCGTTTCCCTTTCTAATCGTCGTACACGATTTTCCGCAACGCCTCGGGATCTTTCAGCGTTATCAGATCCTTGCGAAAATCGAAAATACCCTGTTCGCGCATATTTATCATCTCTCTGCTCATACTCGGACGGCTTACGTTGAGATATTTCGCCATACCGTTTCTGTCTACGCCGAGTTGTACTATCTTCGTTCCCTGTTCGAGATATTTATCATAGATAAACTTCGCGATTTTCTTACGCATTCCTTTTATCGTAATAAAATCGTTGTTGCATTTAAGTTCGGTCACCGTTTCGCAAAGAACCCTTACGAGATTTTCCGTCAACTTCCGATGACATACGCACGCTTTCTCGCAATAACCGAGTATGCTCGCGCCGTCTATGTAAAGAAGACACGCGTCGGTAGCCGCGGTTATAAACGTTTCCGCCTTGTCCGACGCCGAATAACATTGCGGCAATCCGAACATATCTCCGTCCACTTTGGAACTTACTACGGTGCGGTCGCCGTTCGGGCGTACCGTAAACTCGACGAGGTTTCCCTCGAGAATAACGCAAAGTTCCTTTATCTGCTCGCCCGGTCTCTGCACTATATCCCTCGGAGATTTCTTTTCGATGCGCGCGTTAAGACAATCGAACAACGCTTCGATTTCCTTGTCCGTCATATTATGAAAAAGCGGATTTTTTTTGATTTGTTTGAAAAATTTCATCTTCGCCCGTTCCCTTCGATTCGTAACAAATGCTACCGAATATTATACCTGCAAAAGAAAATTTGTCAACATTTTGTTGAAAAAAAATTCCTCGTTTGTTATAATGCAATCGTAACGGATAAACCGCGCCGCGATTAAACGGCGGAAACGGAGGTAAACGAATGACAGCCGGACAGGAACTCACTTATTATCTCGGAGAACTACGCAACTCGAACCTTCTCAGTTCGGGTCGCGCCGTAAGCGACGTTTTGAGAGCAAGCGCCGACAACGCCGAACTGATCGATTTTATTTCGGCGCACGCGCACGACGTTTCTCTGGAAACCGAACTCCGCGTTTTCGCTTCGACGCGTTCGATGCCCGAAGACCCTCGCGTATGTCTTCCGTTTGCGTACGCCCTTCTTTACCTTCTCGACTCGGATAAACTTTCCGCGGAAGATCTGACGAGCACTCTTTATCCCGGAACCGACGCTTTCGATTCCTATCCCGTGTTTTTTACCGTTCTTACCGACGCGATAGAATCGTCTATCGCAAAAGCGGATTCCGTTCAGAGCGTTACGGATACCGAAACGCCGGAAAACGAAACGGATAATACTGAGGAAGAGACAGAGGAATAACAAATGAATTTCGGAACGGTTGCAATCAACGTAGCGGTAATGCTCGCGTATGCGGTGCCGGGGTTTATTTTCGTAAAAACAAAATTTCTTAAACCCGAATCCATACCTGCGTTAGCAAAAGTTCTCTTATACTTCTGTCAGCCGTGCCTGTCTTTATACTCTTTCCAAAAAGTCGTTTACTCGCGCGAACTGTTTATCAATATGCTGATTTTCGCGGGAATGAGTTTCGGCTTTCAACTTGCCGCCATATTCGTTCTTAAACTGATATTTTACAAAAAAAGTTCGGAGGCGAAGTACCGTATCGCCACGGTCGCGCCCATTCTGGGAAACGTCGGATTTTTCGGAATTCCCCTTATCGAGGCGTTGCTCCCCGAAAATCCCGAGGCGGTAGCGTACGCCGCGACTTTTATTATCGCACTTAACGTAACGAGTTGGACGCTCGGCGCGTTTATCATCACGGGGGATAAAAGTTTCGTCCGTCCGAAAAAAATACTTCTCAATCCGCCCGTATTGACTCTGTTCGTTTCTCTGCCGCTCTTTTTCACAAAGACGGTTCTGCCCGACGTGCTGCTCAATTTTATAACCGTTCCGGCAAAATTCACCACGCCGCTTTGTATGATTATATTGGGAATGCGTTTCGCTACGGCAAATCTGAAACAGATGTTCACCGAACCGACGGTTTACGTTTCAACGGCGATAAAACTCGTTATATTCCCGTTGCTCGCGTTCCTGTTTACTCATTGGCTGCCGATAGATTACGTTATGAAAGTGACGATATTTATACTGTGCAGTTGCCCGTCCGCGACGGTAATTCTCTCTTTGAGCGAAATAAACGACTCGGGCGGTCAGATTTACGCGGCGGATACGATTCTTATGACGACGGCGTTCTGTTCCGTAACCATTCCTCTGCTGATGTTGCTTGCGTAGCGTTTTATTCCGCCGTATCTTCGGACAAAAAGATTTTCTTTAACGATTCGAGCGCCTTCCCCCTGTGAGAAACGGCGTTCTTTTCTTCTTCCGTCGCCTCGCCGAAAGTTTTATTGAGTTCGCGGCTGTAAAAAACCGGGTCGTAGCCGAAGCCGCCCGCACCCTTCCTTTCGTAAGTTATTTTCCCTTTCGTCCTGCCTTTTGCCGACAAAACCTTTCCGTCGGGATAGACCAGCGTGACTACGGTTACGAATTCCGCCGTCCTGTCCTTGCAATCCTTCAACTCGTCAAGCAGTTTATCTATATTCTTTTCGTCGTTTTGTTCTATCCCGGCAAACCGAGCCGAATACACTCCCGGCGCGCCGCCCAGAGCGTTCACGCACAGTCCGCTGTCGTCGGCAAGCGCGGGCAATCCGCTCGCAAGGCATACCGCTTTCGCTTTTATCAGCGAATTTTCCTCGAAAGTGTTTCCCGTCTCCTCGGGGTCGATATCGAGTCCGAGTTCTTTTATCGTGACGATTTCCTTGAAAAACCGACCGAGAATTTTTTTGATTTCCCTGACTTTATGTCCGTTATTGGACGCTATTACGAGTTTCATATGTCTCCTTGAATTCCGACTTCCCTTCGGAAATCCGATTATAAAAAGACCCAAACCGCATTGCGATTCAGGTCGTTGGAGCGAAAGACGAGATT
>JBJETX010000123.1:0-3588 GCA_051883535.1 Christensenellales bacterium | reverse complement strand
GATAACCTCCTTTACCGACAATATTTTAATACGGTCGTGAGGCTTGCCGTCTGTTGCCGAATTTGCGACGTAACGTTTAACCGAACTTTCGATAACGGCCATCGTCTCCTCGTCCACGGCGTTTTCCGCAGGCGTTTCTTCAACGACCTCCGCCGTCACGTTTTCGGCTTTGTCTTTTTTCCGGAATAATCCGGAAAGTTTCTTCTTGAAATCCGGAATAAATTTTTCCAGTCCTTTAAGAATAAGTCTCAGCAGATGTATCGAACAGATAAGAAGGGTCAACATAACGAACGTCATACCCAATCCGATAAGCGTCGTTAGTCCGCCCGTCGTCCACTTATCCGCCGCGGACGTGCCGAGCAATGAAAATAATTGCACTTTGCGCCTCCTGACAGAACGTAATTTTATAACAGTATACTTCGCTTTGCCCTTTTTTGCAAACGATAAAAACCCATTTCTTAAAAATAACTTATATTTTTACTGAAAATTTTCCGTGCGGCGAAATATTAAAAAAGCGGGCTTTATAGGAGCGGTTTTCCGCTCTCTGCCCGCGATTTACAAACGCGATAAAAGAATAGAAAATCAGAGGTTGCTCAGGTACGTCAGTTCTTTCTGCGTAAGATAGCGATACGCTCCCCTGCCGAGACCGCCGAGTTTGATGTCGCCTATCTTTATTCTTTTGAGAAAAACTACGTTTTTTCCGACGGTTTCGAACATTTTGTGGATTTCTCTGTTTTTTCCTTCGTAGATAGTAATTTCCAGTCTCGTGTGTTTTTCGTCTTTATCGAGAACTTTGATTTTACAACGTTTGAGTTTAACTCCGTCTACGGTTACGCCGTTACGAAGACGCGCGAGATCGCTTTCCTGAATTTCCCCTTCGATTCTCGCAACGTACGTTTTGGGAATCTCGTTCATTGGTTGCGTGAGTTTATTGCTCAGTTCGCCGTCGTTGGTGAGGAGAAGCAGACCTTCCGTGTCGTAGTCCAGCCTTCCTACGGGGAAAATGCGCGCGTTTTCAAAGTCTTCGAGGTAATCGAATACGGTTTTTCTGCCCTTTTCGTCTTTTAACGAGCAAATGCAACCTTTCGGTTTGTAAAACATGATATAAATCTGTCTCGTAACGGGAGCGATTTTTCTTCCGTTGAGCATAACCGTATCGTTGGTTTCGTCTATATCGGTGGAAAGAAGCGTTACCGTCTTGCCGTTCACTTTTACTTTGCCTGCGGTTATGAGTTCTTCCGCCGCCCGCCTCGAACATACGCCCGAAGCGGCAATATATTTGTTAATTCTCATTATTCGTCTCTCTTTTTCGTGTTCTTGACGAATATTTTACTATAAAATCAGACGATTATCAAGCGTTTCAGCCTTGAATCATATTAAATCCTTTATCTAGCAACGCGCCGCTTAATCCGTAAGTGTCCCCGACGTTGAGAACGACGCATACGAGCGTCACTCCGTTTTTTGTCGCGGAGGAAACGAGGCACCTTCCCGATTTTTTGGTGTAGCCCGTTTTGACTCCGTTTGCGTTGTCGTAGAGCGAAAGCATCTTGTTTTTATTTGCGAGGGTGCGCTTACTTTCCCCTTCTCCGACGGTTTTTATCTTGGTTTTAACGATATTTGCAAATAAAGGGTTGTTCATCGCCGTTGCGGATATCACCGCCAGATCGCGCGCGCTCGTAAAATGGTTGTCGTCGTGCAGACCGTGTGGATTGACGAAATGCGTATTAACTAGTCCCATGCTTTCCGCACGGATATTCATCATTTCCGCAAAATTTTCAACGGATCCGGCAACGTGAAGGGCAAGCGCGGTCGCCGCGTCGTTTCCGCTTCGCAACATAAGGCAATATAACAGGTCTTCTACGGTGAGTTTTTCTCCTTCACGAAGATAAACGCTGCTACCCTCTATTCCGACCGAACGTTTGTCGATAACGACGGTTTCGTCGGTTTTGCAGTTTTCGAGGGCGATAAGCGCACTCATTATTTTAGTCGTGCTTGCCATAGGTAGGCGTGCGTCGGCATTATCCGACAACAAAACTTCCAAAGTATCCGTTCTTATGACGGCGTACGCGCTTCTTCCCGACGCCTTCGCCGCGTTCTTTTCGGTTTTTATTCCCGAAACAAACGAAAAAACGGTAAAAAATGCCATAGTTGCGATTAGCGCGAGAATAATTCCATAACGCTTTCCAGACAGTCGTTCCATTTGTCTCCTCCCTCGGTTTTTATGAATTTTACGTTTTCGCCGTCCATAACGAGAAATCCCAGCGGATAAACCGACGCGCCGCCCCCGACTCCGCCTATCGGGGAATCTTTTTTTCTAGCAGGGCTTTTGCCGTCGAGTTCCGCTCCTCCGCTTGCAAACCCGACCGTCATTTTACTGACGGGTATAACCGTGACGAACTCGCTCGAAATCGGAGTTCCGATTACCGCGTCAGCGTCAAGGGATTTTTTCATTCCGTCGAATACGTCTTTAAGCAATTCGGTGATTTCCATATTTATTTTCTCCCGATTTTTATTGTTTGCACAACGGAGGAAATTATCAAAAAAAGATTGAATCTTACTTTAAGCGTAAGACTTGCGGACAATTTTCTGCCTTCGCTGTCGGCGACGCAAACGCTGACGGAGGGTAATTTTGCGTTCAGGAACCTTCCTACCGTATCGAGCGGAACGCCGAGAATCGCCCTTTCGGCGCATCTTAATCCCCTTGGTCGCACCGCGTAAACCGATAAATTAAAATCGATCGGTTTTTTAACGGCTATTTGCTTTACGCCTATTTTTATCGGTATTTTTTTTCTTTTTCCGCTCTTCTTTTTTTTGATTTTTTTCGGCGAAATACGGATAAAACCTATATTTGCGCAAAAAAACGATATTTTCGGCGAATTTGAGAAAAAGACGACGATTTTAATATTAAAAGGAAAACAAAATAGAAAAATTATGCTCAAATACGCGATAAAAAAGAATACCATATAAATATAGTATTCTTGAAAAATCACAATTTATTATAAGATTTTGCAATAAATCTTTAATCGCCTTTTTCGTCGTCGGATTCCACCGTGACGATGTCTTCGCCCTGAAGGAAGTCGGGTTTTTCGTTATCTAGTTCGTCGAAGTACGAATCGACGTTTTCCGTGCTGTAAAGTTCTTTGTTTCTTATTTCATAAATATTGCTTCCCGTCTCGTTGTATTTTCCGGACCGTTTTATGCTCTCGAGCAGTTCTTCATAGTCGGGTAAGGCGTCGAGAGATTTGAGTTGGAAACGCTTGAGAAAGTTGTCGGTAGTTCCGTAAAGAACGGGGCGGCCGAGGGTTTCTTTTCTTCCCACGGGCTGAATGAGTTCCGCTTTGGTGAGAACGCCGATGGCGTAATCGCTGCTCACTCCCCCTCTTATTTCTTCGATTTCCCCTCTCGTTACGGGTTGGCGATATGCGATAATCGACAAAGTCTGCAACACGGTCGCGCTTAACTGCCGTTCTTTTATCGGGCGCAGTATATCCGCAAGTAAATCGCTGTATTCGGGGTTGGTCTGAAACTGATACGTATTATTGAATTCGATAAGTATAATGCCGTTATCGCCGGAATACTTCTCTTTTA
>JBJETX010000122.1:0-3596 GCA_051883535.1 Christensenellales bacterium | reverse complement strand
GAACACGGAAATACAGAACAGGCTCAACGAAATCAGACTTATGAGCATACGTCTTCCTTCGGGCGTTTTTACGGGAAGCGCGCTTCTTTCGCAATTCGGTGCCGAAACGGAAATTAACACGCAGGTGGTATCTAACTGCGCGATAACCTACGAGTCGAAATTCATACGATCGGGAATAAACCAGACTTTGCACAGACTCGTTCTTTATACCGAGGTTATAGCGGACGTAACCGTTCCCAAACGTGCGGAGGACGTAACGGTCAGTCAGGAAGTCATACTTGCGGAAACCGTTTTGCCGGGCGAAGTCCCCGATTCTTACCTCATCGGAGAGGATAGTTGCGATTATCTCGATTTGCTTCCGTAAATCTACAATTATTTCGGTTAAATTAATTATTTAGGGGCAAAATAAGTTTACAATCATAAAAAAATATGGTATTATTTTCCCGTCAATAAATCTTACCCTCGGCAAGGATATTATCCGCTCCTAAAATTCAGGATTGTTTCGTTGCTCAGGGCAAATCAATATTCGTTAAGACAGGAGGTAAAAATGGATACGTTGACGAAATCGGAAGTAATTGCAAAATTTGCGCGCGCAGAAGGAGACACCGGTTCTCCCGAAGTACAGGTTGCGCTGCTCACTCAGAGAATCGAACATCTGAACGCTCACCTTGCCGCACACCCGAAGGATCATCATTCCCGTCGCGGTTTGCTCAAAATGATAGGTAAAAGAAGAAATCTTCTCGGTTACCTGAAAGACAAAGATATCGAACGTTACAGAGCGTTGATTGCAGCGTTGAATTTGAGAAAGTAAATTTGCTCGCGGGGTTGCTTTTGCAATCCCGCATTACTTTACTTAAGAATCAATTAAAAAAATTTATATATGCGTCCGTCGGGTGACGGACAAGGAGGATTTCAGATGAAGGAGAGCAGAATTTTCACTACCACGATCGGCGGCAGAGAAGTCAGCGTCGAAATCGGCGGTTATTGTTCGCACAGTAACGGAGAATGTCTCATCAGATGCGGAGACACGGTTGTTCTTACGAACGTTACTATGGCGAAAGCGCCGAGAGACGGAATAGATTTCTTCCCCTTGGGAGTGGATTTTGAAGAAAAAATGTACGCCGTCGGCAAAATTCCCGGCGGATTCAAGAAGAGAGAGGGAAGACCGAGCGATAAGGCTATTCTTACGTCGAGACTTATCGACAGACCTATCCGTCCTTTGTTCCCGAAGGGATTGTTCAACGACGTAGCCGTGGTTGCTACCGCGCTCAGCGTTGACACCAACATACCCCCAGAGGTATTCGGTATGCTCGGCAGCAGTATCGCGCTCAGCGTTTCCGATATTCCGTGGAACGGACCTACCGGCAGCGTTGTCGTCGGACTCGTTGACGGCGAATACGTCATTAACCCCGACAGCGAACAGAGAGAAAAGAGCAGACTTCATCTTTCGTTGAGCGGAACGAAAGACGCGGTTATGATGGTTGAAGCGGGCGCGCAGGAAATTTCCGAAGAAGAAATGCTCGGCGCAATACTTTTCGGTCACGCGGAAATCAAAAAAATCGTCGCCTGGATCGAGGATATCGTCAAAGAAGTTGGCAAGCCCAAACTCGACATTGCGTTGAGACACGCTCCCGAAGAACTCGAAGCGGCGGTTAAGGCGTATTCCGAAGAAAAAATCGCTTCGATTTTCGCTACTTTCGACAGAGCGGAAAGAGAAAAGAACGAGGAAGTCGTAACCAACGAAATAATGGAACACTTCTCCTCGATTTACCCCGACGAAATGGGTTACGTGGCAGACGTTATTTACGCTATGAAAAAGGCATACGTCCGCAAGAGAATAAGCGAAGAGGGCGTTCGTCCCGACGGAAGAGGACTTAAAGACATCAGACCTATCTGGTGCGAAGCGGGAATTCTTCCGAGAGTACACGGCTCGGGTGTTTTCACGAGAGGACAGACTCAGGTTCTTACCACTCTTACACTCGGCACGATTACCGAAGTTCAGAAACTCGAAGGACTGGACGACGATGTGTTTAAGAGATATATGCATCACTATAATATGCCCCCGTATTCCACGGGCGAAGCAAAACCGCTTAAATCTCCCGGCAGAAGAGAAATCGGACACGGCGCGCTTGCGGAAAGAGCGCTCGAACCCGTGCTTCCGAGCGAAGATTGCTTCCCCTATGCAATAAGAACGGTAAGCGAAGTAATATCGAGTAACGGTTCCACTTCGCAGGCAAGCGTATGCGGTTCCACCATCGCGCTTATGGACGCCGGCGTACCGATTAAGGCTCCCGTCGCCGGTATAGCAATGGGTCTTATCAAGGACGAAGAACATCAGAAAATTTCCATTATGAGCGATATTCAGGGACTTGAAGACTTCTACGGAGATATGGACTTCAAAGTTGCCGGAACGAGCGAAGGTATTACCGCCATTCAGATGGATATCAAGATTAAAGGTATCGACGAACAGATACTCCGCACCGCGCTTGCGCAGGCACGCGAAGGCAGATTGTTCATTCTCGGTAAAATCACCGAAGTTATCCCCGAACCCCGTAAAGAACTCAGCAAATGGGCTCCGAAGATTATCAGTTTCAATATCGAACCCGATAAAATCAGAGAAGTTATCGGAAGCGGCGGAAAGGTTATCAATAAGATAATCGAAGAAACGGGCGTAAAAATCGATATAGACGACAGCGGTAAAGTATTTATAGCAAGCGTTGATTCTGAGATGAGCGATAAGGCGAAACGCCTCGTTATGGCTATTGCCAAAGACCCCGAAGTCGGAGACGAAATCGTCGGACCCGTCGTTAAGATAATGACTTTCGGCGCGTTTGTTGAGATTGCTCCCAATAAAAACGGTATGATTCACATTTCCAAACTTGCGAAAGAAAAGGTAGAAAAGGTCGAAGACGTCGTTAATATCGGAGATACGGTAAAAGCGAAAGTAATCAAAATCAGCGATAAAGGCATTGATTTGAAACTGATTAAGAAACTTTAATCTTAAAACTAAAAGGAGACGGGCGGAAACTTATACGGGTTTCCGCCTTGATTTTATTATGAAGTATAAAGCGATAATATTCGATTGCGACGGGACGTTGCTCAACACGATAAGCGACCTTACGAACGCGGTTAATTACGCGTTGAACGAGATTGGTTGCAAAACGCAAACCGACGCAGATACCTTGCGTATGGTGGGAAACGGAATAAAAGCCTTGGTAAAAAGGGCGTTGCCCGAAACGAACGCAAACCGTTTCGACGAGGCGTTCGGATTGTTCAAGAGTTATTACGGAGAGCATTTTGCCGATTACACGGAACCGTACGAAGGGATTATCGATTTGCTCGTAAAACTCAAAGAGAGAGGGTATAAGGTCGCTTTGGTTTCCAATAAAAACAGAGTATATCTTAAAATGCTGTTCGATAAATTCTTTGCGGATACGATAGATTATTGGATAGGCGAAACGGAAGGGCTCGCGCCGAAACCCGCTTCGGATATGGTATATCGCGCTTTGGAAAATCTCAACGTAAGCAGAAACGAATCCGTTTACGTCGGAGATTCGTCGGTTGACGTCGCTACGGCGAATAACTCGGGAATGGAC
>JBJETX010000121.1:0-3645 GCA_051883535.1 Christensenellales bacterium | reverse complement strand
CCTTTGGCGTGGATTTTATCCACTACGCTTTTCATACCGCTCGGGAATACTTTTTCGTTGCATTCCCAATCTCCGACTTTGCTCTGATAACCGTCGTCAATCTGGAATATGTCCGCGTGTTTCCCTACCCCTGAAAGTCCTTCGAGGTCTCTGAGAATGATTTCTTCGTTTATGTTTCCGTAGTAGTTATACCAACTCGTGTATCCGGCAAGATGGGACAATCTCGGTTTCGGGAAAGCAAGATGAGCAAAATACGCGTCGAAAACTTCTTCATAAGTTCCCGTAGTTTCATACAATTCGAATATGGCGTAGTCATCGGTAAGAGTGACGCCTTCGACGTCTTTCTGCACGGAGAGTTTTCCGCCGTTCATATCGTGATGGAAAACGGTATAACCCGTTCTCTCGTTCGTCGTTCCGTAAAGCGCAACTCTGCCGTCGGTATTAACATACGTATAGGAATAACTGTGGAACACGCCTTTCTCCAAAGAATAATTCTGGAAAGCGTAATCCCCGAAAATCGTCACGAAAGGTTTTACGGGAAAATGTTTTCCGAGTCCGGACAAACCCTTCTGCACGTCGTTCGCTCGGTATTCTCTCGTCGTAGTCCAGGACTGATAACCGTTGACGAAAACTCTGTCGTTAGCGTCGTAAGCGTATTTTCCCGTCAGATAGGCGTTGACGAGTTCCATTTTCTTTTTCGGACGTAAAACGCATTTAAGCGTATGCTCGCCCGCTTCGACGGTAACGGAATAATCCGCGGTATCGAATCCCGTGGCTTTTATAACGCCCGAGCCGTTGAGTTTATACTCCAGACCGAATTCATAATTTTCAAACATAAACGAAAAACCTCTCATTTTATTTTTTTCCATTATACCATATAAACGCGCCCTTGACAACCCCTTGTTTTTCCGCATTAAAAACCCGACGCGACAAATTATTTGCTTTTTATTACGCGTTGTTATATAATAAGCGTAACAAAAGCGCGTATACGAGGTTTTTTATGATACTTCTGATGGACGTGGGCAATACGAATATAAAAATCGGTCTTGCCAACGACAAAAAACAACTCAACACGTGGCGTGTGGCAACCGACACGTCGCGTACCGCGGACGAATTCGGTATGATTCTTTTCGACTTGCTCAATCAGGCAGGTCATTCTTTCGGCGAAATAGACGGTATAATTCTTTCGAGCGTCGCTCCGAGTATCAATTATACCCTCGAACATATGTGTACTTATTATATGAAGAAAAAACCGATAATGGTTTCGCCTAAACTCAACCTCGGAAAAATCACTCTCGATTATAACGCTCACGAACTCGGCAGCGACAGAATAATAAACGCCGTCGCCGCTTACGAACTGTATTCGGGTCCCGTCATTATAGTCGATTTCGGAAGTTGCACGACTTTCGGCGTAGTGGACGAAAACGGCGTGTTCCGCGGCGGACTTATCGCCCCTGGTATCAAATCGAGCGCGGAAAGTCTTGTCAATACGGCGGCGAAACTCCCTCGGATAGAACTCGTAAAACCCTCCGCTGTCATCGGGAAAAACACCGTGGAAAATATGCAGGCGGGCGTTATTTACGGGTTTACCGGACTCGTCGAATATATAGTCAATAAAATAAAGCGCGAACCCGGCTTCGGCTCGGCGAAAGTCGTGGCTACCGGCGGTATGAGCCAACTCGTAACTCAGAACAGCGACGTTATAGACGTCGTAGACCGCGCGCTCAGCCTGAAAGGTCTGAAAATGCTATACGATTACAATAAAAACGTACAAAACGATTAAGGAGAACTTCTTATGAAAAAAATAGGCGTAGCCCTGCTCGGGCTCGGTACTGTCGGAGGCGGAACTTACCGCATACTCAAAAACAACGGCAAAAACATAGCCGAACGCGACGGAGTGGAAATCGAAATAAGACATATCATAGAACGCGACGTAAGCAAAGCGGTCGCGCTCGGCGCGGATCTTTCCGTCGTAAGTCAGAATATCGACGACGTGGTAAACGACCCCGAAACGAAAATAGTCGCGGAATTTTTCGGCGGAATAGAACCTGCCAGAACCTTCCTCGTAAAATGCCTGCTCGCGGGAAAAAGCATAGTTACCGCGAATAAAGAACTGTTTTCCAAGCATTGGCCCGAACTCGAAGCCGCCGCTAAAAAAGGCAAAGCGGGTCTTTACTTCGAAGCAAGTTGCGTAGGCGGCGTTCCGATTATCCGCACTCTCACGCAAAGTATGCAGGGAAACAACATTCTTTCTCTGAAAGGAATCGTAAACGGCACGACGAACTATATACTTTCGAAAATGACGGACGAAGGACTCGATTACGCGGACGTGCTTAAAGAAGCGCAACGTCTCGGATACGCGGAAGCGAACCCCTCGGCAGACGTGGACGGTTTCGACAGTATGTATAAACTCAGCATTCTGTCAAGTCTCGCTTTCCACAAAAAAGTTCCGATATCGCAAATTTACCGCGAAGGAATTTCTTCGGTAAGCAAAGTAGATATCGATTTCGGTAAAAAATTCGGATATACGCTTAAACTTCTCGCGATAGCGAAACAGACCGACGGAAAAATCGAAGCGCGCGTTCACCCCGCGTTTATCCCGTCCGACCATCCCCTCGCCTCGGTAAAAGGAAGTTTCAACGCGGTGTTCATTCAGGGCGACAACGTCGGAGATATAATGCTCTACGGCAGAGGCGCGGGCGACCTTCCCACGGGAAGCGCGATAGTAAGCGACATCGTTTTCGCAGCAAAACAGACGAAACATCAATATACTTCGTTCCGCAACAGCGACAACGTAAAAGCGTCCGACTTCACCAAAAACTACGTATGCCGTTATTATATAAGAATGAGCGTTAAAGACGAAACGGGCGTTCTTGCTAAAATCGCCGCGGCGTTTGCAAAATACGGCGTAAGTATCGATATGATGCAGCAAATCGGCTACGACGACGAAGCGACGATAATATTCCTCACGCACGAAACCCCCGAAAAAGACCTGAACGCCGCAATGAGCGCAATCAAAAAACTGAATTGCCTCAACGAAATCAGCGCGATAATCCGCGTGGAAAAATAAGCAAAAACATAAAAATACGAAAAAAAGACGGGCAAAACCCGTCTTTTTTATTTCCCCGACCTATCCGCTACGATAATTTTATCCGCAAAGCGGGAACTACTCCGCTATCCGTTCCGTATACGGCGATTCCGTCGAAAGCATATCCCTCGCGGCTCACCCGATACGCGCTTACTCCGTCACTGTAATGCGGGGAACGCAACCACCACCAACCCGTGCCGTCCGACTCGGTAGTCCAGGCTCCCTGACTTTGCGCGTAGTCGGTCGTGCGCTTCTTCCTCGCCGTATCGCATATGCCGTAATCACTGCTGAAACAGTAAGAAGCGTTCGTCACCTCTTTTTCACTGAGCAAGAATATTTTATCGCTTGTGTTCGCGCAAACAAAACCGTTCGCTCCTCCGTTCCACTGCGTTGAATTATTATTCGGATTCGTACTTGCCGCGCCGTTGTCAACGGTCGTAGTCTGTATCTTCGATTTCTGCGTTGAATTGAACGCCGCGTTATAGAAAGTTTCGTTCAGCCATTTTCTTATCGAACTTTCTTTATAATCGTTATTGAAACTTTCGTCAAAATCATAC
>JBJETX010000120.1:0-3674 GCA_051883535.1 Christensenellales bacterium | reverse complement strand
GATCGGTTCGACGACGTGGCAAAAAAACTCGAAACGGTAACGCAGATGGAAAAATCCGCCGAAAGCATTCTGTCAAAACTCGAAGCGATGATTGAGGAAAAGAAAACTTCGTACAATCTCAAAGATCTCCAAAAATCTCTCGACGCCTATAATAAAGGCGTGGAAAAAATCAGCGATTTTATCAATAAAGACGTAGGCGCGGTTTTGCAGGAAAACGCAAAAAAAATAGAAGAGATACGCAAAGAAAACGAAGCGTTGTCAGCCGCTCTCGCGGAACAGAACAAAACCGTCGCTTCTCTCAGCGGATATTTTGCGGAAACGTCTTCCCTTCTCCGCAAAACTTTGGAAGGCGGCGCGGTAAACGAAGAATATCTTTTCGACGCTTTCGACAAGTGGGCGGCGGACAGAAAGGTAAAAATCAAGAAAAAATAGCCTATGCCCGATATTTTTACGGAAAAACTTCTCGATTCCATCAAAAACGACGACGTTACGGCGTTCGACGAATGCAACGCGCAATCCCCCTGCGGCGCAATATGCCTCGGGCGTTTTCCCGTACTCAGCGTTATGTATCTGTTTTCTTCGCGCAAACTCATCGCAAAATACGAAGAAAAATTTATAAAAAACAACGCCCGCGAACCACTTCCCGAACCGACGGAATTGTCTTCCGTTTTCCGCAAAAAAGCGGGAAAGTGCCTGAGACTTTACGCCGAAGAAATCGTTTCTCCGTTGGAAATGCTCCTTATTCTCGACAAAACGACCGCGCTGAAAAGGATTTATCCTTCCGCTCGCCCCTCTTCCGCAGTCAAAGCAAGGCTTAAAACTCTTTATTCGATTAAATACGGTCTTAATCTCGACTTTAACGGCGACGAAATCGTTATGGACCGCCGTCCTCTTACCCGCAAAGAAAAAAATCGGCTGATTACGGCGGCGATAAGCGCGTTTCTGTGCATAGCGATCGCCGTGGGAACGCCTTTCGTAGTCAACGCGTTCGTTCCATTCATCGGCGTTGACGACCCCGGGCAGACCGACCCCGATTCCCCCGAAAATCCGTCCTCTCCGGACAATCCGGACAACCCGTCTTCGCCGTCGGAAGGCGACTCGGGAAAGAAGTATTATTCCGTTTCTTCGGCAGACGACATCGACTTTTCGTCTAACAATACCTATACCCTCGTCTCCGACGTCGTTTTTCCCGAGAATTATTATGCGGAAACTATGTCGTGCGTACTCAACGGCGACGGAAAGACGATTACCGTTACGGGTGACAAACCCCTTTTCGGAACGGTGACGGGTACGGTGAAAAATCTGACGGTAAACTGCACGACGAACGCGGTTATTTCCGATAATTTCGCTTTTATCGCGGAAAGAAACCTCGGCGTAATAGAAAACGTAACCCTCAACGTAAGCGGAAAAATCACCGCCTACCGCGAAACCTCGACGGAAGACGAAGTCGGCGTAATCGCCGGGGGAATAGCCGCGGAAAACGGTTCTTCGGGCATTGTTTTATCTTACGCAAAAATATCTTCCTGCAAGGTAAACTATGACCTTACGCTCGAAGGCAATCTTTACGCGAACGCGACTTTCGGCGGTATCGTTGGCACGAATTACGCCTACGTAACCGACTGCTCCGCAAGCGGAAACATCTCATCGGATACTTTCGACGTCGCGGGAATATGCGCGGAAAACGCCTATCGGCTGACAAACGATACCAATAACGCCTCAATAAAACAGGTTTCGTCCGCAGAGGGGTGGTCTCCGATGATTTCGGGCGTTTGTTCCTCAAATTACGCTTATATTTCCAACTGCGTGAACAACGGCGTTCTCGAAGGGGAATCTCCTTCCGCTCTCGACGTCTTTGTCGGCGGAATCGTCGTGCGGAATTTCTATTCAATCTCAATATCGGTAAATTTCGCCTCGATTAACGCCAAAACGCAAGGTAATTCTTACGTCGGCGGCATAGCGTCCTGCACGTACAACGGCGTTATATATCAATGCCTCAACGACGGCAGGATTTCCGCCGTCGGAGGGTCTCCGAACATAGGCGGAATAACGGGACTGTCCGGTTCGACCCAAATAAGCGGTACTCCCTGTTTAGGTTTCGTGCAGAACTGCATAAGCCGCGGCGACCTCGAAGCGACCCCGTCGGAAGAAAACCGCGCTTTTATCGGCGGTATAACGGGTCGCGTTACGGAAAGGCTTTATGACGAAGGCACGGAAAACGAGCGTTATTACGGCGGCGGAGTTCTGGCTTCGTATTTTATCGGCAATATCCTGTCCGACGGAGAAAAAGTCTTCCGTGGAGGAATTGTCGGATTATGCGGCAAAAATACGTTCGGGAATTCCTACGTCGCGTCAAACGGTACGGGCGTTTATTTTAAGGACAACTACTACTTCGACGGTTGCGGCGCGGATATAGGCGTAAGCCGCGTTACCGAAGACGACGAAATATTTACCGAAGGCAGCGACGTCGGCTCGCTCGGCGTATCCAAAGAAGAAATTTTCGATTCGGGGAATTATAATTCCGCCTTGCAGTCGTTAAGCGGTTTGCTCGGCGAAGAAACCGACGGTTAATTTTTCTCTTGCGATAATCGGATAAACGAAAGGCAACCGTAACCTCGGTTGCCTTTCGTTTTCCGCGATAGCCGCGCGATAAATTATTCAATGGGTTCGGACTCTTCGGCTTTTTCCTCTTCGCTTACCGCCGCGGCGGCTTCCGCGGCAAAAACCGTCTCTCCTGCCGCGCCGCTTACTTCCAACGCCGCCTGCTCCATCTCTTTATTGTTCTTTGCGAGTATCTCCGCTATTTTTTCTTTATCGAGTTTAAGTTGCGAGAAGATAAGCATACCCGCGCCTACGAAAACCACTACGCCTATGCAGAGTATCCACCCGATACCCGCGGATGCCGCTTCCGTCTGCTCCGCCGCGCCGCTTACGTAGCCTACTGCCGTCAGAAGGGCGGTGGAAACCGCGGTTACTATCCCTTGTCCCGCTTTATAACAGAACGTCATAACGCCGGCGTAAGTTCCCGTCTTGTCCTCTCCCGTTTTATCTTTTTCGATGACCACGACGTCTCCGACGAGAGCAAGAGGCATAGAATACAGAACGCCTGTGCCCGCTCCCGCAATCATCAGAGAGGGCGCGAGGATAACCACTCCGAGCCAATTATAAAGCGCGCCGTGCGTTTCGTTCGTGAGAATAGCGTTTATATATCCCCTGCAAAGGAACGCTATAAACAGTAATACGCAACCGACGAAACTTATTATCAATCCGGTAAACATAGAGAACTGTTTGCTCTTTTTCTTTGCGAGTTTAGCCCATACAGGCTGACAGCCTATCGTCATAAGCAGAAGCGCCGCCATAAGAACGTACATCTGCGTGGTTTCGAGGTCGAAAGTAAACGTAAACACGTTGAATCCGAGGGAGATTATCAGAGTCGCGCTCATCATCGCGACGACGTAGCCTATCGCAATAATACGCATTTCTTTTACTTTGAAAGTACCGAAGAAGTTTCTCAATACGCCGCCGAGAGTGATTTGCCCCGCGTCTTCGCGCTTTTTACGGAGTCTCTGTCTTACCACCCTGTTGGTGAGTTTGCCTTCGTACCCTTCGCTTTCAAGTTCTCTGCGGCACTCTTCCATAGTGAATTTCACCTTGGGAGCGTTGATATCCACGCCTTT
>JBJETX010000119.1:0-3687 GCA_051883535.1 Christensenellales bacterium | reverse complement strand
GATAGGAACGATCGACGAACTGTCTGACGACGACGTTAAAAACGCGCTCGAAGCGTTGAAAGAAGATAACCCGATTCTCGGCGACGAACTCGTAAAAGGCGGATTCAAAACGACCATTCCGGTAAGATACCCGATTTCAAGAATGGTGGCGGACGGGTACGTTCTCTGCGGAGATTCGGCGTTTATGACCATACCTATGATGGGGTCGGGAATAGTCTGCAGTATTGACTGCGGTAAGTTCCTTAAAGAAACTCTTATGCAAAACGACGATTGCTCGAAAGAAAATCTTTGGAATTATCAGGTCGCGTTTTATAAAAAATACGCGTCGTTCTGCGGAGTGGACTTGCTGAAAAGGTGGCTTCTCGGAGTAAATGCGGACGACCTTGATTTTCTTTTCGAGTCGGGAGTGCTGGACGAAGGAATGCTCGCGGGCGGCGCAGGCGGAGAATCCGGCGGCATTTCTTTCGGCGACATATTGAAAAAAGCGTGGAAAGGAAGAAAGCGTTTAGGGTTGCTTTTGCAGATAGCGGGAGCGATGGGAGACGTCGGCAAAGCGACGAAAGCGGCGGAGAAAATCCCCGCTACGTACGAAGAAACGGCTGTTTGCGAGTGGCAGAAACGGCTTGAAAGTTTTTACGGCAAGAATTAGAAGTATCGGAAGCATTGCGGAATGGAACGCGTTACGGCGGACGGAGTGGAAGTGCGTATAAAGCGTACGAACGGAAAAACCTGCAGGTTCAGGGTTCTGCGTACGGAACACGCGGTTTCTCTCAACGTTCCGTCGTTTTTATCGTCGGATTACGTTAAAACGAAAGCGGACGAAATCGTAGCCGAGAGCAGAAAAAACGGAAAACTCAACGATTTGCGCGACGGCGGTTTTATCGTGCTTTTCGGAGAAAAAGTACCGCTATGCGTATACGACGCGGACGAGTATTCGATTGCTTTTTGTAACGGAAAAATATACCTCGGACTCGTAGACGGAAGAATAGGATATCACGCGAGAAAAACCGTTTTCGATTTTTATCGGAGAAGGCTTTTCGAGACGTTGAAAGAACGCGTTCCCGTTATGGAAAATCTCGTGGGAATAAGTTGCAAAGGGTGGAGAATCAACGGAATGTGTTCCGCGTGGGGTAATTGCAATTACCTTACCGGGGAACTCGCGTTTTCCGTCAATCTCGCCACGCAACCGCCGGAGTGCGTGGATATGGTTATCGTGCACGAACTCGGACACATCCGTTACCACGACCACGGAAAAAACTTTTACGAATTTATGGACAGATACGTTCCCGGACATACGCGCCTGAGAGCGAAAATGAAAGATTATTAAGAGAGAATAAGTTTTTTATTTAAGAGATTTAAGGTAAGAGAGCGCGGCGTTTTCTCCGCTTTCGGCGAGAGTAAGAAGAGCGCGTTCGAGGATTTCCGCGGTTTTTTCGTGCATAAACGCGCGTTCGTTTTTAGCAAGGTAATATTCGAAGGGCGCGCGGTCGGTGTAGCGGTCTTTAAGGTACGTTTTCGTGGCGGCGAGTCTGTCGCAGAACATCTCTTTGACGTAAACGATAGGCATCGGACAAACGTAAATCGGTTGACCGTTCCAATTAAATTCTATCCAGTACTCGAAATGGTGTTTGTTCCTGCCTTTATGGTGAAGCCATACGGCTGAATATCCTTTGTCGCGGCGCTCGGCTACGGTAGGACTGCGTTTGCCGTCCGAATAATACCTGACGCTGCCGATAAATTCGGTGGGGGAGAACTTGGACAGGTCGTGAAGAAAACCGCGCAAGGGAATACCCGCCTTAACGCAGAAGATAAAGACGAGTTTTTTATGATGGAGTACGGTTTTCAGGTGTCCGACGAGTTTTTTCATATCGCAAATCACGATTATTCTATCAAAACCTTAAAAAATTGTCAACGCGTTTGACGAAACGGAAAAATTATGGTAATATACCGAAATGGAAAAAGATTTTTTGGAGTTTTTACCCGTTACCGATAACGACTTCGACTCCGTCTATGCAGATCTTGAAAAAGCGTTTCCTTACGAGGAGCGAAGGACTTCACGCGACGAAAGAAAACTGTTGGGAATAAAAAATTTTCGTTTTGAACGGATAGTATGCGACGGAAAAACGGTCGGTTGTACGGCGTATTGGCAGTTCGATGAATTCGTTTTTCTTGAACACATTGCGATAAACTCCGAAGAACGCGGCAAAGGTTACGGTTCGGAAACTCTGCGTTTACTCGGAAAAACGTACGGAAAACCGATCGTTCTCGAAGTCGAACCGCCGGACGGCGGATACGCAAGCAAAAGAATTGCCTTTTACCAAAGAAACGGTTTTGTGCTCAATCGGAAAAACGATTATATTCAGCCTTCTTATCACGGAGAAGAGGGCGTACCGTTATGGATTATGAGTTCGGAGGCTTTAAGCGACGAACTCACCGAAAAATTTATCGGCGTTATGCGCGAATTTTGCTACAAAGCACGATAAATTCACACGAAAAAGAAAAGTATTTCAAATAATCGGCGCGTTTGCGCAAAATTAAAGACGGGAGGTTTATATGCACCGCTATATTAACAGTATGGACGAGATAGTGGCTTTGGCGGATTTGTGCCGCAACAACAACAAAATAGACGCGGATTTGTACGAAAAGTACGACGTAAAACGCGGATTGCGCGACGCAAACGGCAACGGCGTGGTCGTTGGGCTTACGAGAATTTCCGACATAAGAGCAAAGAAAAACGTAGACGGAACCCTCGTGCCTATAGACGGCGAACTGTATTATCGCGGGTATAACGTGATCGACCTTATAAAAAACAAGAAAGGCAATTTCGGGTTCGAGGAAGCGGCGTATCTTTTGTTGTTCGATAAACTGCCCAAAGAAAAGGAACTCGCGGATTTTTGTCAGTTATTGTCGCTGTGCAGAAGCCTGCCGTCGAATTTCGTCAGGGACGTTATCCTTAAAGCGCCTAACAAAGACATAATCAACAATATGGCGAAAAGTATTCTGACGCTGTACAGTTACGACAAAAACGCCGATAAACTCGACCTCGAAAACGTACTCGGGCAATGTATACAACTTATCGCAAATATGCCTCTGCTCGCGGTTTACGCCTATCAGGCGCACAAACATAAAAACAAACACGGAAGTCTCATTATACATATCCCCAATCCGAAACTTTCGACGGCGGAAAATATTCTCCGTATGCTCAGGGCGGACAGCAAATATACCGAACTCGAAGCGAACGTTCTCGACGTCGCGCTCATTCTGCACGCGGAACACGGTGGCGGAAACAACTCGACTTTCACGACTCACGTCGTAACGAGCGCGGGAACGGATACGTATTCCGCGCTGACCGCCGCTCTGTGTTCGCTTAAAGGGCATAAACACGGCGGCGCGAATATCAAAGTCGTTGAGATGTTCGATAACCTTAAATCCACAGTTCAGGACACCAAAGACGAAAAACAACTTGAAGATTACGTTGATAAACTGCTCAATAAAGAAGCCTTCGACAGAAGCGGTCTCGTGTACGGATTGGGACACGCGGTATATTCTCTGAGCGACCCGAGAGCGGAAACGTTCAAGTATTACGTTCGTAAACTTGCCGAACAGAAAGGAATGGAAGACGAGTACAGACTGTACGCAAAAGTGGAAGAGATAGCGGTAAGGAAGATAAGCGAAAAGCGCAAGATA
>JBJETX010000118.1:0-3693 GCA_051883535.1 Christensenellales bacterium | reverse complement strand
CGAAGCGATGTAACACCCTTCCTCTCGGAATCGATTATCATACTTCAGGGCAAGGCGTAAAAACACCTTGCCCAATTTTTATCACATATAACGCCGATTTTTACTTTTTTACGCCTATTTCGAGTTTAGACGCGTTAAAATCGGACAGAATTCCATCCTTGAAACAAGTAATTTTTTCCTTCTTCCGCTCATACTCCGCTATCCCTTCTTCGGCGAGATCGCATATGAGTTCGGAAAGGTTTATTCCCTGTCCCTTAAAAAGATAGAACGCGAGAGAACCCGGCACGGTATTTATCTCGTTGACGTACAGTTTTCCCGTGGAAGAAAGAAGAAAATCTATTCTTACCACTCCTCTCAGTTCGGAATACCGATAAATTTCCGCGGTAATCCTCTTTATTCTGTCCGTCAGTTTATCCTCGATAACGGCGGGAATCTGCCTCGACGCGCCGCCTGCGCCGTATTTGGAGTCAAAATCGTAAAAATCGCCTTTCGTTTCGATTTTTTCAATATCGCTAATAATTATTTCTCCGCCGCGTAGATACGCGGCGCAGTTCAGTTCGGTAAAACCTTCCAAAGCCTTTTCCACGAGGACTTTATCGTCGAACCGTTTTGCAAAATCGAATGCTTTCGCAAGTTCTTCCGCGTCTTTGGCTATACCTATTCCGATACTGCTCCCCTGCCTTGCCGGTTTTACGATTACCGGAAAACCGAGGGTTTCGGCGGCGGACAAATCGCTTACGGAGCGGCAAACTTTATACGGAACCACGGGAAACTTTTTCTTTTCGAGAAAATGTTTGCCGAAAACTTTATCCATATACAGCGCGCTCGGAAAAACTCCCGCGGACGTATACGGTATCGCGGCAAGTTCGAATACTCCCGCAAGCGCGCCGTTTTCGCCGCCGCCTCCGTGATTGCAGTTTATCGCGCAATCGACTCGGACGCCTTTCTTTCTTTTCCCCACAAACCGCAACTCTCCGCCCGAAAAGCATACTTCGGAAAAGTCTTTTTTTGAAAAATTTATAATTTTTTCGATTTTTAGCGGATTTTTACATAAATAGAATTTTGCGTTTTTTAAGTATATCGGCAAAATATTGAATTGCTGATTTATGGCGTTATACGCCGATAAAGCGGTTATTACGGAAACGTCGTGTTCGCAACTGTCTCCACCAAAAGTTATTACGTAATTTTTCATAAATTCTCCTAATATAAGTCGGGAATATCGTTCTGTAACAGAAGCGTATCTCCGTATTTGACGTTTTCTTTTATTATTTTTTGCACTTCCTTAAAGTTTCTCGCCCTAATTATACGTCCTGCAAAATTATGCGATTTCAACCCTTTAAGAATATATTTTGCGTTTACGCCGCAAAGGATTACGACGTCTGCGCTTGTGCATAATTCTCTGCCGACACCCTCGTTAATCCTCTCCGCATCCGCACCGAGTTCTACGATCCCCTGCGACACAACGATATGCCTGCCCGGGAAAAACGACAGCACTTCCAACGCGCTCCTCACGCCGTAGACGTTTCCGTTATACGCGTCGTCGAGTATATGTACGCCGTTGGCGCGGATATATTCTAATCTATGCTTGATTTGCGGTAATTTTTCTATTTTTTTTACGATGTTTTCGATTTCGCATCCGAGTTCAAGCGCAAGCGCGGCGCACATCACTATATTCTGAATATTATGCCGACCGAGTAGAGCGGTTTTACACTTATATCCCCTACCGCCCGCGTTGAGAACGAACTCGCTTCCTTTTTCGCTCAGAGAGATATCCGAAGCGTATACGTCGGCTCTCTTGAAACTCCCTGCGGATACTTTTTTCCCGCGGTGTTCTTTCCACATTTTCAGAACGTTTTTATCGTTGATATTGAACACGCACGTGCCGTTTCGGGACGCCACAGCCTTTGCAAGCTTGAATTTTTCTTCATAAATGTTGCCAAGGCTACCGAAATATTCGAGATGCTGTCCGCACATTCCCGTAATAATTCCGTAATCGGGCGGAAACAAAGAACATAATTCGCCGATATCCCCCACCTTCCGCGCGCCGAATTCCGCAATGAAAACCTGCTCGTTGCCAGTAAGTTTTTCCACGCTCAGAGCGACCCCTATCGGCGTATTGAAGTTCTTGTCCGTGGAAGCAACGGAAAATTTATCGGAAAGAAAAAATTCGAGCGTTTTTTTACAACTCGTTTTTCCGTAACTTCCGGTAATTCCTATTACGATGGGATTTATCGCGGATAACTTCTCTTTTTGCGCATAAACAAATTTGCGGTTTTTATCCTCATACGCCTTATTTAGCGGCATTTCTATAAGTTTGATAATCAGCGGAGAACCCAAAATAACTGGGCATACCGCAAGAGCCATAACGTATGTATTTTTTATGAATATCAGTAAAAATGCAGTTATTAAAAAATAGCAAAAATATGAATTTAATGCATAAATTACGCCGCGGTCGGTAAATTTGAATTTTGTCCTGTACGTAAATATTCGCAATAACGACAGAAAAGCCGTTATTGCGGCGACGGACAAAGCGGCGTAAATCAGTTCGTCGCATACGAACGTAGCAAGCGCCGTAAGTACAAAGCACAGGCAGACCGCCGCGGCTACGGGCATATAATAATGGAAAGTTACTCTGCCGAACGGCAGACGGTACGCGTTATTTTGCCCGAGGCATAGGTATCTTAATAGTCCCGTTGCGCCCGTAATTACCAAAATTCCCGTTAAAATCCACCCCATCGCTACCCTCCGACAAGAAGCATTTTACGATTCTGCAAAACAGTTTGTGCCTTTCCACGTACGCAAAATGCCCGCATCCTTCAAAGACTATCAATTCGCTGTTTGACAATCGCTTTTTTAACTTTCTTGCCATATATATGGGAGTTTCTTCGTCTTTGTTCCCCCATATTATCAGCGTGGGCACGGTTATTCGCGGTAAAATGCCGCTCAGGTCCTCGTTCACTACGTTCTTAAACGTTTCACGCATTGTTCCGCTCATTTTTTTGTAATCTTCGCTTCCCGCTTCGTGCGGAATTTTTAGTTTCGTTAAAATTTTATGTCTGATGATTTTCGCATAAAAAACCGCACCCCTTCTCGGCTTCACTCCCGCGCTGTCGATAAGAATGATTTTATTCAGTAAATACCCGTATTTTGCGGCAATTTTTATTCCCACCCTGCCGCCGAAAGAATGGCATACGAGCGTTACGTTTTCCATTTTGTAATACCGTATTAAATTAACGACGCTTAAAGCGTAGTCATCCACCGTCAAAGGCGAATCCGGGTGCGGAGTAAGCCCGAACCCGTAAAAATCCACCACCGTAACGCGGTAGTCGTCCCATAAGTTTTTTGCCAAGCCTAAAAAACTGTCGCAGTTACCGCCCCAGCCGTGCAGACAAATAACGTCGTCTCCGCGTCCGTATTGAATATGATGAATTAAAATGGAATCCTCCCTTACATATACAACCAGTATATGCAGGCGTCCTCCTTATCGGGATAATATTTTGGTCTTACCCCGACGCACAGAAAACCCGCTCTTTCGTACGTCATCCGAGCGGCGATGTTGCTTACGCGCACTTCTAAAGTAAAAGCGGTGATACCTTTTTCTTTTCCCGAAACGATAAGCCGTTTAAGTATCTCGGTTCCGATACCCTTTCTTCTGAATTCGGGGGCGACCGCTACGTTCATTATATGCCCTTC